>JAFLUO010000047.1 GCA_022508705.1 Oscillospiraceae bacterium
TATAATGAAGAATTATCTGCTCAAGTACGTTGTGCTCATCTGTAAGTTTAATTTCTTCTCGCCCAGGAAGCGAGCCGAAGCAATAACGGTCGGCAACAACAAGTGCGCCTGACTCTTCAATCAGCTTTGTGAAATCGGGGTCATCCATTTCAGAGCCGACAACAACAACCTTTGCTCTGTAATTTTTCTTTTCATCGGGAACTCTTGTTTTAAGCTCTTCGGCAGTCTCACGAAGCTTGTCGATAATCAAATATTTCGGGCAACAATATGTAACTAAGTTAATTACATGAAATTCATAACCCGTAATTCTCGGATTTTCTTCTTTTCTGTACTCGCCGATTTCAGTTATAAGCCTGCAAATCTCGTTATGCTCTTCTACTGCTTTTCTGAGTGACTCTTCGCTTATATCAACACCGTACACCTCATGAAGCCTGTCAAGGACTTTCGTTTGCATTTGATTTACATAATGCTTAACCGTGTGCGGTTCGATTTTAAAGGGAATATCGGAAATTGAAACAAAGAATTTATCGTTTGGAATCAGTTTTAAAACTTCAAAATGCTCATAGGTTCTGTTCATTTCAGAGCAGGACTCCGAACCGATAAGAGCAGAAAGGAAGTTGTATCCCCCTTCAATTCCTCTTTCAAGCAAGGCTTTTGAATATCCGCAAAGGTATGAGCTCATATAATACGTTGCAATATCCATTGAACCCGTTCTCGGAGCCCGCAGGCGAACGGAAAAACAATCTCCGACGTTAAGCAGTACCTCGGGAATATGATAGCAGGTGTATGCTACCGCTTTTTTGCCGTCCTTCACGGCCTTGTCAACAAGCTCGTTGTTGGCTTCCTGCAACAAATTCTCAAAATAAATGAGATGTTTTAGGTCTTTCATAACTTTCCCCTCTATATGTTTAAATAATTTCTAACTTTTTAAGTGCGCTCTCTACTCCGCAGACTATCGGTGAATCATTTGGAATATCGAGCACGTTTTTACCCTCAATATCAAATTCCGCCAAGTTTTTATCTGACGAAATAAACGACAAAACGGGTATATCCCCCGTGTTAATAAGCGGAATTACGTTTTCATCCGGAATTCTGTTAACTATGGCGCCGATTTTCTCATACATCACAAGTGAATCGGCAATCTCTTTAACTGTCTTTATTACTCCGCAGCCTTTTTTGCTCGGGTCTGTTATTAAAATCAGGTGTGTAACCTTTTCCATTACTCTGCGGTTAATCTGTTCAATTCCTGCCTCACCGTCTATTACCACATAGTCAAAATCCGCTGACAGAACGGAAATAACCTCTTTAAGATATGCATTTACTTTGCAGTAACAGCCCGCGCTTTCGGGCCTGCCCACTGCGATAAATGCAAATTTGTCGGTTTCAACAAGGGCGTCAAACATTTTAAACCGTGCATCGCTGAGCGTTTCAATGGCGGCACGGACTTTTCCGTTTTCAACCTCGTTTACAAATTCTTTGCGAATATCGTCAATCGTCATTTTAACATCTATTCCCAAAGCGGTTGAAAGCCCTATTGCAGGGTCCGCATCTATTGCCAAAATTCGCTTGTCGGGATAAGTTTCAGTTAGCAGCTTTACAACAGTTGCGGAAACTGAAGTTTTGCCGACTCCGCCCTTTCCGGCAACGGCAATTATCTTTGCTTTATGCTCCATAATAAGAGACCTTTCAGAAAGTTATACATATTTATAATATTTTAACAAAAATAATAGCTTTTTTCAACCGAAAAAGTCCCAAATGTTAAAAAAATAACGACAATAATTTGCCGTTATTTTACTGCATTTTGCCATATTTACTTTAGTATTAAAGCGAGTCTATGTAATCACAGGCCGCAAGCGCTGCAACAGCGCCGTCTGCCGCCGCTGTGGCTACCTGACGGATACGCTTTGTGCGGCAGTCACCTGCTGTGAAAATACCCTTTGATTTCGTCTTACAGGTTTCATCAGCCAAAGCGTACCCACGCTCGTCAAGCTCGATAACATCTGCAAAGCAATCGTTTTGAGGAACAAGACCGACCGCAAGAAAAACGCCGTCAAGAGATATTTCGCTCTCTGCCCCGTCATTTTGGTTTTTAACGGTAACTCCTACAATATCGCTCCCGTTTGATTTATAACCGCTGAGAACTGTTCCGCAAATTATTTCAACATTTTCTTTAGAACGAAGCTGTTCCTGAAGCTTTTGCTCACCTGTAAGAAAATCAAGATTTTGAATAACATAAACCTTTTTTGCCAAATCGGAAAGCAAGATAGCCTCCTGCAAGGCAGAGTTTCCGCCACCCACAACTGCAACAGTCTTGTTTTTGTAAAAAGCACCGTCGCAAACTGCGCAAAATGAAATTCCCTCACCGATAAGCTCTTCTTCACCGGGGAGCCCTAATGTTCTGTGTTTAGCTCCTGTGGCAATAATAACTGCTTTAGACTCAAAATCGCCCGAATCCGTTACGACGGTTTTAGTTTCGCCGTCAATAATTCTTTGCACCTCACAGGATTCAAAATCAGCGCCCTGATTTACCACTTGGTCTACGAGTTTTTCTGCAAATTCATTGCCCGAAAGCTCTAAAAAGCCCGGGATATTCTCCACCTTCGGAGAAAAGGTTATCTGACCGCCGAAGGTCTCTTTTTCAATTACAAGCACATTTTTGTCAGCCCTGCGTGCATACAGAGCGGCGGTAAGCCCAGCAGGGCCACCGCCGATGATAATAATATCATACATAAATTTACTTTACCTTATTAAAGCTTATAATATTTCTTGATATCTGAAACGCCGTAAATTTTCTCTGCCTCGCCGTTCTTTACTACTACGAGTGTCGGTGCTTTTTTGATACCGAATTCAGTTGCAAGTTCAGGCTGCTCGTCAGCATAAATCTTGTCATAGGCAATTCCTGCTTTATCAAGAATTGAGCCGACTATTTTGCAGTTGGGGCAGGTTGTTGTTGCAAAAAGATAAGTTGCATCCTGTGCAGTTTTATCACAGCAGCACTCAGCCTCCTGCGGTCTTGCTTCAAGAGTTCCGGTATGAGTAAGGTGAGAATTTGCAATATTATAAACCTTACGGTCTTTATACTCCTGAGCCTTACCGTCGTTCCAGTTCTGAACGGGGCGGTAATAACCTGTAATACGGCTGTAAACCTCTGTCTTTTCACCGCACTCAGGGCAAATAAACTGTTCGCCTACAAGGTAACCGTGATTCTTACATACTGAATATGTGGGTGACATTGTGTAATAGGGAAGTCTGTAATTTTCCGCAATCTTGCGTACAAGATTTGCCGCAGCCTGCCAATCAGGAAGCTTTTCGCCCAAGAATGCGTGGAATACAGTACCCGATGTGTAAAGAGTCTGAAGCTCGTCCTGAATGTCAAGTGCTGAGAAAATATCTTCAGTAAAGCCAACGGGAAGGTGTGAAGAGTTTGTATAATAAGCTGTTCCGTTCTGATTTGCCGTGATAATGTCGGGATAATATTTCTTGTCATGCTTTGCAAGACGGAATGAAGTTGACTCTGCAGGAGTTGCTTCAAGGTTGTAAAGATCGCCGTACTCTTCCTGATAGTCGGAAAGACGGTCACGCATGTGGTTGAGAACCTCTATTGTGAAATTCTGTGTCTCGATATTTGTCATATCTTTTCCCAGCCATTTTGCGTTAAGACCTGCTTCATTCATGCCCACAAGTCCGATTGTTGAGAAATGGTTGTTGAATGTTCCGAGGTAACGCTTTGTATACGGATAAAGTCCGTTTTCAAGAAGCTTGGTAATTACAGTACGCTTAACCTTAAGTGAGCGTGCCGCAATGTCCATAAGTTTGTCAAGACGCTTGTAGAAATCCTCTTTATCTTTTGCAAGATATGCAATTCTCGGCATATTGATGGTAACAACGCCAACTGAACCTGTTGATTCGCCTGAGCCGAAGAAGCCGCCTGATTTTTTGCGAAGCTCACGAAGGTCAAGACGAAGACGGCAGCACATTGAACGAACATCTGACGGTTCCATATCAGAGTTTATATAGTTTGAGAAATAGGGTGTGCCGTATTTTGCGGTCATCTCGAAAAGGAGCTTGTTATTCTCAGTCTCTGACCAGTCAAAATCACGGGTAATTGAATATGTAGGAATAGGATACTGGAAGCCTCTGCCGTTAGCGTCGCCCTCAATCATAATTTCAATGAAGGCTTTGTTGACCATATCCATTTCTTTCTTACAGTCTTTATATTTAAAGTCCATTTCCTTGCCGCCGACAATGGCATTAAGCTCTGCAAGGTCATTAGGAACTGTCCAGTCAAGAGTAATGTTTGTAAACGGTGACTGTGTGCCCCAGCGTGAAGGTGTGTTTACACCGTAAATGAATGACTGAATGCACTGTTTAACCTCTTTATATGAAAGGTTGTCGACCTTAACAAACGGTGCTAAATATGTGTCAAATGATGAGAAAGCCTGAGCGCCTGCCCATTCATTCTGCATGATTCCAAGGAAGTTTACCATCTGGTTGCAAAGGGTTGAAAGGTGAGAAGCGGGAGAAGATGTAATCTTTCCGGGAACACCGCCGAGGCCTTCCTGAATTAACTGTTTAAGCGACCAGCCTGCGCAGTAGCCTGTGAGCATTGAAAGGTCGTGAATGTGAATATCTGCATTGCGGTGTGCGTTGCCGATTTCTTCATCGTAAACCTCTGAAAGCCAATAGTTAGCAGTAATAGCGCCTGAGTTTGAAAGAATAAGACCGCCCACTGAATATGTAACAGTTGAGTTTTCCTTTACTCTCCAGTCATTTATCTGAAGATAGTTGTCCACAATTGTTTTGTAGTCAAGTGTTGTTTTGCTGATGTTACGGAGCTTTTCTCTCTGCTTACGGTAAAGGATGTAAGCCTTCGCAACATCGTCATAGCCTGCTTTAATAAGCACGGTTTCAACGCTGTCCTGAATATTTTCAACGGTAACTCTGCCGTCCTTAATTTTTGATTCGAAATCAGATGTTACCTTGAGTACCAAAAAGTCAATGGTATCCGGATGATACTGAGTTTCGCAAGCTTCAAACGCCAATACAATAGCGTCTTTAATTTTTTCAAGGTTAAATTCAACAACCTTGCCGTCACGTTTAACAACTGTGTACATTTTTACTCTCCTTTATTTTTTTAATTATTTTTCTTTTCTCTTTTGTCACTGCGTCAAAGTATAACACACATTTTATAGTAAAGTCAATAGGCTTTAACACAATATATTGTGTTTTTGTAAAATTTTTCCTACACCCCTCGTGTTTCGCAGGACTTAACGTATTTCAGCGCCGCTGTGCGCATAAGCTCAAGGGTTTCTTTGGAGCATTCGTGCATATTTTCGCCTATGAGATTGCCTGAATCGGTAAAATTTTGAAGAAAATATTTAGGCGCTCCTTTTATCCATTCAGCGAGCTTTTCAATGTCCTCTACCGTGTGAAATTCTTTTACTACCGTAGTTCTGAATTCAAAATCCACTTTGCCTGACAGCAGGAATTGTATACTTTCATCTACTTTTGAAATGTCATAATTCGGTACGCCCACGGTTTCACCGTATTTTTCTTTGCAGTTTTTAATGTCCATTGCCACATAATCCAGGAGTCCCTCTTGGGCTAAATCACGAAGCTTTGCAGGGTATGTGCCGTTGGTGTCAAGCTTTACTGCATAGCCCATATTTTTGATTTTACGGATAAACGATGCAATATCAGGCTGCAAAAGCGGCTCGCCGCCCGTAATGGCAACGCCGTCTAAAAGCCCCTTACGTTTTTCAAGAAAGGAAATGACATTTTCGGCAGGTATTATATCAGCATCGCTCATTTTCGTGACTAAAAGAGCGTTATGGCAAAAGGGGCAACGAAGATTACACCCGCCCGTAAACACAGTGCAAGCCACACGGCCGGGAAAATCAAGTAATGTCATTTTTTGAAAGCCGTGAATCTTCACTTGCCCCTCTCCTCTCAAAAACAATATATTCCAAGCACAACGCAAAACTGTTTATAAATATACCATATATTGTGGTATATATCAATATGGGAATATGTAAAAATTGAAAGCAAAATTTTTGTGAAATATGATATTTCCGTGAAAAAGCAAGGTGTGCTTATTTACTATCGGCTCTTATTGTGATATACTTTTTTAAAAGGAGGAGTTTTTATGCAAAGTACATTCACAAAACGCAAAAAGCTTGGCTACTGCTCAGGTATTGTCACCGAATCATTGCTTTATAATATGTTTTATACATATTATCTTGTTTTTCTGACAGATGTCATTAAAATGAATCCTATTCTTGCAGGTACGGTAAGCTTTATTTCAATTATTTGGGATGCAGTAACTGACCCCATAATCGGTTCGTTTGCAGACAGAGACGGTGCGGATAAAAGAAAGTTTATGGCAAAAGCCGCTTTTCCCCTTGGATTTACGTTTATTGCCGCATTTGTTAACATCGGCACATCTTCCTCTGTAATTCAGTTTATTTATTACACGGCGGTTGCCATGCTGTTTTGGTTGGCTTACACTGTTTACACTATCCCCTATTATGCTGTTGTTGCGGAAATTACACAGGATTACGACGAGCGCACGGAAATACGCAGTACAAGCTCGCTTATCAACACTGCGGCAATATTCCTCGGTAACGCTTTGCCTGCCGTTTTGCCTGCTCTTTTCGCAGGGCTGATATTCTCAGGCAAAAAGTTGGGCGACTCCTTCGGCTGGACTGCAACCGCAGTTATAATGTCCGTGATGTCAATAGTCTTTGCCCTGATTACCGTTAAATCTCTTAAAGGCGTTTCTCTTCAAAAAGCGGAAGCAACGGGAGCAGACAACGGGCGAAAGAGTATAAAAACTATTTTCAGTGAATTTTTTGAGGTTCTTAAAATTAAGCCGTTTAAATGGTTTGCAATGTTTATCGTATTTTTCCTTATGGCGTCTTCAATGATTCAGTCATCCTTTGAATATATGATAAAATACCTTGTAGGTAAAGACCCTGAAACCTGGATGACCGTTGTAATTATTGAGCTTGTGGTTGTTATGGCGGCATTTATTCCGCTGGTTACAAAAATTGCCGAAACGAAGGACAGAAGATTTTCAAGCATTCTCTTTATGAGCCTTATGTGTGCAGGGCTTATCATTTGCCGCATAATCGGTGTTCGTTCCATAGCAGTCGTTTTGGCAGTCACATTTTGTATGGCTATGGGTATGGCAAACTTCTGGACTGTATTTTACTCTATGGCTTACGATCTTGTTGAAGTTGACGAATTTGCCTACGGACAACGCCGTGAGAGCGTTATTACCGCACTGCCACAGTTCTTCCAAAAATTCGGCGCGGCAGTGGGTGTTTGGACTGTTTCGCTTATCTTGCAGTTAACGAGTTATAACGCAGAGCTCACCGTTCAGAGCGCAAAGACGCTTAACGGTATTGAAAATAACGTAACGCTTATTCCAGCCGCGTTCCTTATTCTATCCATACTCGGTGCGGTAATGTACCCCATAACGAGAGAAAAATTCACTCTTCTGAAAACTGAGCTTGAAAAGAAGCGAGCGGGCGAAGAATATTCTTCCGACGGGCTTGACGGGCTTGAAAAAATTATATAATCTATTTAATAAAAAAACTAAAATGCACCTATAAAGTTTTGCTTTCAGGGTGCATTTAATTTTAGGACTTTTTATTTTTGTTTTTTAATGATACAATATCAATATTCAGAAAACTGAGAAAGGAATTGTGCAGTATTTTCCTTTTAAGCGGTACTGCATTTTACATCAATTATTATGTTTAATATTCTCGTTGCAGATGACGACAAAAATACAAGGTTGTTAATCAGTACGGTATTAACATCCGCAGGGTATTCGGTCTTTACAGCAACCGACGGAGTTGAGGCTCTGGAAATGCTTGACAAAGAGCATATTGATTTGGCGGTACTTGATGTAATGATGCCGAATATGGACGGATACGAATTTGCAAAAACCGTACGGCAGGCGAACAGCGATTTGCCGATTTTAATGGTTTCGGCAAAGCACCTTCCGCAGGATAAATACACGGGCTTTTTAATGGGCACGGACGATTATATGACAAAGCCCATTGATGAAGAGGAAATGCTTCTCAGAATTAAAGCCCTTTTGCGAAGAGCAAAAATTGCAAGTGACAGAAAAATTGAAATCGGCAGTATCGTAATTGACTATGACTCTCTTACCGTTACGGGTCACGGCGAAACTCAGGAATTACCGCAAAAGGAATTTATGCTTCTTTACAAGCTTTTGTCTTTCCCCAATAAGATTTTTACACGCATTCAGCTTATGGATGAAATCTGGGGCAGTGAAAGTGACACGGGCTGGGAGACAGTCACGGTACACATAGGCAGGCTTCGCAAAAGATTTGAGGGTTGGGAAGAATTTGAAATTCAGTCAGTCAGAGGGCTCGGCTACAAGGCAGTGAAGAAAATATGAAAAACAACAGAAAAGAGCGAATTACAAGGCTTAAGCTCACCCTTTTCTTTTCGGGGTTTGTCTTTGCAATAATTATTATTGCGCTCGGCATAGTATTCGGAATAATTGCATTGCTTATACACATCGGCGCATTGGAGCTTGGCGATAACATTCCGAGCATTAAGCAAAATATTCTGAACGTTGCTTTAATAAGTCTTATTCTCGGTTTTATTACGTCGTTTTCAACGGGGTCGTTTTCTATTTCTCCGTTCAACATAGTAGTTAACGCCATGGACTCTCTCGCCTCGGGAAATTATGCGGTAAGACTTAAATTCAAGTCGCTTTTTGCAAAGACGAAAATTGCCAAGGATTTTGAAAAAAGCTTTAATTCAATGGCGGCGGAGCTTCAAAAAACAGAAATGCTTCGCTCGGATTTTGTAAATAATTTCTCCCATGAATTCAAAACCCCAATTGTTTCAATTTCAGGCTTTGCAAAGCTTTTAAAGCACGGTGGCTTAACACCCGAGCAGCAAAAGGAATATATTGAAATTATTGAGGAGGAATCGCTTCGGCTTTCATACATGGCGACTAACGTATTGAGCCTTACAAAAATTGAAAATCAGGTAATTCTTACTGATATAAGCTTATTTAATCTTTCGGAGCAAATAAGAAATTCCGTTCTGTTGCTTCAAAGTAAATGGGAAAAGAAAAACCTTGAGCTTATCCTTGACTTTGACGAATACTACGTTAATGCGCACGAAGAAATGCTTAAACAAGTTTGGATAAACCTTGTTGACAATGCAGTAAAATTCACTCCCGAAAACGGAAAAATTGAAATTGACATACGCAAACAGGGTCAGATTATTACTGTTTCCGTAATCAACACGGGCGAGCCTATATCAGAAGAAAAAATCCCGCTTATATTCAACAAATTTTATCAGGGTGACGAATCGCACACAAGCGAGGGCAACGGAATCGGTCTTGCAATAGTTAAACACGTTGTAAATCTTCACCACGGTGAAATAAAAGTAAAAAGCCAAAACGGCACAACCTGCTTTAAGCTTATTTTGCCGATAGGCGCATAAATTTTTCAAGCTTTAATATTATGTTACGCCCCGAATTTAATTCGGGGCTTTTTCAGTTTATTTTAAGTTTATTTTTTCGTCTTAAAATACTGAAAAATTATGGAAATTACTCAAATAATTTCTTATATAATTTCAAATACTATATGCGTATTTATATTTAATTGAGGAGATATGATGAAACAATTGGAGCTTGACAGAACACCGCAGATTCACCCCTACCCCGAAACTACTATGTTCGGTGCGGTTGAGGCGGCAAAAAACACTTATCCTAATGCAATAGCCTATGACTTTCAGGGCAAACTTACAAGTTATACGGAGTTTGTGAATTTAATTGAAAAGGCCGCTAAGGGTCTTTTACATGAAGGAATCCGCAAAGGTGACAGAGTTACAATCTGTATGCCGAACACCCCGCAAGGTATTATTTGCCTTTATGCGCTTAACAGAATAGGCGCAATAGCCAATATGGTGCACCCTCTTTCCGCTGAAAAGAACATAACCTTTTATCTTGATTTTTCAAAAAGCAAAATGATTTTAACCTTGGATATGTTCTATGAAAAGGTAAAATGCGCCGTCAACGCATCGGAAAGGAATCCCCGAATTATCGTTGCACGGATTCAGGACGAATTACCTTTTCCGCTGAATATTGTTTACAGAGTTGCGAAAAATGGTAAGAATATGAAATTTCCTGACAGAGAATGTGATATTCTTTGGACGGAGATGTTGAAGAACGGCGCAAACAAGGCACTTCCGCCCATAGATTATAAAGAGGGCGAAACGGCGGTTATTCTTTACAGCGGCGGCACCAGCGGCAAGCAAAAAGGAATTTGCCTTTCCGACAAAAACTTTAACGCCCTCGGAATGCAGATTTCGGAAATATGCGGCGTAAATCTTAACGACAAATGCAAATTCCTTTCGGTTATGCCCATATTCCACGGCTTTGGGTTAGGAATAGGCATTCACACCATTCTTGTTAACGGCGCACGCTGTATTCTTGTTCCGCAGTTTACCATTGACTCCTATGCCAAAACGGTTATAAAGAAAAAGCCCAATTTCATTGCAGGCGTTCCTACGCTTTATCAGGCTCTTTTTGAAACAGACCGCTTTAACGGTAAGGATTTGTCTTTCCTTGTCGGTGTATTCAGCGGCGGAGATGCACTTAGCCCTGAATTAAAAAAACGCGCTGATAAATTCTTAAAGGAGCATAACGCCGACATTCAAATCCGTGAAGGCTACGGGCTTACCGAATGCGTTACCGCAAGCTGTGTAACGCCCTTTGACAAAGCAAAGCTTGGCAGTATCGGTTTGCCCCTTCGTGATATGCAATACAAAATCGTTGAACCCGGTACATTTAATGAAAGAAATATCGGCGAAGACGGCGAAATTATTTTGACAGGGCCCACTCTTATGAGCGGATACCTTGACAATGAAGAAGAAACCGCCGAGGCGTTGCAAAAAGACCAAAACGGCACGACTTGGCTCTTTACGGGTGACATGGGATATATGGACGAAGAGGGCTTTGTTTATTTTAAGCAAAGAATTAAACGTATGATAATCACCAGCGGATATAACGTTTATCCGTCAAGAATTGAAGATGTTATTGACAAATGCCCCGACGTTAACTACTGCTGTGTTATCGGCGTTAAAGATATGTATAAGATGCAGAAAATCAGAGCCTATATTGTATTAAACGACGGCGTGGAGCCCACCGAAGAGGAAAAACAGAAGATTAAAGATTTTTGCAAGCCTTATCTTGACCGATACGAATGGCCCAAAGAGATTGAATTCCGTGACGAGCTTCCGAAAACGCTCGTAGGCAAGGTGGCATATCATACACTTGAAGAGGAAGCTGAACAAGATGCCCAAGCAGTATAAAAAGAAAAATGTAAGAAGATTTTACGGCTTTGCAAAATTTTTCGTGCGCACCGTGCTTTTCTTCGGCAGAAATAAAATTTTGAAAAGCTATCACGCAAAAGTAGAGCCGTACACACCGAAAAACGATGCGTTTATAATTATAGGAAATCATACGGATACCATGGACCCGGGCTATCAAATGATTTCCCTTGACCGCTATATCCGTTTTGTATCCGCGGATTTTATTGTAAGACATAATTTTATAACGAGACTGTTACTCGGGAAAATGGACGGAGTAATAGTAAAAAACAGAAGCAAGCCGTCGGACGTTCTTATTGACGAGATTATGGAAAATCTTAGAGCGGGAATTCCTGTCGGTCTTCACGCTGAGGGGCTTATTACAACCAACGGCGAAACGGGCTTTATTTCTCCGAATACGGGAAAACTCGTTAAAGAGTCAGGCGTTGCGCTTATTACTTACAAAACAGTCGGAGGGTATCTTCGCAGACCCCGTTGGGCAGATACCGAGCGGAACGGCCCTGTTTACGGTAAGGTAGTTCACGAATACAGTCCGGAAGAGCTTCAGAATTACTCAGTTGACGAAATAAACGAAATTATAAGACGGGATATTTACGTTAATGCATTCCTGCAACAAAAAATGCACCCTGAGTTTTATAAAGGCAGGAATTTGGCGGAGTGTGTTGAACGCACACTTTATCTTTGCCCAAAATGTAAAAATGTGCATACTCTTCATTCCCACGGTGATGAGCTTACCTGTGAATGCGGATATTCGCTTACTTACGGTGAGGACTGTTTATTCCACAGCGATAAAAACGAGGTTATCTTTGATAATATTCTCAGTTGGGATAAATGGCAAAGGCAGGAATGGCGAAACATTGTTCAAAATGCCGACGGTCTTATATTCAGTGAGAATAATCAAATAATTAAAAAGGTGCAGGACGGAATTTCAAAAGAGCTTTGCAATGACGGCACTATAAACATTTATGAGGACAGATTTGAGCTTTTGATAAACGGAGAAATAGTTTCGCTTCCCTTTAAGGAGCTTAAACGTGTTCAAAATGCAGGCAAGCAGAATCTTATTATTATAAACACGGCAGACGATTATTACTTTATTGAAAGCAGTGTGCCACGCTCCTCTGACAAATTCGTTGCCGCTTGGTATTACTTAACTGACAGAGAATATAAATAAATTATTCATAAAAAAAAATAAAAATCCTGTAAATAATAGTGGAAAAATAATAGGGGACGATGTGGGCATCGTCCCCTACGATTATCTAAAATCTAAATTACCATCTGTTTTCTACGTATTCGCAGAAGGCGTACATATCCTTAATATTTATTTCCGTGCCGTCGTCAAGAATTGCCTTGCCGCTCCACTTGCCGTGAACCTGATGGCTGTGCATACGCATAGCAACCACATTCAAATCGCTGTGGTGGTCATAAAAGGGCGTCATTGTAAAATTAAATCTGCCGTCATCGGAAATAAAGTGCCACGGTCTCATGTATTTATCGGGTTTCGGGAACATATCAACGTCAACCGCTCCGAATTTATGTACCTTTCCGTCATAGAAAATGCAGGTCTCAGTCGCCTTGCTTTCATCACCTATGCCCCAAGTAATTTCAAAGCCGAAGGTGTGTTTTTCGCCTTTTTCATCGGTAATATATGTAGCGCCGTTGCCCCAATACCAAACCATTGAATAAGGCGTATTAACTCTGCCCCAGTCAAGCACACAGAACGTATCTTCCTTTGAAAATTCATAGACATCGTCGCCGAATCTGAATACGCCCTCGCATGGCATACAGTTCTGCTTTGTTGTCATGAAATAGCATTTCGGGTGGTTCTCAAACGGGAGAACGGTAGTGATGTTTTCAAGATTTTCTGGAATATCCATTGTGAAATCGCAGACAACTGCTTTGCCTTTATCGGTCGATTCAAAATGAAGGGACCGTGTGTTCTCTCTTGTGTCGAATACAAATTTACCGCTGCCTATTCCGTCAATGGAAAAATCCACAAGGTTTGGAACATCTCCCTTTGACGGCAAAATATACTCGTCTGTTTTGCCTAAGAATATGGGCTGAGGCGCAGTTATTGTGCCTGCCGCAAGCTTTTTGTTCGGGTCGGGATTTTGTAAATCCACAAGTGCCGCGCAAACATAGCCGCCGATTGAAATATTGGCAAAGCTTATCTGTACCATATACTTTCCGTTGGAAATCTGATAAAAATCCCATTCTTTTCTTGAGTGGCTTTTCTTTACAAGGTTTCTGTCATACTCAAAAACATTGTGCCTTGCCCAGCCTGCCGCTAAAAGCGTGCCGTCGCTGTCAAGAAGCTTTGTAGGCTCTGTGTACTCCCTTTGTTCGCTTTTCACTTCGCCTTTAAGCCATGATTTGTACGTTCTTTTCATAAAATTTTCCCCTTTTTATTTATTTTTCCCTTTTATTAAATGCTTAAATATTTAACGCCTTTTCATAGGAAGCAATAACTGCTTCAATAAGTGATGAACGAAGTCCGCCTTCCTCTAATTTGCGAAGACCTTGAATAGTTGTTCCGCCCGGACTGCAAACGGAATCCTTAAGCGTTGCAGGGCTTTTCTTTGTTTCGAGCATCAG
>JAFLUO010000048.1 GCA_022508705.1 Oscillospiraceae bacterium
GAAAAAAAACTTCGCAGTCTGCGGACTGCGAGGCTGGGCTTTGCCCCTCCACCCCGCCACCTTTTGAAAAAGGTGGACGAAAACTTTTAATTTTTTGCTATCTCAAAAACGATTATATGCAGATAACGGCGGACAGTAGTTTTTACTGTCCGCCGTTTTTTCAGTTTGTTGAATACCAAACGCTGTTAGCTATATTTTCAGGCATTGCCGCAAATTTAAGCCTGAACAAAGCGCTTTTAAGTGAGTTACCCTTTATGGCAACGTCGCAAAGAGATTTGACCGTAACATCGTTTGCACCGTATTCTTTATCCGTTTTAACCGTAATGACTTTTTCCTCACCCGGTATCAGATCAAAATAGTTATCAGAAAACGGTGTTTTGAAGTTTTCAATATCTACCATTACACTGCGGCAGAAGGTATCTGCAGAAAGTCTCACCGTTAAAAGTCCGTTTTCGTAAGAAACACTCTTTTTAACTGTCGCTTTTTTAAGCTTTAAATCTTTATCTGGAACGAAAATCTTTGTGCGCTCGGATATGCACTCACCTTTTACAAAAAACTTAACGTTAAGATAAATCCCCTTTGGATTTGCGTTATGAAGATTTCCGTTAATAATCAGCTTGCTTGAAAGAGGTTCTAAGCTTGTGCTTATTTCATTTTTAAATACCGTTTTACCGTCTAAAGTGCAAAGTGAATATTTAACCGTTCCGCTGACGGTATCCGTAGAATCGTTTATGCAGTAAAGCGAAAAGCCGTCTTTTCTGTCCTCAACGGAAACGCAGACAGGCTCAAAGAAATGGCGTGCGCAGTATTGGAGCGGTTTCCATTTGCCCGTATAGTCAACCGATGACCATGACGGTGCGGGCCAGTTATCGTTATACTGCCAGAAAATCGAGCCGTTGCACCTGCCTCTGTTTCTTCTCCAATGCTCAGTAGCATCGGCAATACATTCCTTTTGAATAAGGCCCGTTAAATAAACTAAATCTTCAAATTTTTCGGGCTCGTTAAATTTTTCATATAAATAGAACAGCATTTTGGGATTTCCGCCCTTGCACTTTTGGTGAGCGTTGAAAATTTCCGTTTCAATGCCGAAATCTGTTTCATCTGCAAAGGTGCGGATTGCATCCATAGACGGCAACGATTCAAGACCGAATTCACTGCAAAATCGTGTCATTCTCTTGCGGTAATAATTTAAGGGTTTAAGACCGTGCCAAACGTTCCACATATGCGTATCGCCGAAATTATCCCCCGTTACGCCCTTTCGGCACTCCTCGCCTATGGGAGAGGTAGGGATATATGGAATATCTGCATCTATTTTCTTGACTTCATCAGCCAAAATTTCATAGAAGAACTTTTTATACCATTTAACTATTTTCATAGTTTCGGGCATATATGAAAACATTACTTCAAGCTCGTTATTGCCGCAAAGAAGTGCCAAAGACGGATGATTTCTTATTCTCTTTACATTTTGGCGTGCTTCAATAAAGCAGTTTTCAAGGAAATCCTCCTCATAAAACGGATACATAAGGCAGGCATACATAAAATCCTGCCAAATAAGAATACCCTTTTCATCGCACTGAGAGTAAAAATAATCACTGCCGTAATTTGCTCCGCCCCAAACACGAAGAATGTTGAAATTGGCTTCGATTGCACTGTCAAGATAATAATCTATTGTTTCATTTGTGGCTCTTCCTATGAGAGCGTCGGGAATTATGTAATTTGCGCCTTTGGCAAAAATCGGCACACCGTTAAGCTCAATGCAAAATGTTCCGCCGAACTCGTCCTTGTCTCTGTTAAGCCTTACCGTGCGAAGCCCCGTTGTTTTTGTAACGGTTTCGCCGTCAAGGGTTGCGACAACGGTATAAAGAGGCTGTTTTTCTTTACCTGAAAGCTCTTTTGTCCACCAAAGCTCAGGTGAATCTATTAAAATTTCGCTGTCGCCCGTAAACTCAATTTCTTTTCCGTCAGGGCAAATTACCTTACCCGTATATTCGCCCTCGCCGTCAATTTCAGCACTGATTTTAAGAGTAACCGTGCCGTTTTCGTGGATTTGGCGAATATCAAGATATTCAATTCTGCTGTCAAAGGCTACAACGGAAATGTCCCCGAGTATGCCCGAAAGGGGTGCAGAAATTCCCCAGTCCCAGCCAAAATGGCAATGGGGTTTGCGGATATATGCAATACCGTCGGTTCCGTTGAAATTTTTCGGAAGCGGAGCCTCCTTTTGCCTATTTAATGCAAACTCAACGGGAGAACGGAAAATGATTTTAACCTCATTTTCACCTACTACTGCCTCATTTTTTATATCAAATTCATATTTTATGTGGGCATTCTTGCCCTCGCCTATCTTTTTACCGTTTAAGAATACATCACAAAGCGTGTCAAGACTGTCGCAGGAAAGTAAAACCTTTCTTTTGGAAAGTTCTTCTTCGGTTAATGAAAATGTGCGTGAATAACACCAATCATCAGCGCCTATCCACTGCACTTTAGATTCATTATCTTTGTAGAACGGATTGGGAATCTCCCCTGCTTCCAAAAGCTGAGTGTAATTATCACACGGAACGGTTACATCAAAACTTTTGCCCGTTTTTACACGCGTTAAATTCCATTTCCCATTAAGATTTACTTTTTTCAAGAAAATCACCCCTTACGGTTTATTTTAACAAAAAAGAAATGCTTTGTAAACATAAATTTATAACAAAAGGGCGGTTGTAACCGCCCTAAAGTCTTTCATTCTGCTATTTTAGCTTTTTTCTTATATTCTGCATTCTTGAGCGCACGGCTGAGGCGGAAATACCGAAAATTTTACCGATTTCACCGCAGGAATATCCTTGCGCTCTTAAAGATATGAGTAGCTTTTCGTCGGGCGAAAGGGTCAACAGTATTGAACGCATTATTACGGCGTTTTCAAAGTCAAAGGAATAAAGAGAGGAAAGATTTTCCGCTGACTCCTCCAATGAAATTGTGCATCCCTTTTTTCTGTAATAATCAATAAGCACGCTTTTGGCTATCGTAAAAATCAACGCTTTATACGAGCGGACATTTTGTGAATTACACATATACACCCACAGTTTCATAAAGGTCTGCTGAGTTAAATCGTCAACATCGGAATACGGTGCCCGTTTTGCAAAGAAGGACTCGACCGCATGTATTTTATCGTTATAAACTTTTTCAAAATCTTCTCTTGCGGTCAAGGTAACACCCTCTTACTTTTTCTTTCTGTTTTTCTTTATGCTTTCTTCTTCGTATTCTGCAATTTTGTTTCCGATATGAGCGTGAGCTTGAACATATCCCCAAAGCTCTTTTCGGCAAATTATCTTGTTGCCTGAAATAAACTTAATTTCTTTTTCACGAAGCATATCGGCTGTAACGGTATCGTCAATATAAATTTTGTTATCGGCAACGGCAACTGTTCCCGTTTCGCACTCTTTCACGAAATTTGCGTCAATATACATCTTATTTTCCATAAACTTTAATTTACTTAAATCAAAATCTTCCACAACAACTTCGCCGTTTGTACGAATAATATTTGGATTTGAGCCTTTTTGAACAATTACAGTACCGTTTGTTATAATACCTATGTTCATATCTTCCGATAAATCATATATAATGGCTAAACCGTTAATAATATAAATGGCATCTTTTTTCGCAGTTTCATTTGTTAAAAATATGCTGCCGTTTACGGTGCAAAGCTCCTTGTCGCAAGGAATACTAAGTTTGAAGGCGACATTTTTAATCTCAATTTCAGAAAGCGCTTCAATATAATCATCACCGCCGTCGGCAACTACAAGCATTGCCACGTTTGATATTGATTTGATATTGCGAAGCGCCTGCGGCGTATAATCCGTCAAATCAAGCATTGCAATATTTTCAAGTTTTTTTCTTTTATCGGTTTCTGCGATATTTTTTCTTTTTCCTAACATAAAACTTGCTCCTTTTTGTTTGTTATTTGTAATGTAAGACGGCAGGTATTTAAAAACGTCCGCAAAAAATGTAAAAAAGGTGCAAATTTTTATATCTGCACCCATTTTACTCTATTACATAATTTCGCCGCCGCCCAGTACTGTATCGCCGTCATAAAGCACTACTGCCTGTCCTTTTGTTACGGCTCTTTGAGGTTCGTCAAATTTCACATTCAAAATTCCGTTTTCATCAACAAAGGCAGTTGCTGGCTGTTCTTCATGCTTATAGCGTATTTTTGCCTTACAGCGCACGGGAGATGAAAAATCTTCACCCGAAATAATATTTACATTGTCAGCCTTTAACGTATCGGTGAATAAATCTGCATTATCGCCGAGAACTACATTATTAGTTTCTGTATTGATTTCGCAAACGAAAAGCGGCTTTGTGTATGACACTCCAAGCCCCTTTCGTTGACCGAGCGTGTAATAGATTATCCCCTTATGGTTTCCGAGAACTGTTCCGTCACGAAGAACAAAATCACCCTGCGGAAAAGATTTGCCTAAATACCTTTCAATAAATGAAGCATAGTCGCCGTCAGGCACAAAGCAAATATCCTGACTGTCCGACTTGTGAGCGGTTACAAAATTATTCTCCTCAGCTATTTTGCGAATTTCTTTCTTCGTGTAAGCGCCTAAGGGAAATTTAATGTGGGCAAGCTGCTCTTGAGTCAGCATATACAGTACATAGCTTTGGTCTTTTGTACTGTCTACTGCCTTTTTTAAAAGATATTTGCCCGTATTTTTATCATACTCAATGCGTGCATAATGCCCCGTCACTATGTAATCGAAATCAATCTCTTTCATTCTGAGAAGCATTTTGTCAAATTTCAGATACCTGTTGCAATCAATACAAGGGTTAGGCGTTTGACCGTTTTCGTATGCGCGCACAAATCGGTCAATTACGCATTCACGGAATTTATCAGTAAAATTAAAAACATAATGCAACATATCGAGTCTGTGGGCGACACTTTTGGCATCCTCAACGTCAGAGAGTGAGCAACATCCTTTTTCACGGCTGACGCCCGCATCCTCATTAGTATACAGCTTCATAGTAGCGCCTATGCATTCGTATCCGCTGTTTTTCATAAGTAAAGCGGCAACGGAAGAATCCACGCCGCCGCTCATTGCAATTATTGCCTTCTCGCTCATATTATTCACCGAGTTCAATCATTTTGTCAATGCACTTGCGAGCCTTTTCTATAGTTTCGCTGTCAAGAACTATCTCTTCTCCGCCTGTGCCTTTAACCGTGTTGTAAACATCCACAAGAGTAGTGGCTTTCATATTCGGGCAAATAATATCTTTTGTAAGCGGATAGAAAGATTTATCGGGGCAGTCATACTGCAAAAGCTCTGTAATGCTGATTTCCGTGCCGATAATAAACTCTTTTGCATCTGATTTTTTGGCATAGTTCATAATTCCGGAGGTTGAGCCTACATAATCAGCGTGCTTAACGACCTCGGGCTTGCACTCGGGGTGAACCAGGAAAAGTGCATTGGGATGTGCCTCTTTTGCTTTCAGTACTTCTCTCTCGTCAATCTTAGCGTGAGTGGGGCAACCGCCTGAAAGGAGCATAAAATTCTTTTCGGGAAGCTGATTTTTAACGTAATCGCCCAAGTTGCAGTCCGGAATGAAAAGAATGTTTTTCTCCGGCATTTTTTTGACAATATCCACCGCCTGAGAGCTTGTAACACAGACGTCACAGATTGTTTTAAGGGATGCGGTTGTATTTATGTAAGCCACTACTGCATAATCCGGGTACATTTGCTTAACCGCTGAAATTGAGTCCACATCCATTTGCTCTGCCATGGGGCAGCTTGCCACACCGTTGGCAAGGTAAACGGTTTTTTCAGGGGACAGGATTTTAACCGTTTCCGCCATAAAACGAACGCCGCACATTATTACCGTGTCGGCATCCGTGTCTTTAGCCTTAACGGAAAGAGCATAACTGTCGCCCGTGAAATCCGCAACCTCCTGAATTTCCTTTGCAACATAAGAATGAGCAAGAATGCAGATATTCTTCTCTTTTTTGAGTTTTAAAATCTCTTCCTGAATTTCTCTGATAGTCATAATTATTCCTCAGCACCGTGTTCGTGTGCTTCATTAAAATGGAACTGTTCTTCGTCGTATTCAATTCCGTTTTTATCGTAATAATCGCGTACTGCGGCTTTAATTGCCTGTTCGGCTAAAACGGAGCAATGAATTTTAACTGACGGAAGTCCGTCAAGGGCCTCAACAACGGCTTTGTTTGTAAGCTTTAAAGCCTCTGTTAAGGGCTGCCCTTTAATAAGGTCAGTTGCCATTGAAGATGTGGCAATAGCGGAAGCACAGCCGTATGTGTTAAATTTAACGTCTGTGATAATACCGTCGTTTATTTTAAGATACATTTTCATTATATCTCCGCATTTTGCGTTGCCAACCTCACCGATGCCGTCTGCATCTTCAATTTTACCTACGTTATGGGGATGGACAAAATGCTCCATTACTTTTTCTGAATATTCCATTATGCGTTACCTCTTTCTTTTTGTAATCTTTCCCATAAGGGTGACATATCGCGAAGTCGCTCAATTATGGGCGGAACCTGTTCTATAATATAATCAGCCTGTTCAGCCGTGTTTTCCTCACAGAAACTAAGTCTCAATGAACCGTGAGCTACCTCATGAGGTAGTCCTATTGCAAGCAATACGTGGCTGGGGTCAAGGGAGCCTGACGTGCAGGCAGAGCCTGAAGAGGCCTGAATTCCAACCATGTCAAGATAAAGGAGCAGTGACTCGCCCTCAACGCCCTCAAAGCACATACTCACATTTCCGGGAAGCCTTTGCGTGCGGTCGCCGTTTACTCTGCTGCACGGAATTTTAAGAAGTCCGTCAATTACTTTATCACGGAGTGCGGAAAGCTTTTTCATATTTTCTTCCAAATTATCCGAAGCCTCTTTAAGCGCCGCCGCCATACCGACAATTGCGGGTACATTTTCAGTACCTGCACGGCGGTTTCTTTCCTGAGCGCCGCCCTCAATTAAATTGGGAAGCCTTATTGATTTTTTACAGTAAAGAGCACCTACACCCTTAGGACCGTGGAACTTATGACCCGAGAGGGACAGCATATCAATATTATCAGCCTCTACGTCAATCGGCAAATGACCAACAGCCTGTACGGCATCCGTGTGGAATAAAACGCCATTTTCACGGCAAATTGCGCCGATTTCACGGATAGGCTGAACTGAACCGATTTCATTATTAGCATACATTACCGTTACAAGAGCGGTATCTTCACGAATGGCATTTTTAAGGTCGTCAAGGTGAATAATACCGTTTTCATAAACGTCAAGAAGAGTTATTTCAAAACCTCTTCTCTCAAGATATTTTAAAGTATGCAAAACGGCGTGATGCTCAAATTTTGTACTGATAATATGTTTTTTTCCTTTTTTAGCCATGAGTTCAGCAACGCCTTTGATTGCCCAGTTGTCACTCTCACTGCCGCCGGAAGTAAAATATATTTCATCGGGCGCACAGTTAAGTATATCGGCTATCTGCACTCTTGCATCACGAACAGCGTGAAAAGCATCCTGCCCTACTGAGTGAAGGCTTGACGGATTGCCGTATATTTCTTCATAGCACGGCATCATAGCCGCCAGTGCCGTTTTGGAAATTTTAGTTGTTGCAGCGTTATCTGCATAGACTTTCATAAGCACATCTCTTTCCATTGATATACATTTTCACAGTATTTTACTATGAATTCTCAAATATCATACTACTCCACTATGATTTTGTCAATTATGTAATTATAAAAAATCACAGTTTTTTACAATTTTTAGTATTTACTAAAAAAGCGTGTATATTCGTCAGCAACCGCAACCACAGCCGCAACCGCCTTTTTCGGCATATTTGTCAACAAGATATTGTAACGTTATTGAATCTACAACATCATTGACCGCATCAAGAATTCTTTGCCAAATTTCAACAGTTATGCAGTCCGAGCAATGCTCGCAGGTGTTTTCCTCACTGTCAAGACAAATAACGGGGGCAAGGCTTCCCTCGGCAACACGCAGTATCTCCCCTACCGTATAACATTGAGGCTCACGGGTAAGTCTGTAACCGCCCTGCGCCCCTCTGGTACTCTCTACAAGATTTCCTTTAGAAAGCATTTTGATTATCTGTTCAAGATATTTTTCACTTATATTCTGCCTTTGCGAAATACTCTTAATTGAAATATATTCCCCTTTGCCGTGAACGGCCAAGTCAAGCATTAAACGGAGTGCATATCTCCCCTTAGTTGAAATTTTCATATTTTTCACGCTCTTTTAAAAGATACAGATGTTTTTATTTCTATTAACAATAACATTTATATTATTACAATAAAAATTTAACCGTCTTAATAGTATTTATATATAGCATCTAATTGGATTTCACTAATACACTTAAGGAACCTTGATATATCACCATTTTGATATTCAATATCAATTCTATATTTACCATTGAAATCTCCCATATTTTCCGAATATATCGGAAAATAAAAATCATTTAGTTCTTCATTATAAGTTTTGATAAAGAAATTAAAGCACTCTTCATCATCAGGGGTGATTTCTAAAACAACATTATCATAATCTTCTGTTATAACAATTTTTGATATATTGTCTTTTGTCGGTTCAAACAAATTTTCTAATGAATTTTTTTTGATATAAAGCCCGAAAACCTGCACCCCAAAACCACCTTCATTGCAAAACAAATAATTTCTTTCCTCATCATCACTGTATGCACCAAAGTTTTTCCCAAACAGAGAAAGGACGAAATTTTTGCCGTTTCTTATTTCCAGATCAGGTTCAGATTTATATCCATAGTAAGGCATATAAACATACTCATCGTTATCATTAAGAAAAACACTATTGTTATATTTTCCTCTGATTTCTAATCTGGCATAATCGTCTTTATTATGTATAATCTGTAAAAAGGTCGATACAGCTAAAATAAAAAAAGCAAATATAGATATTGCCAACAAAAACTTTTTAAAATTTTTCATATAGCCAAGCCTCCCTTGTATAAGCTGAGCTCCTTTTCTTCGTATATGTATATAATAATACAAATTCAGTAGGAATTCAATATGTAAATAAAAAAACAGCGGAGAAATCTCCGCTGAATAAATTTTTTAGTTTATTTTTATGCTTTATCTGTGCTTTCTCTGCGCTCACTGAGAGCTTTTGAAATAGACTGCTTTTTCTCACCTACAATGTCGTATTTGAACATCGGAATTATGGAGAGAAGAGCAAGAACACCGGGAACGAGGGTATATGCGCAGAAGATGATATCTTTTGTCTTTAAAGCAAAGCCTGTAGCAGTGCCTGCGTTAATCCCTGCAAGTGTATCTGCATAGCCTGAGAACTGAACAAATACAAGGCCGAGAGCGGTGCCGAGGGCTAAGCAAACTTTAATTGTAAGAGTAAGGATTGAATAAGCCGCGCCTTCCATTCTCTTGCCTGTTTCATATTCGTAGTAATCAACTGCATCGGCAGTCATAATCATAGGCATAAGAGTAACTGCGCCGAACTGAAGACCTATAAGGAAGAGTGAGGCATAGAACAGAACGGTAAGAACTGTATTCCCGGGATTTGCAAACCAGAAATGACCTACAACGAAAGAGAAGGCAGAAGCTACAAATCCGTAAACGGAAAGTAAAATATAAGCCTTTTTCTCATTCAGTTTCTTAATAAGCACTGGGCAAATAGCCATTGAAATCATTGAGCCGATTGCCGTTACAATTCCCAGCACTGCAACAAGGTTTTGTGAGCCTAAAAGAACATTAGCCGCCTGAACCTGAATGCCCATTGCCATTTGTCTGCCGAAGCCGAGGAAATAGGACACGATAACGAGCATAAGGGGCTTATTGTTTTTAAGAGCAGAGAGCATATCCTTTGCGGTAATTTTTTCATTGGACTGAACCGTAACTCTTTCCTTATTTAAAAGAGGAATGAGAGCAAAAAGTACACAGCCGAGAACTGCCGTAAGAATTGCAGTACCGAGATATTCGGGCGCTATCATGGGAGTGTCAGTTTCGCCTTTTGCCACGATAACCTTTGAGCCGCCTTTGATTATAAGGCAAACGATAGGAACTATTACAACGCAGGCTGAAAAGCCTATCTGTTTAAAGGTGTTTGAAATGGAAACAACATTTGTGCGCTCTGTAGGGTCGGGAGTAAGCGCAGAAGCAATACCCTGAGACGGAACGTCACCCATTGTCATTGCAATACTCCAAATAAGGTATGTAACAAAAATCCACGCATAAAGTCCGAAACCCGTGAACGGAACTTTAACGAAAACGACTGCGGTAAATACAAGAAGCGGAACTATGGAATATATAATCATTGATTTGAATTTACCGTGCTTTGATTTTGAACGGTCAACCAAACCGCCGACTATAGGGTCAGCAACGGCTGAGATAATTTTTGCAACGAGAATCAAAATACCTACTATTGCAATGTCAGCCCCAAGGATTGATGCGTCAAATTCTGCCTGATAGGAATTCAGAAGCCCTACTATTGCCTGAAAGCCGAAAAGACCGAGGGAATAAGCGGCAATTTCTTTAAAGCTTAAGAATTTTTTTGACTGTGTTTTTTCACTCATATAACCATCCTCCTAATATTTTTCAACAGATTTAGTATATCACAATAAAACATTATCCGTCAACTTAAAAAATTCAATAAGGTGCATAGCACCGTCATTCAATGTTTCGTTGGGAGACCCAACTCCCAACGAAAAACGGAAGTGGAACCCGCCGCCTACAGAGGCGGGAGACATCTTGCGTTTAGTTATAAAGACATTACTGCGTCATAAGCTGTGGCAGTTGCATTGCGAATTCTGCCCACATTTGAGGAATCACCCACATTTAAAACTTTTATTCCGCTGTTTTGGAGTTCGGAATAAAGCGTTGTATTCGGTTTTGAGCCGAGTGCCAGAACAACAGCATCAACAAAGATTTCGCTCTTTACCTTTGTTTTAACATTTTCGGTAACTATCTTATCTGAATAAATCTCAGATAACTTTTCGCCTGTTAAAAATTCCGTCTGCTTTTCACGAAGTCTGGGCATAACATCATCAATATGTTGCATCCAAGTACCCGGAGCAACAGTATCCGCCATTTCAACTACCGTGGTTTTACAGCCGTTTTCATTAAGATATTCGGCAGTTTCAAGCCCTGTCATACCAGAGCCTATCACAGCAACGCTCTTTTCTTTAATATCTGCCTTGCCGTTTAAAATGTCTTCAAAGGTGCAAACAAAATCCTCGCTGTATTCGCCTGCAAATTTGGGTTTAAGAGGTTTACTGCCTGCCGCATAAATTACAGCATAAGGTTCTAATGCTTTAATATTATCGGTTGAAGCCTCGGTGTTCAAAAGGATTTCCACACCCTCCTCTTTGCAAAGAGAAACAAGATCTTCAATCAGCCAAGCGATTTTAGCTTTATGGGGTGGAGCGGATGCGAGCTTTAACTGACCGCCTGCGCTCTCGCTTTTTTCCATAACGGTAACGGAAAATCCCCTGAGAGCCGCAACGTAGGCGGCGGTAAATCCAGCGGCACCTGCGCCTATAACGACTATTTTTCTGCCGTTACCGTCTTTGGGGATCTCCTTGCCCTCGTTGCCTACAAATGGGTTAACGGCACATTCTCCGTGGCCGCCGATATATGCGTTATTTTGCATTGATTCAATACAGTTAAGACAGCAAATGCAACGCCTGATAGTTTTGCCGTCACGGGCTTTTTGCACCCAATGGGGGTCTGCAATGTGCGGTCTGCCTAAAGATACAAAATCCTGAACCCCCTCCTGAAGCTGAGCCTCTGCCTGCTCGGGCGAACGAATGAGATTTGCGGCAATTACGGGGATATTCACAGCCTCTTTAACTGCCTTTGCCATATATTTTCTCCAACCCGGTTCAAATGAAACGGGTTCAAGCCAATAATTGAACGTGTCGTAACCTGCGCTTGATACGTCAATAGCATCAACGCCCAGATTTTCAAGCTCTTTCGCTATCTTTACGCCTTCTTCGAGTGAATAACCCTTATTCGGCTCGCCGATATAAGAATAACACTCGTCAACAGTTAAGCGGACAATAAGCGGAAAGCCCTCTCCGCAACGCTCTCTTATTCCCTTTATAATATTAGTAATAAACCTCATTCGGTTTTCAAAGCTTCCGCCGTATTCATCAGTACGCTTATTTGTTACTGGGCTGAAAAACTGCTGAAGAAGATAACCGTGAGAAGCGTGAAGCTCAACGCCGTCACACCCTGCATTTTTAACACGGACTGCACCGTCAATAAAGTTCTTTTCAAGCTCCTTTATCTCTTTAAGAGTCAATGCACGGACTCTGCCGCCTGCAAAATAAGCCGCATCGCACTTTGAAGGTGCAACTGATGACGGAACAATATTTTTCTCCAGCAACGTGGGGCCTACTTTGGGAGTGAGCTTATAAAGGAGTTTGCCGTAAACACCTTTTGTTAAATTTTCTGCGGCAATGCTGAGAGGTACTGTGCCCACAAGAAGACCGACATTTTGGCGCCCAGGGTGATGGAGCTGAACAAAAAGCTTTGCACCGTGTTTATGAATTCTGTCTGCCATTTCCCGTAACGGGTCAATTTGTTTATCGGAGCTGGCAGAAAGCTGAGCAAACGCCGCCGCACCTGTTTTATCGTTTATTCTTGTAATTTCAGTAATAATAAGACCTGTGCCGCCTTTTGCCCTCTCCTCATAATAATCCATCATTTTTTCGGTTGGCTTACCGTCAAATTTACCGAAACCCATGAGCATGGGCGCCATAACAATTCGGTTTTTAATTTCACAAGAGCCGATTTTCATAGGCGTGAAAAGCATTTTATCACTCATCCCATTTAACCCCCGTACCGTTTTTTATATTCTCTTTATATTCTTTGAATTTACGCTTTTCAAGTGACCAATACACCGTTCTTACGGGCGGGCAAATTGCCATGAGCACCTTTGAAATACCGAAAAGTACGCACGGACTTACCTTTTTCTTTCCCTTTTCAATGCCTTTTATCATTTTTCTTGCAACAACATCTGCCTTTTGCACGGGAAACGGCTTTTTATAAACAATCGGTGCTGATGCTTTAAAGAAGCCCGTGTCCGTTGCAACGGGATAAAGGCAGGTAAGCTGTAAATTTTCGGGCATTTCAAGGCGAACACCCTGCTGAAAACCGTGCATTGCAAATTTTGATGCACTGTAAACCGTAAACCCTGGCATTGCCATTTCACCTATGGCGGAAACGGTTATTGCCAAAATACCTTTTCGCCCTTTTAGATATTCAATATATTTTTGATATGTATAAATCGGGGAGAACACATTTGTGTCAAACATAGCTTTGACTCTGTCCCAATTGCAGTAGTTAATTTCTTCATAATACGGATAGCCTGCATTAGCATAGAAAATGTCAATAAAATCAAATATTTCCTCTGCTCTTTGGAAGACCTCGTCAACAGCCTCTTTGGTTGAAATGTCCTTTTGCATAACAATGATATTTTCGCTTGCCATCTGCTCCAATACATCGGTATTTTTATCAACACAGAGAATTTTATTTCCGCCTGATGCTAAAATTTTCAGAACCTCAAGTCCTATTCCGCTGTTACAACCCGTTAAAACGATATTTTTATTTTGAATCATATTACCGCCCCGTTTCCC
>JAFLUO010000049.1 GCA_022508705.1 Oscillospiraceae bacterium
CACCGCCCTTTCACGGCGGTAACACGAGTTCGATTCTCGTCCGGGTCACCAAAAATCGCCATTTTTCTTTTTAGAAAGATGGCGATTTTACTTTTTCGCTATTCACTCTTCACTTTTCACTAAAAACAATATGTCGATTTTTGGAAGTAAAAAGTAAAAGTGAATAGTGAAGAGATGAAATTTATTCGTAAAATAAACATATCAAAAGGGGTTAAATATGACTGAAAGTCCGTTAATGCTAAAATCAAAAGGTTTTGCGCTTAATGTAATAAAAGCTTGTAAAGAGTTAAAAACGGCAAAGTGCGAGAGCGCATTGATCAATCAGTTTCTGCGTTCCGGAACAAGTATCGGTGCAAATATACGTGAAGCATTTTATGCACAAAGCAAAGCAGATTTCATTGCAAAATTACAAATATCTCTCAAAGAATGTTCAGAAACAGAATATTGGATTGAATTGCTTTTAGAAAGCGGTTATTATAACAATAAAACTTTACTCGACGAATGTACGGAAATCAAACGCATTTTAATTTCTTCAATAAATACTGCTAAGAAAAATACGTGAGAATGGTAAAATATATTTACAGAGGTATTTTCAATGAACAATGATTTATATAGTTTTTTAATAGAAGCGAAAAAACAAACTTACGCAAATGAAAGTGCTAAAAAAACAGAGTCTTCAAGGAAAGGCTCATATGACTACGAGTATAGTAATGGAAAAATGACATATCACGATACATATTTCGGCGGAACAAAATTCATGGGTGAAGAAGTTGTATATGCTTCAGATGATACTCCAATTTGGGGTATGAATTATTACGGTATAACATTAGATGAAACACTTAGCGAAGAGGCGATAGATAAAGCCCTAAGACCGGCACTTATGAAAGTTGGAGAAGATTATATTATACCCGTAAGAGGTCCAAAAGAATATTTGAATAATGAGTATAGATATAGTTTTGAAGTTGTTGGCGATTTGAACCGTTTTGAAGGAACTGAAACAATATATAAAAATGAAGAAAAAGTATATGTTTTAAAATGTCACGGTGGAATAATTAAAAGATAAATATAAAAGAGATTAAATAGAATAATATAAAACTGTTATTTTTGGACGATGTGGGCATCGTCCCCTACTAACTTGACAGGGTTTCTGTCAAACAGTATAATAAATTTAACTATTTAACTTAAGGGGTGTTTTTATGGCGAATTACAGCGTATGCGGAATTGATTGCGATACTTGCAAATTCAAAGCAGAGCAAAATTGTGATGGCTGTAAGCTTTTAAAAGGCAAAGTATTTTGGGGAGAATGCGAGCTTTACAAATGCAGTTCCGGAAAAGGACATGAGCACTGCGGTATGTGTTCTGATTTCCCATGCAACAAATTGCAGGAATGGGCATCTTCTGAAAATCCTGAACGGATTGATAATTTAAAAAGCCTCATGAAACAAGGATGATATTTTTATGCGTTATAATTGGATTGATAAATATTTGATGTCTAAAACAGGTGTAACAAAGGATCATCAGCTTGAATGGAATTGGATTCGTTATCATATCGGCGGTAAAATGTTCGCCGCAATTTGTCTTAACGATGAAAACAAGCCTTATTACATAACATTAAAATCCGACCCTATGGAAAGCGACTTTTTAAGAAAAGAATATGAGGACATAATACCTGGCTACTACATGAACAAAACCCATTGGAATTCCATAAAGCCTGACGGGGCAGTTCCCGATGAATTACTGAAAGATTTGCTTGACAAAGCCTACTTGTTGGTTTTAAAGGGATTCAGCAAGAAAAAGCAGGCGGAAATTACAGGGCAGAATTGAATTACATATATATTAAAAAGCTATCCTTCTTCGGATAGCTTTTTGTTATTCCTTTTGAGTTTTGTCAGGAAAGCTTACTTTTTTTAGTACAAAGGGAAGTGAAAGCAAAATCGCCTTAAAAAGATTATCGGCAATCATGCAGTACCAAACCGCAGTCAAATCTAATTCCCAGATTTTCACACACAAAAAAGTAAAAGCTATTCTTATGCACCACATGCTGACTGACTCTGAAACAAAAACATATTTCGTTTTTCCCAGTCCGTAATAAATGCCTTCTAAAACTATCATCAAGCCGAAAAACGGTTCGGAAAACGCTACTAAGCGAAGCATTTTGGATCCCAAAGCCGCCACATTTTCACTGCTTGTAAATACGTCCATTAAAGGATCAGCAACAAAATAAAGAACGGTTCCGCTTAAAATCATCATTGCAACCGTTATTACAATGCTGTTTTTCTGTACTGACCTGAACTTATTTTTATCTCGCTCACCTATTGAAGTCCCTATCATCGTTGATGTCGCAGAGCTGAATCCGTAGCCTGCAACATAAAATATCTGTTCAGCACTTACAGCTATTGAATGTGCCGCAAACACAGTCGTTCCCATTGATGATACCAGCGCCGCAAACACAATGTACCCCATACAGCTAACCGAATGTGTCAAAAATACGGGATACGCAGTTTGAAGGCACATTTTAATTGTATTTTTATCAGGCGACATCATAGCCTTGTCAAAATTCAGCCACATATTTTTTCTGTATTCACAGAACATCAGTATTCCCGATACGGCAAAAGATATTGCAGAGCCTATGCCTGCGCCGATAACGCCCATCTTCAAAATGTAAATAAAGCAATAGTTTAAAAGGATATTAAGTATATTTTCAAAAAGCGTAATTATCATCGGCGTTTTTGTGTTTTTCGTTGCACGAAGGCACGCCGCCATAACAATATTTACGGCTCTGAAAATCATCGGAAGAGATATAATTGCAAAATAAAGCGACGCTGTTTTTTGAATATCCCGTTCCGCTCCCATCAACACAGGAATTACAGGCGAAAGACCGATGCACAAAACGCCCATCAGCACTCCCAAAATAATTGTCAAGATAAAAATCTGTGAAGATATTTTTTGAGCATCTGCCTTATTTCCCCTGCCGACCGCCTCTGAAATCATAGCTACGGCGGCAACACCCAAGGCATAAAAAATTCCGCCTACAAGCCAGTTTATTGTTGTCGTAACGCTGACGGAAGCCGTTGCCTTTTCGCCTAAATTTCCCACCATAGCGGTGTCAACATACTGAAGAAGCGTTGACATTATCTCTTCTATTACCGTTGGTACAGCAAGAAAAATAAGAGTTGCAAGAACGCTCTTCTTATTAAATTTTAAAGATATATTTCCTGCCATATATTCCCCTGCTGTTATTTAAGATTATTTCATCATGAAATTATATTAACACATTTGATGAATAAACACCATAGATTTTTTAAAAAATAAAAAAGGGCGCTTTAAAAAGCGCCCTTTAATTTTTGAAAATCTACTTTACGGTTTTTACCGTTACAATATCTCCCTCAGCATTTTCGGGGATTTCAAAGGTAACGCTGTCACCGTTGTTTGCAAGAATTATCTTTTCCGCATCCTTAACAGATACCTTATAATATCTGTCTCCATCGTCAAGCTTGATATAGAAGTAGGTTTCTCCGCCCGTTGTCGCTGTGCGTATATCGCTTACCGTGCCCGTAACGGTTACATACTTAACTATATTATCGGCATTATTGTCATTGTCCGTATCCTGAACATTTCCGATATCAATTTCAACGTTTACACCATTCTTCTGAAGCTCGGCGGCATATTTTTCAACACAGTCCGCAAGGGTTGACTCCGCCGCAACAATGGTTGACTGCTTAACGTTAACAAGCGCATACATTTTAACGTATTCGCTGGCATCTTTAAGAGCCATAAAGTATGTGGGCTCGCCACTGACGTTAAGAAGAAGCGGGAAGGTTGCCTTGTAGCTGTACTGCTGAACCTTACCCTCGGCAGACGTTCTTGCCGCATCCTCCAATGCGCCTGAAACCTGATAATAACGGGCATCTTTTGTTCTTTGATTGATAAGAACAAAACCGATGATTGCCTGGTCAGAGGTTATGGAAGTTACGCCTGTGTACATATAAACGTCGTCGTTAAGAGCAAGGTAATTGTAGCCTGAGCTTGTAACCTTAACGTCTGTCTGACCTATAATTGAGTTGATGAAGCCGTTTGAGTATTTTCCGTAATAGTTGAATTGCTCGTTAAGAATCTCAGCAGAATAAACACGGTCAAGCCACTGATATTCTTCGTCGGTCACAAACTTATCTGTCTTGAGCTTGGTTTTACCCTCAAGATTTGTGGAAATAAGTGTTGTATTACCTGTTGCGGCATCAACTAAAATTGCGCCTGTAATATCTCTTCCGCCGAAAAGTCCTATCGTCTTGTCAACTACGGGAACCACCCAATAGGGTCTGCCTGTATCGTCAACCTCAAACCTGGGCGTATCAAACATTAAAGTCGGATAATTAAATCTGCAATGACGGATAAGGTCCTCATTAAAATACTCTGCAGGTGAATATTTCATCGGCTCGTCAAGCCTTTGAAGCTCAGCATTTTGAGTTATCATATCAACGATAATATAAGCAGGAATACCGTTCTTTGTGTTCTTCATCCACTTAAAAATATCACCGTATTCAAGGGACTGCACTCTAACGGGTTTGCCTTTATAGTTTATCTGCGTTGAATAAAGGTCAGAAACAGTGAACTGCGAAACGTAATCCGAAAGTTTACCGAGAGCTCTCGTTGCAATCATATTTGAAGCGTCCTTGTCGAGCCTCGGAACGCTTGAAAAGTCAATTTCTGCAACCTCTTCGGCAAAATCTCCGTCCTGAACCTTAATAATATTACTGTAAGATTTTGCTCTGAAGAAAACAGCGCCTGTTAAATATCCTATACCGATAATTATTGCCATAACGATAAGAATAATTATCGGGATTTTCATTTTATTTTTAGCCTCAGCCATTTTTTCGGGACGTGAATAAGCCCCTGCTGAAATTCCGTAAAGACCTATAAAAATAATTATTGAAAATGCAATCCAAATGTACATTTCAATAGCCTTAAAGTTTAGCGCGGGAAGCATAAGATAATAGAGAACTGCGGCAATAACAAGGGTAATTACAAGAGTAATTGCTATTCTTTTGCCGTCAGACATATTCTTTTTCTTTTTGCCTCCGAAATCAACTTTAATCGGTTTCACAAAATCGCCTCATTTCATTTAAATGTAATAAATTTGGGTCTACCTATATTTTACATTATTTTTCCGGTTTTACAAGAGTATAGACAGAAGATTATGTATTTAATACCGTTTTATCTCAATATTTTTTTGCAGTAATCCTTGCAAACGCACTGCTCGCAGTTTGCTTTTCTTGCCGTGCAGGTGTCACGGCCGTGAAGAACGCACCTGTGGCAAAAATCATTGCTTTCCTCAGGGGGCAGTATTTTTTTTAGCTCAATTTCAACCTTTTTCGGATCTTTCGTATCGCAAAGCCCCATTCGGTTTGAAATTCGTATTAAATGCGTGTCCGCCACAACGGCAGGCTTCCCGTACACATCGCCTACGATTAAATTGGCAGTTTTTCTGCCCACTCCCGAAAGAGTTGTCAAATCCTCAATATTATCGGGAACTACTCCGCCGAATCTGTCACGCACGCCCCTTGCCATCTCAATAATATCCCGTGCTTTTCCGTGGTAAAATCCGCAGGAATGAATTATTTCTTCAATATCGTGTACCTCTGCGTTGCAGTAATCGTCTAAAGTGCGGTATTTTGAAAAAAGAGCGGGAGTGACCATATTCACTCTCGCATCCGTGCATTGTGCCGAAAGGCGTGTTGCAACCAAAAGCTCGAACGGGTTTTCGGATACAAGACTGCAAACCGCCTCTGGGTATTTTGTTTTTAACGCTTCAATTAAATGTAATGCTAACTGTTTCTTTGTCATTTTTTATCACTTTCTATTCCTTAGTCCTTCAGTCCTAAAAGGTAATCCGCAGAAACATTAAAGAATTTGCAAATTTCAATAATATCTGCAAGTGACGGTTCAGTTGTTCCCGTTTCCATAAATGAAACTTTACGCTGAGTAATCCCAAGTGCGTTTGCAAGATCCTTTTGAGTTATGGTCGGAATCTTGGCGCACCTAAGGCTTTTCAGCCGATCTTTAAACTCCATTTTCAACACTCCATATTTTCGAGTGCGATAATATTACCACAAAAATTTTGATTTGAAAAGGTGCAGATTGAAAATATCTATACAAAGATTTTTGTAGTTTTTTGTAAAGGTATACAAAGTTTTTTTCAGTCAATTTTTGCTGAAAACCGTTAATTTAGCATATATTGAGCCGATAAATTTTTGCAAGCCCAATAGGTTGTATTTTTTAGGATTTCAGTATATAATATTACAAAATTAAAAATAAAAAATTTTTTGGAGTGAGTTTTTTGAAAGAAATCGGCATTCGTGAACTTAAAGAAAATTTTGTTTCTATGATAAGCGACCAGTGGGCACTGCTCACCGCAGGGAAACCGGACAATTACAATATGATGACAGTAAGCTGGGGCGGAATTGGTGAGCTTTGGGGCAAAGACGTTTGCTTTGTTTTTGTCCGTCCGCAAAGATATACCTATAAATATATGGAGCAAAACGAGTATTTTACTCTTTCCTTTTACGGCGGCGAATACAAAAAAGAGCTTGGAATTTGCGGCAGTAAATCGGGAAAGGACACAGACAAAACGGCTCTTATAGGCTTTGAACCGATGGAAATAGACAAATCTGTTTCATTTAAAGAAGCAAAAATCACCGTTCTTCTTCGCAAAATCGCTTATCAGGATATGGATCCTAAGGGCTTTATTGCACCTGAGATTACAGATAATTATAAAGCATCGGATTTTCACCGCACATATGTGGGCGAAATCGTAAAAGTGTTGGTTAACGATTAAAGAGTAAAAATGTAGGGGTCGGTTTAGGAACCGACCCGTATTTTTTTGGTTTTATCCCTGCAAAAATTATTCTTGATTCTTAGCGATATCGACTTCATTATTCATTTGACTGGATTATTTTTTTCGGGACGATGTGGGCATCGTCCCCTACGAACAAAGGGGAGCAAGCTAAAACTTGCTCCCCGCTTTTAATTATCAGTTAAGAACGGACAGAGACTTTTCGGGAAGATACATTGTAACTATACAGTCATCTTCATAAATAACGTATACATATCTTCCGTTGTCACCGTATGTGTCATAAACCATACGAGAAGCATCTGCGATTTTATTCGCTTTTTCTGTGTCGTCAACCCGTGTAAGCTTTGAGTCGTTTGCGTTATACACAATTTCCATAAAATCAAGATAATTTCCCTGCGGTTTTTCTGCAAAAAGAGTTGCTACCTTTCTGCTGTAAAACCAGTCGTTACTTGAATTGCCAGCGCTCACGAAAACTTTGTGAACGTTGCCAGCGCTTACACTGTGCTCATCAAGATTCTTCACCGCGCTTAAAATTGAAAGGTTTTTATCGGGGTAAAGTACCGCTTTAACTGCCGTTTCATGAGGATTGGGTTCAAATTCTTTTACATATTCAAGTGTTTCGGTCATTTGCGGATAAATAAGAATCAAAGAAGATGCAATTCCTGTTTTTACCGTATTTTTCGCGCCCTCTGAATCTTCATAATAATAGCCGTAAAAATCCACCCAATCATACTCTGCCATGTATTTCAGTGTTTCATACCGAAGAGTTTCTATATTCCAAACAATGGCGCCGACAGGCTCACCGCCTTTTCCGTAATACTCGTCGTAAGTCATTTTGCAAAGGTCGTTATAAAGAGCATCTTTTAATTCTTGGGTCATTTCATAGAAATTGACATTCTCATCGTCAATACCGTGGTAATTATAATTAAAATTATCTGTAAGAAGCGAGCCGTCAAAATAACTGAAGGTAGTTGCTCCCGAGTATTTATCCTCATCAATCTGACTGTATTCATACCCACCGTCTTCGGAATACGTTAATTCATAGTCCGCATCATTTGAATTTAAGTCGTTCAGCTTCATTTTTAAAATAAGGTGGAAATAATCCGAATTGAATACTGCTTTATTGTAATCGTGAACGAGGTCTTCGGAGTAAACGGGGAAGTTTCTTGAAATAAGCTTACCGTCTTTTGTCTTTATTACAAAACTCACGTAATCAATTGCGTAGTTATTATTTTTCTTATCAGCTTTTATTCTATTGAACTGTTCAGTGCAAAGGTTAATGTCCTCAGAATTGGAGCTTTTGCAGAGATAGGTATTTTTCTCATCATCATATCTTTCGGGATAATAATGATACGTATCGTAATTTAAAATACCAAGCGGGTCAGAATAACTCATTGCAACATATTCAATATCCTTAGCTTCGGGGAGCTTGTTGAAGGTACCGAAATACCCTGTGCCGATTACTACAAGAGAAATTATCGCGAAAAGTGCGGCTCCGCCGAAAACAGGAAGCATTCTTAAAACTGCTTTGATATTTCTGCGCATAATCAGCTCAGCTACAAAGAAAGCTACAGATGCACCAACTGCACAAATCAATATGCAAAGGGCTACACTGTGAATCTGATAACCGTATATATCGTCAAAAATCATTAAAAAGCCAAATACGGTAACAAAGAAAACCATTACACCGTTAATGGCGCTTGAAACGTCAAATTTGCCGAATGAATTTGAATTTTCAGCCTTACGCTTTTTAAACAGGAGCAGTCCTAAAGCACAAACAGCAACGGATATAATCACCCATAATACAATGGGGAAAACGTCTGCTTTCCAAGTTATCAGTAAATCCTTCGGCACTTTTTCCCCTGTTATAAGCCTATTTAAATCTCTTTCTTCTAAAAGAGCCGTCCACGGTGAAAGAAGAAATATTTTTGATTCGTCTTCTGCGGTACCTACATAACCGCGCAAAAGCAATCCCTTTAAAAATGTGAAAATTCCGACAGCGGCAATAACAACACCGCTGGTTGAAGCTGATGTAATCGCCATTTCAATGATAGAACCGGAAATTGATGCCGCAAATGCGCCGATGACAAGACCTGCAAGACCGCTTGTGAACAAAAGGAAAGTGTAATAGGCAAACAGCTTAAGCTGGTGCACATTATATCCAAACAGAGATACATTTGTAATAAAAGTGATAAAAAGCGGAATAACCGTTGCGACCAAAAGCTCTATTGCGCCTGCAAGAATGCGGTTAAGGAATAGGCGTGTGCGTGTAATACCCATACTGTAATAAACATTTACGCTTTTTTTCTTAAATGCGAATCGGAAAAGCATGAGAGCCATAAACATTCCGCAGAAAATCATTATTATCGGAATTATAGATGCACCGTAATAATAGCCGTAATCTTCCAGCGCACCGCCGAAATATGAAATAATTTCACGCTTACTTAAAAGATCTTTATATGTTAAATTGGTTCTCAACTCTTTTGCAAAGCTCGCCACCGGAATTACATATTTAATGCTAAGAACTATCAGTGCAACAATCGGCGCAAGGCATGCATCCTTTAAGCTTCTTAAAAAGTCTCTTGAATTAACTTTATCATTCAAAAATCTTTGTGATGTCATATTTCTTATCCTCCATTTCATTAAGGAATACTTCTTCGAGCGTCAGTTTGTATTCGTCAACAGCAATAGGATGAAGTGCATTGAGCTTTTGCTTTTCTTCTATTGAGTTGTTATCGAAAACAATCGTTGCTATCTTACCGTCAATATCCAAAGACCTATATTTGATACCGCTGAAATCTTCACTCGTTATATCACGGTCAAAAATAAGCCTGTATTTGCCGTAATTTTGTGAAATATCATAAACTGAGCAATTCATTGCAAGGTGCTTGCCGTTAATAAGACCTGCGTGGTCGCAAAGGTTCGAAAGCTCCGCAAGGTTGTGTGAGGAAATAACTATTGAAGCGTCATTTTCCGCAATATATTCAAGAAACAGTTTCTTGGTAATATCTCTCTTCTGTGGGTCAAGTCCGTCAAAGGTTTCGTCAAGCAAAAGATATTTAGGCTTTGAGGCAAGCCCCAAAACAATCTCCGTCTGGCGTTGCATACCCTTTGAAAAGCCTCTTATTCTTTTCTTAGCGGAGAGCCCGAAGAGCTCAATCAAATTATCAAAGGTCTTCCAACTGAAATTGGGGTAATAATCCGCATAAAACTTTGCCATTGAATGAGGCGTGGCGCTCATTGGGAAATAGAGGTCATCAGGAATATAGAACATTTCCTTACGCACGCCGTTATTGTCAAATGTGTTTTGCCCGTCCATTAAAACCTCTCCCGCCTCGGGCTTGTAAATGCCTGCGGCAGTTTTTAAAAGTGTTGTTTTACCTGCGCCGTTGTAACCGATAAGACCGTAAATTGACGACGGCTCAACGTTAAAGGTTATTCCTTCAATGGCAGTAAAATCGCCGAATTTTTTCGTTATATTTTTAAATTCAATCACTTGTTTCATCTCCCTCGTAAATACTGTTTACTAATTCTGTTATTTCACTTTTTTTCGCTCCCATGGATTTAGCTTTTAAAATCGACTGTCTTGCTTCCTCCAAGGCGCTTTCTACAATTACATTCTTTGGTGAATTTCCGCTTATGAAGCTTCCCTTGCCTGCAACGGAATAAATTATTCCGCTAAGCTCCAAATCGGAAAAAGCACGCTTAATTGTGTTGATGTTTACCGAAAGCTCTGATGAAAGCTGGCGTAAGGACGGGAGCTGATCGCCCATTTTAAGCTCGCCTTGCCCGATAAGACCTATTATTTGCTCTTTGATTTGTTCATAAATCGGTGTTCGGGAATGGAAATCCAAGAAAAATCTCAAACAATATCACCTCCGTAAAAAAGTTTATATGAATTTATATTTATTTCTTTTTAGATTTTAAGATAAGTAAAATAATGACTATTGGACAAACGGCTAAAACCGCACTCATAATTCTTTTCATAAAGTATTCCTCCTTTTTTAAATATTATGTCGTATCTGTGTCAACTGTGCTATTACAATTAGCACAGTTATATAGTACACCCTGATTTTTCATTTGTCAACACCTTTTTACGGAATTTAATTGACTTTAATTTTTATTAAAAGTATACTTATTTTAAAAAAGTGAAAGGATGATAACTTTGGCTTACTTATTTGTTCATTTTAAAGAAAAAATTACTCCCGACGGCGAACAGGTTTATTTTGCTGTTTCAAAAGACGGGTTGAACTTTGAGCAACTCAATGGCGGCGAACCGATACTCACAAGCACTATGGGCGAAAAAGGTTGCCGAGACATTGAAATCGTCCGTTTGCATACGGGCGGATTTATAATTATCACGACCGACCTTTCCATTGCATACAGAATGGACGAAAATTACCAAGTTAATTGGAAAGAAGTAAATTCCACGGGCAGTAAGTGTTTTTGTGCATGGCGCACTCCCGATTTAATAAATTTCAGCAAGCAAGAGCTGTTGCCCGTGGGCAGAGAAGATTTCGGTTGTATGTGGGCGCCTGAGGTATTTTTTGATGAAGACACCGAAGAATATCTTATCCATTGGGGGTCAACTGTAAAGGGAAATAACTTTACACATATGATTATCTTCTGCTCCGTTACAAAGGATTTCAAAAGCTTCTCCGAGCCTGTTCCGTTCTTTGCAAAGGACAATGAAATTCTCGACTCCCACTTAACGAAAATCGGTGATACTTATCATTTGTTTTACAAAAACTCCGACCACCCGCCAATGAATATGCACGCATACTCCAAAAACCTTTACGGTCCTTACACGCATGATGAGGCTTTTGAAAAATATATGAGCACCTTAGAAAAGCCGGGGGCCTACGAAGCGCCTACAAGCTATATTTTGCCCGACGGCAGATGGTGTCTTATGCTGGATTTCTTCGGCTGTGAAAAAGAAAAAATGGGGTATGTCCCATTTATTTCAGACACTCCGGGCGACAGTAATTTTAAAATGTGCAAGGAAAAGTTTTCCTTCCCCTACGGCTTCAAGCACGGCAAGGTAATTGAAATTACAGACGAGGAATACACAAAACTTAAAGAATATTATAAATAGACAAAGAAAAAAGCAAGTCAACAGACTTGCTTTTATTGTTTACTGAAATTATATGTTTTATGTTGATGCTGACGCAGCCGCCGACGCAGATGCCTGTAAACAAGCATCAATAACCAGTACAACAGCAAGTGCATCTATATCATTGACACCTTGCTCAATGTTTATTTCATAAGTGTCTCCCCAAGTAAACCATTGCTTTGAAATAGTTGCAACCGTTCCAGTGCGAGAATAAATTTCATATTCATGGGCAAAGAAATCGCCCTCAACGCTCCAGCCGAAGCCTTCAATAGAATATGACTGATGAAACAGCGTGAAATTTTTAACTGCCTGAGCCACATCTTCCCCATTTTTGTTTATAAAATATTTAGGCAGGAAGCTCAAAACCTTTTGGTGAATAAAGCACACTTCATTGCCCGATAAATCAAAAATATGGAGTTTTTTGCCGAGTGTAAAAACCTCTCCCCTTACATAATATTTATCATTACCGTATTCATCGTAAACCGTGAATTTGTCGCCCCATGAAAAAACCTTTTGCTTTACGTACAGTTTCATAAAAAACACCCCCAAACAAACTGTAGAATTCAGTATAGCATATATTTATATCGCCGACAAAAAATTTCTTTACTTTTTAAAGTGAGAAACAATTTTTAATGTAATTCCTGTAATTATATAAATTATGTTTAAACCGATAAGCAACCAGCCCCAGAAACTTTGTCCCTTAGTTTCCAGTAAAACAACTATTCCAATAAACAATCCAACTAACAAGACAACAGAAATGGCTAAGAAGATATAACCTATAATCTTTTTTCCTTTTTCAGTCAGCACCTTTTGCGGAACAAAAGCCGAGCAAAGAGCAAGAAATCCATCCACAAATATTTCAAAAATTGATTCAACCAAAACATCAAAAATAAAATCCATATCATCCCCACCCTAAGGTAATTATAGCATAAAGAATGCATTTAGTCAAAATTACCAATTGTTCATCAGCATAAGCGACATCACTTGCCCGTAGGGCAAACATCATTGCAAAAAAAGACATCCTTACGGATGTCTTTTCTTTTTCTGGAGGCGACACCCAGACTTGAACTGGGGATCAGGGTTTTGCAGACCCACGCCTTACCACTTGGCTATGTCGCCATATGCACTTGTAAAAAAAGGACACTTTTTCTCGTGTCCTCAAATGGAGCGGATGACGAGGCTCGAACTCGCTACCTCCACCTTGGCAAGGTGGCGCTC
>JAFLUO010000005.1 GCA_022508705.1 Oscillospiraceae bacterium
TCGGGTCGCCTGCGGTAACTATAGCGTATATAGAAGATGACGAAGAAAGCTTATTTGGTTCTAGTTATTATGTTCTGTTGGAAAACGGCGCCCTGTATCGCATTACATACCCGAGCAACCCGTTCAAATATGAATTTCTCGGCGTGGTGCCGGGCGTCAACCTGAAAGGCGTTTCCGATATAACACAGGGAATTTCCGCGTCTATGTGGTATGATCAGGATACCGGATATCTGGTGCTTTCCAGTCGTGCAAAAGGGGAAAAGGCGAAGTTACGGCTTATTGATCCAAAGACCTTGCGGGTCATGTCAAATACCGAATTCGATGAAAATGTTTGGTATGCGACAGCTTTGTATCAGTACGGTAACAATGTAAACAACACCGAAGAAACAGGAGAAAAATTGAGTACTTATTCATCTCAGACCCTGCTTTCGGATGAAAATACAGGTAATCTCCCCGTGTCTTATGCAGAGCAATCTTCGCAAAATGAAATTCACAGCGTATATGAAGGCATTGAGAGCATTATTTCTGCCCCCGCTGTCCGTCCCTTTCCTGTAGGAACGGCGGTCGCTCGCCTTGAAAGCACTAAGCAGACATACCCAACATTGCAATCGGCTATTGATGCCGCACATGCAAGCATAACTATTGGCAACCATGAACCTCAAACAGTAACCTTGCTTAAAGATGTTAACGAATCTATAAGAGACGTTTGGATAAGAAGCAGTGTTGACTATGATTATAATCTGACGGTTGATTTGAACGGTCATACTGTAACAGGAAAAGAGAATGCACCTGTCCTGTGGTTTGAATCAGGTGGACTCGGCGGTGCAAAATACGGTTTACATGTGACAATCACGGATAGCAGCAATGAGAAAAACGGTACGATTACAGGCGGAACAGGTAAAGCAGTCACTCTGTCAGGTACCAGCGGAGGAGGTATCTATTTCAGCGGTTCTACTGTTAACGATTCGCTGATGATAGACGGAGGTAACATTAAGGGTAACAGCGTTACAGGCAACGGCGGTGCTATTGCTATGTCAGGCGACTCAGCATCACAGCTTATCATAAACGGCGGTGTTATCAGTAATAATACTGCGAAAAACGGCGCTGTTTCGGGAAGAAATATTACTGTAAACGGCGGTACGATAACCGAGAATAAAGCATCCGAAGCAGGCGGCGGACTGTATATGTTTGGCGCAGGAACGCAGGAATTGGAAATCGGTAACGATGCACGCATTTTCGGTAATACGGCAGATGTTATGGGCGATGACATTACAGTCGTTTCTCAAAGAGGCGGTGTGATTTATAAAGTAGGTTTAAGCGACCCGTCCGAATGGACAGGTGAAGAGAATTACGACAATGCCGCATGGTGTGCGGACGGTACTGACGGACCTTACGATTACAGTAATAAAGATCAAATCGACAGATTTGATGCGTTCGATCCTCAAAAAATTAAAAGCTATACTGTGACCGAAACGGGCAGAAATGCATCTGCATATGGTATTGCGGCAAAGATGGTTAAAGACATTACGGATATTCCTTTACTCGGAGATATAAATGGTGATGGAATAATCAATTCAAATGACTATGCAATGGTAAGATGCTATGTAATGTGCAGACGGAGTTTAACCAAAGAACAGTTTAGCGCCGGTGATGTTAACAGGGACGGAGTTGTAGATGCGTTTGATGCAATAGAAATTGATGTATATATAAATTCACGGCCGTAATGATATTAGAATCTTTCTAAACGAGTAGTTCTAAAAAACCTAAAGTAATCCGGGATTCACAAATAATGTGAGTCCCGGATTTGTCATTTATAATTTCGCTTGTATTTTTTATTGATGCGTTGTTTATATACATGTTGAATTTTTTGTAAAACTCTTTGAGTTATTTAAACGGCTGATGAAAATTACGGTTATGAAAAAGATGTCGCCTACATTTACCGTAGAGGAAAAAGCGCTTATGGAGGGCTTATGCAATGCTATGCTCTCTCTTCTGACGAAGCCTTACGAACTTCACATGATTGCTTTTTGATAGACTCCCAAAATCATTTCGGCATGATGCCTACGGATTTTCAAAACTGGGAGGGCAGGGTTCTGTTGATTCGATGACGACAACACCTTCAATCAGCCCTGTAAAGACGGCCTGATTGAAATCATGCCGAATCCTACGGTTGTCACTGACATTTTAGGCGGGCGTTTAACATTGCTGGTCAAATTGGATCAGTATGCTCAAACTGTAATTTCTTTTGTTAAGGCATCTGAGTAAGAAAAATAAGATTTATTTATGTCGATTAAAAGAAAACCTCCGCAAAAGCGGAGGTTAAACTATTTATATACTATTATGATTGGCTGGTGAGGTTAATAACAGTTTGGTTAATGTGCTTTGTTTGCTGTTTGAAAGACCAATTAAGAAGAGCGTTATTCATATTGACGGTTTTAACGTAAGTGTTGTCAATTTCATCAGCAAGGTCATTGGAAGCATTTGTAATAATTTCATATCTTATGTTCTGTTCCCAAGTTTCGCCCTGAGACTGAACATAATACATAATGTGATAACCGAATGTTGTTTCAACAATTTCAACGTCACCTGTTTTTCTTGACTCGTCAATTGCCCAGTCAAGGAAGCCCGCAACATAGTTTGAGGTCGATACAACGCCCTCATAAAGGCCGTCATTGTTGGGGTTACCGTCTTTGTCAACATCATCTGTATACTCTTTAGTAAGTTTAATGAAATTCTCTTCAGTGGGATTTTCTTTGTAAAGAGCAAGAACCTTTTCAGCTTCTTCACGTACAGCCTGCTTTTGAGCGTCTGTAATTGCAATCTCTTTACCGTCAGCATCCTTTTGTGCTTCAGGGAATTTGAAAAGAATGTGTCTTACGTCGTTTCCTGAAGAAGTTGTATCTTTATGAGGAGCAACCGTAAGCATAACAACGAAGAAATCATCGTCAGAAGCGGCAAATACTTTGCTGTCACCGACCTTTGTATCTGCATTGAATGCCCAGTTTGCAGCCTCTTCAGAAATACTTGAGGTTATGTCTGCCTTATAAGCGTTCTTCATTGCAGTTGTTGTACCGGGGTCTTTATCCTTAGTATCTTTATCTTTTTGAAGATCTTTTTTTGCAAGCTCAATAAAGGTCTGCTCATTTACTGCACCTGCCAGGAAAGCGTCGGCATCAGCCTTTGCCTTTTTGCGTGCTTCTTCTTTAGCGGCATCGTCTGCATCTTTATCATAGTCTGCTGAAAACGAGTAAACACGAAGGCTTACAATGTCATAAGAATTACGATCAGCGTTATATTTTTCTTCAACCTGTTCTTTTGTTATTGCATTTTCAATGTCAGTTGTATGCTTTTCAAAATAATTATTGGCAAGAAGTTGTTCAGTTAAAATTTCACGAAGAAGCTTTTCTGTAATACCGTTGCCCAAAATTTGACGTAGATATCTGTTAGTAGAATAGTCCTTTTCTTTTGCAGTATCAGCATAAGACTTTATCGTCTCGTCAATTTCGGCCTGCTGATCGGAAGTGAGGTTAAGACCTGCTTCCTTTGCTTTGTCAGCGCCGTATTTTATCTGAATAAGCTGGTTTATTGCGGCATATTTCATAACGTCGGCCCAAGTAGCTTTTTCGGCATTAAGGTCAGCAAGCGTAACTCCGGTAAAATTGCTGTAATCGTCTTTATAATCCTGTGAAGCAGGGGATTTGGTGTAATCGTAGCCTGTAACCATTACGCCTGCGCCCTCACCGTAATACTGTGAATATGTGTATTCATACTGATAAGCGGTGTTTTCAATTTGATTCCACATAGAGTAATAGAAGAAATTGAATTCAGCAAGAGTAAATGAATAGTTTTTGTTGCCTGCTACTTTGACTTTTAATACTTTCTGCGGAGTACCGAAGAAGTTGAGCACAGCAGTGAGCGCACCGCAAACAATCGCAACTGCCAAAACAATTGCAATCACTTTGCCTATGATTTTCTTTGCTTTAGAAAAAGCGGGGTTTTTCTTAGCTTTTTTAGATGCTGCTTTTGCAAGGCGCTCTTTGCGTTCCTCACGGTAAATTTCAGCCTGAGATTTGTTATTGTTTTCCATTGATAAACATCCTTTGCAAACAAAATTACAATAAGTGTATCTATTCTACACTATTTTAAAGAATTATACAAGAGAAAAATGGTAAATTTTTATTTTTAAAGTTTGTATTTACAAATTAGGCAATTTTTTAGCATATTTATATTGATTATAAAAAGAAAATAATGTATACTTTTTATATATTTTAAGGATGGAGAAATTTGTTTTGACAGGCAAAGAGATTCTTGAAAAAATAAAAGGCGGGCTGATAGTGTCCTGCCAGGCCCTTCCCGAAGAACCGCTTCACAGTTCATTTATTATGTCAAGAATGGCTTATGCGGCGTACCTTGGCGGAGCGGCAGGAATACGGGCGAATACTGTTGAGGATATAACAGAAATCAAAAAAACCGTCGATTTGCCGATAATCGGCATAATTAAGAGAGTGTATGATGATTCCGATGTTTATATTACTCCCACACTCCATGAGGTTGAAAAGCTTTACGAATGCGGAGTAGATATAATTGCAGTTGACGCAACAAACCGTTTGCGGACAGACGGTGTGTCTTTTGAAACATTCTTTACTGAAGTCAGAAAGAAATTTCCCAATCAGTTGTTTATGGCAGACACATCCTGCTTTGACGAAGGCAAAATGGCACGTGAGTTGGGAATTGACATTGTGGGAACAACAATGAGCGGTTACACCGAGTACACGAAGGACAATTCACTCCCCGATTTTAGTCTTATGGAGCGTTATGTTAAGGAGCTTGACTGTCCCGTTATAGCAGAGGGCGGCATCTGGACTCCCGAACAGCTTAAAACTGCCATTGATTTAGGCGTTCATGCGGCAGTTGTAGGCACGGCAATTACACGCCCAATGGAAATTACAAAAAGATTTGCAGATGCAATAAAATAGAAAAATCAAGTTAAAATACGAAAGGAAATTCAAATGGGAATTTTAGTTTTTGATATCGGAGGCACGGCTATTAAATACGGCCTTGTAAGCGAGGATTTTGAAATTCTTGAATCAAATGAGATGCCTACTGCAAACGAGGGAGAGGATGCAAACGCCAAAACTGTTTTGCAAAATCTTTCGAATGTTATGGCGGAGTATCAGGGAAAGTATGACGCTATTGGCATAAGCACGGCAGGTCAGGTTGACTTTGAAAGAGGATACATTGTTTACGGAACTGATAACATTCCCGGCTTTACCGATACTGATATGAGAGGCATTTTTGAAAGCAAATTCGGCGTTCCCGTTGCAGTTGACAATGACGTTAACTGCGCAGGTTTGGGTGAGGCTCATTTCGGAGCAGGCAGAGGTTCGGATTACTTCATTTGTCTTACATACGGCACGGGTGTCGGCGGAGCAATTTATCTTAATGGTGATATTTTAAGAGGGGCAAAGTCTGCGGCAGGCGAATTCGGACACATGCTGACTCATGCAGGCGGAGCTGAATGCACCTGCGGAAGAAAAGGCTGTTATGAGGCTTATGCTTCATGCCGCGCTCTTACAGACAGGGTTTCAGAGCATTTCGGAAGATATGTATCGGGACGAGAGATTTTTGAGCCTGAAAAGCTGGAACACCCGTTTATAAAGCAAGCTCTTGACGATTGGGAGAATGAGATAGTAAATGGGCTTGTTTCGTTGAGCTACATTTTCAATCCGCCCCTTATCGTTCTCGGCGGCGGAATAATGTCCGAAGAACTTTTGGTTAATCATATCCGTGAAAAGCTCATTGCCCGTGTAGGCGTAAATTATCAGGGCGTAGAACTCCAAAAGGCACAGCTTAGAAATAAAGCAGGTATGCTCGGAGCGGCTTATATTGCAAAGCAAAGGCTTGACAGCTTAAAATAACAACAAAACAAAAATGAGGTTTGCTATGTTTTCATTTTTAAAATCAAACGAAACGAAGTATTATACAATTCCTCAAATAGACTTATCGAGAAAACCGAGGGATATCCACCCTCGGTTTGATTATTTATACAGTATTTCTACGGTTGATGACAGTAAGGCATATTTGGGGCACCCCGACAGTATCCTTTTAAATAACGGTGATATTTTGACTTTTTATCCCGAGGGTCACGGCAAGGGCAAAATAATCGCCAAAAGAAGCACCGACGGCGGAGTAACTTATACAGACGGTCTTAAAAATATACCTGCTTCCTGGGCAGACTCTCTTGAAACGCCGACCGTGTTCAGACTCAAATTTACAGACGGAAGCGAAAAGCTGATTTTGATTTCAGGCAATCCAAAGTGGCCGTCTATGCCGACACCTCTCGGCTTTAATTGCTCTGTGTCTGATGATGACGGAGAAACCTGGTCTGAATTTGAACGCTTTTTTGATAAAGACAGCAGTTTTCCAGTCTGCCCGATAGTTTCAATGGCAAGCCTTATACATCTTAAAGAAAACGGAAAATTTGTCGATAAATGGCTTGGGATTTTTCACGATAACCATTTTATAAACTATAAAACCGTTTTGACATTTGAAAACGGTAAAATGCACTGGTCAACACCCGAAAAATACCTTTCCAATTACCGTGAAACCGAAAAGAAAATAGGTGTTTGCGAGGTTTGTGCCATTCGCTCAGACAAAGGATATGGCGACAGAATTTGCCTTATTGCAAGAGCAAATAAAAAACGCTCAAATTCCATTCTGTTTATTTCCGACGATGAGGGCAAAACCTGGTCAAAGCCGAAATTTTTGCCTACTGCCCTGAACGGTGAGAGGCACAAAGCGGTTTATTTACCTGACGGCAGGCTTTATATTACATTCCGCTCAATAATTCTTTCTAAAAGCGAAGTGAAAAAGCAACGCAAGAACTTAGGCGAGCATAATTGGTATTCCGAGGGCTTAGTCGCTTGGGTCGGCACCTTTGACGATATTGTAAATCTTCGTGAGGGGCAGTACAGAATAAAGCTTGCCCATACATATTTGCCGAAACAAAGCGAGCCATCAATTGTTGCAAATGCAGACACAGGCTATTGCGGAAGCATAGTTCTTTCCGACGGTACGGTTGTTACGTCGTCTTACGGAATTTTCTTTACAGATGAAAAAGAACACGGCGTTTACAATACGGACAAAGGCCGTCAAAAGCGCAAAACCTGCGTGATTTCAAAGCGTGTTAATGTAAATGACACCGACGAATTAGTAAGTAAACGCTGATTAAATGTAACTGCGGAGCTTTGCGAATCTTTTCCGCCGTAAATACGTTGCAAAATCTTGTAATACACAAAGTATTTCTTCGATTTTGCGCCTTTTTACGACAAAAAATCTATCGCAAAGCTCTCTTGTCAATTTAAATCATCGTTTACTTAAAATACATTACCCGCTGATACATTCTCTTTATCTCTTATATGGCGGACTCTTTCCGCCGCAATCGACGATTTTTCTTCAAGCTTCTCCATATTGTCCTGACGGGCATATATGGGGAGGCTTTTTATTATTTTCTCAATTTCGTCAATTTCACCGTGGTTTACTAAAAGTGAAATCTTTTTTTCCTCTTTATCCCAAATTTCAAGAGTTTTTTGAGAAAGCTCTATTGCTTTTTCACGGTCACCCAATTCAGCGGTCTGCTTAATTTCGTCAAGACTGCTTGCCAGCGTTTTGCAAGAGGCATCAAGAGACATAACGCTAAACGTTGCAATGCCGAAAACCAATAAAAGCACAATTACGGAAACTACTATTCTGTTCATTAAAATCCCTCATTCAATAAGGCGCATAGCGCCGTCATTCAACGTTTCGGTGGGAGAAAAGTACTCCCACCGAAAAACGAAAGTGGAACCCGCCGCCTATAGAGGCGGGGAACATCTCTCGTTTAGTTATATATTTTTCTCTATTACAACCGATTTTCCTGATTTATCTAAAGTCATAAGAAGGGTATTGCCAACGTCAATTTTTTGCTCTTTAATTATTTTTTTCAGTTTTTCATCTGTCATATTGCAGTCGCCAAAGGAGCTTCTTTCGATTTGCCCGTCTGTAATTACAACACAGGGAATACCGCTGTCTTCCGGCTTAATTCCCGCATCTTTATTGATAACTGTTTCGTAATCTGGTTTTAACATAACGCTCATTTTCCCGTTTGTCTCAATTATTCCGTAGGCGACAAGGGATATATCAAAAATATCCTTTTGTCTTAACGATTCAAGAATATCGTCAATGGTAAGGCGCAGTTTTTTCATTTCCTTTTGCTGTAAAACTCCGTTACGAATAATAATTATCGGGTGACCCTGAACTAAAAATCTGAATTTAAGACTTTTCATACTTATTGCAGACGTAATAATTTCAAGAGTTACGAGAATCATTACGGGTATTATTGTTGAAATCAGCGGAATGTCGTTATTTTCCATAGGCATAGCAATAATTTCGGACAAAAGCAGAGTTACAACAAGCTCGGAGGGCTGAAGCTCGCCTATTTGTCTTTTTCCCATAAGTCGTACAACGCAGATTACCGTAAAATAAAGAATAAGTGTGCGGATAATTGTAACAAACATAAATAATCACCTGAACATATTTTTCACACGAATGCTCTGAATATTACAAAAAAAACGGGGAAAAAACAGAATGGTGATACAATGTGAAAAAATGGTATAGAGAAAAAATAAACGAAATAACTGTTCCGAATATCGAACATGAAGAAAAAGTACCCGTAAAACCTGAGGTTTCAGAGAATTTTAAATATCTCAAATCAAAGCTTAACCCGTCATTTGATGTGAAATACCGCTCAAACGAGGTGGACGGTGTTAAATTCGGTTTCGTAATGCTTGACGGCATGTGTGATAACGAGATACTCACAGAGCAGATAATGATTCCGATTTTAAGAGGGCATTACAAAGAACTCTCAGACGGCGAAAGAGTGCTTGAAACCGCATCAAATAACATTTCGGGCAGCATTGATAAATCCATTCAGTTTGAACTAAATTCGACTATCCGTGAGATGCTTTCGGGCAATCTTTTAATGTTTGTGGAAGGCTCTTCAAGAGCCGTTTTATTCGGCGTACAGAAATTCCCCCAAAGGTCAATAAGCGAGCCTGACTCCGAAACACAGGAGCGAGGGTCAAAGGAGGGCTTTTCCGAAAGCTTTAAGGATAACGTGGCGCTCCTCAGAAGAAGAATACGCACTCCGGTCTTAAAAACTGAGATTATAGAGGTTGGCACAACAAGTAAAACGAGGGTGTGCGTTGCCTATTTATCTGACAGAGCAAACGAAGAAACAGTAGCGTCGGTTAAAAAGAAAATTAAAAATTCCACCTTTGACGTGTGTTTAGGTTCAGGGTATCTTGAGCCGTTTCTCGGAAGTGAAATTCCGTCGCTGTTTTCAGGGGTAGGGAGTACCGAGCGACCCGACGTTTTAACGGCGAAGCTTTCAGAAGGAAAAATCGGAATAATAACAGACGGCACTCCTTACGCGCTTTTTGTACCGCATATTTTTACTGAGAATTTTCACTCTTTGGACGACTATCTGAAAAAGCCTTATTATGCATTTGCAATCAGAATGCTTAAAATTATCGCATTTTTTATAGGGATTTTTCTTCCGGGATTTTACGTTGCAATTTGCACCTTTCACCAAGAGGTAATTCCCGAAACAATGATTTTTGATATTTGTCTTCAGGAAAGCCTTGTGCCTTTGCCCGTAATGATAGAGGTGCTGACAATGCACACTGTATTTGAAATAGTAAAAGAAGCGGGTCTGAGAATGCCGAGAAGTATCGGAAATGCGGTGTCAATCGTCGGCGCTCTCGTCATTGGCGATGCGGCAGTCAGCGCAGGCATTGTTGCAGCCCCTATGCTGATAGTTATGGGCATGGCCGCAGTAAGTTCCTTTGTTATTCCGTCCCTTTACGATATTTCGTCATTACTTCGTGCCGTGCTTATAGTAGTCGGCGGTGTTTCGGGATTTTTCGGAATAATGCTTGTATTTGCGGTTGTTGTTATAAATATGGCCTCTATTTCACCGTACAAAGTACCGTTTACGTCTCCCTTGTCGCCTACAAAAACGGGAGCTTGGAGAGATTTACTTTTCCGTGCCGATTGGCGAAAGCTCGGCACAAAAAGATTACAGACAGATAGGCTTGATAAATAATGAATTCAAAAGTTACGGTATTTCAATTCTATTCAATATTGATTTTAACACGTCTTTTAACAACGCTTACGTATATTCCCGAATATACTGAGAATATTACCGCTTCGGATAAGATGATTCTGACTCTGTTTTGCATTATTTTCGGTACACTGATTTATATTCCCGTTTATATTCTTAACAAAAAGTACGGCGGAGAGAATCAAAAAACCTTCGGGACATTTAACAAAATAAAAGCAGTTATTTTTTCAACAGTTTTCTTTTATTTTTCGGTTTCAACAGTGTCACGTCTTGACCTCTTTGCAGGTACGGTTGTATTTCCCGAAACTGACGCAAAATTTTTACTCCTTCTTGTTGTTATCTTTTGTTGCTACAGTGCATATCTCGGCATTGAGCCGATAGCCAGAAGTGCAGTAATATTTATAGCTCCAATACTGTTGTCTTTATCGTTTGTTTTTCTTGCTCTGTGGAAAAAAACAGACCTGCTTAACTTAACTCCGCCGTTTTATAACGGAGTTTTACCCGTTGTAAAAGCTTCCTTGAACTCAACCGGCAGAACAGTCGAATATGCGGTTATAGCCGCCTTGTTTCCGTTTGTTACAGGAAATCATAAAAAAGGCTTCCTGGTATGGAGAATATCACAGTCAGTAATTACGGCAATAGTCTTCTTTTTTGAGGCAACAATTCTCGGTGCGTTTTCGGACGCACAGCTTTTCCCCGTTTACGCAATTGCTTCAATGGCACGCTTTTCATTTTTCAGAGGACTCGGCGCAATAATTACGGGTCTGTGGATTGTTTGCGCTTTTCTTAAAACATCGCTTCTTATTTTCCTTCAGGCTAAACTTATTTCTGAGGCGTTCGGAGTTAATAGAATCACCGTAATAGCAGTGGTTGGTGCTTTGCTGGCTGCGGTGTGCATGTTAATTTCGGGAAGCGTTGAAAGATTTAATATTATTGACACATCGTCAGTTAAATTTGTTTTGATTTTAATATCCGTTCCGATTTTAGCGATTGTGGAATTGATTATGAGGAGAAGACGAAAATGCGCAAAGCAGTAATTATTTTAACCTGCATTGTTTGTTTGGGAGCAATACTCAACAGAAATACCTTTAAAGACGATATAAGCAACAGAAGTATCGTGCAGGGCGTGGGGATTGATATAAATGACGACGGCACATATACGGTTACTTTGGAGATAATAAATACAGAAAACTATTCAAATGCCGACGGAACGGCAAAACCCGTAATGAATTTGCGTACACTCAGCGGTAAAACCGTAAGTTCTGCAATAAAAAGCGCTTATGCTATTGACGGTAAAACCCCCGTATTATCACAGAACAGAGTCATTGTTATAGGCAAAAAACTTGCAGAACAAGGCATAATGCCGTCTCTTGATTTTTTTATACGGGGTTCTGAAAATTACCCTACTGTGCAAATAGCGACGGTTGAGGGGAAGGCAGAGGACTTTTTTAAAGATGCCTCAGGTGAAACTACCGTAGTTTCAAGAAATATAGAAGACATTCTTATGACATCTGAGGAAGATATGTCCGTTTCTTCAATAACCCTTTGTGATCTTGTAAACCATTACAAGAGCGCAGGAGCGTCGTTTTATATGCCGATTATTTCAACTTTTGAAGGAAAAGAGAAAAAAGAAATAACCTCAAAAGGCACGGCTGTTTTTAAGGAAGGTAAGTTAGTTTGCAATTTAAGCGAGGAAGAAACAGCTTCATTAAATTTCCTTTGCAACTGTGCAAGAAGAGGAGCGGTGGATTTTTCATATAACGGAGTGCCTGCTTCAATAAGTGTTATTCAAAACAGTACAAAGAAAAAAGTGGATTATTCTTCTGAAAATCCGCAGTTTTTCTTTAAAGTAAAAATTAAGGCCGACCTTGCTGAGATAGACAGCGAAACGGTTTACAATCCAACGCAGACGGAAGTTGATGCTATGAAAGAGTGTGCGGAGGAGAAAATAAAAAGCGACATTGAGTCGCTTTGCAGAAAGCTTTATACAGAAGAAAAAGCAGATCCGCTCGGGTTTTCGCGGCTGATTTACATTTACTATCCCGAAAAGTTCCGGGCGCAAGAAAAAAACCTCAGTGAAATAATGACAAACAGTCAGTATTCCGTCGAGGTGGAAATATGCATCCGCCGTTTAGGGCAGGATTATTCATCATAAAAAAGCAGGATTTAAAATCCTGCTTTTTTATGCCCGTTCACTTAAATATCAATAAATTTCACCTGTTTTAATATTAAAGCAAAGTCTTTGATTGCCGTTTTCGTCCATATACACGATTTCCAATAAATCGTTTGTAACAAATTCCGCTGAAATCAGTTCAGGCTTTTTGCCGTTGAAAATCTGCAACAGAGTTTGCATTTTTTCAACGTCGTAATCGTCTACATTATCCGATGTAAACAGAAGACTGCCAAATATTCTGTTGATAAGCGCAACCGTTTTTCTTTGCTCTACAGTCATTTTCATATTATTGTCACGAAGCAGGAAAACGTCAGGATCGTTAAGAAAGGCTCTGCCGTCAAGCCCTCTTCTGAAAACGGTATTTCCTAAGGTTGACCTTGTGGAAACGCCCTCACGCTGAATGTCAAGCTTGGGGATCCATTCAAGCCCCATATCTGCACCGATTCTGCAATAATCCACCTTGCCGAATGCAGGAGCTAACGGCACACCGCAACCGAGAATTAACTTATCGCCTACACATTCTCTGATAAAGTCCATAGCCTCGCACATAAGCTGACCTCTTGACTTGTTATACCCGGGAACGATTGCCGCAGCATAAAGGAAGTCAAGCTTTACCATGTCATAGCCCCATTCGTTTAATACCACGTCGAAGAAGTGCTGAATATATTCCCTTGCGCCGGAGTTTTGAATATCAAGAGCGTAAAATCCGTTCCAGTTAAAGCCGCATTTAACGGGCTTGCCGAATTTATCTTTAATAAGCCATTCGGGGTGCTCTTTTGCAACCTTTGAATGGTACTGCGCACCTAAGGGGGCAAGCCAAAGCCCTGCCTTCATACCTTTTTCGTGAATACGGTCTGCAATGTATTTCATTCCGTTGGGGAATTTCTTGCTGTCAATGCTGAGCCAGTCGCCGACAGCAGTTTGGAAACCGTCGTCAATTTGGAAAAAGTCGATTTTTGCGTCAACCTTTGAAAGTGCTTCAAGGTCTGTTATAACAATATTTTCGTTGATATTTGCATAGTAGTTGTACCATGTGGTGTATCCGTTTGCCCGTGTGGCTCTCGGCTTTTCTGTTTGCATTACTTCAAAATATTTGTCAAATACTTCGTCCATAGTGCCTTTAAAGTGAATAATATCCATAAGAACGTATTCGCCGTGTATTGCAACGCACTCAAGCTCTTTTTCAAACACTATTTTATTCTCAGGGCAAACTGTGTTTATTATTGTGTAGCCGAAGTGCTCCGAAAGAGAGCCGAAGAGATTAACGGTTTCGCCGTTCCTTACATAGGCATATGAATAACCGTGGAAAACGCCTTTGCGTGAATCGTATTTTTTAAAGTTATAGTCGCCCGAAGCGCCCAGAGGAGTAAAAAGCAGGGGAGCAAGGCGAGGGGATGTCATATTAACGCCTTTCTCGTCAATAAAATATTCACGGCAGTCGGTCCACGACTGGTACCCGTTAAGAAATACTCTGTCGTTAGTATCAAAATCAAAGGGTACCGTCATCTTGAATTTAAGCTTATCAAGAGAAACTCCCTTTGTATTTATTACGATTTTAATGTGGTCCTTATTTGCAACCGTTTCCATTGAGTAATGGTCTGTTTCAAAAAGGTGGCTTGTGTAATTTACGCCATTTGCAGAGTATTCAAAACTTATTTTAAACTTTTCCATGCTATAATCTCCCACTATATGTTAGTTGTAAAAATTATATCAAAAATCAAATAACAAATATATGGTAATATCAAACAATAATAAAATATTTGATTTATTTAATTTAACAATATTTATTTGATAAATTTATTGAAAAAAGCAGATAAAAGTATTAGAATATAGACTGATATAATTTGTGCATAAGGGGTACTTTTATGACAGTAAATGAACTTAAAAAGCTTTGGGAAAGCTTTGACGAAGAAACGAAAAAAGAGCTTTCCGCAATTACAGATGGAAAAGAAATCGAAGACAGATTTTATAAAGAACTTGAATTCGGCACAGGGGGCTTGCGAGGAGTAATGGGCGCAGGTCTTAACCGAATGAATAAATACACAGTTGCAAGGGCAACGAAAGGCTATGCAGACTATTTAAACTCTGTGTTCAGCGGTGAAATTTCCGTGGCGGTGGCGTATGATTCACGCAATAATTCACGCTTTTTTGCTGAAACTGCCGCAGGCGTACTTGCAGAAAACGGAATTAAAACCTTTGTGTTTGACACTTTAATGCCAACTCCCGTTTTATCTTTTACGGTGAGGCATTTACACTGTAACGGCGGAATTGTATTAACTGCAAGCCATAATCCAAAAGAGTATAACGGCTACAAAATTTACGACTACAGAGGCTGTCAGCTGGTTCCCCATTTAGCCCTTGCCGTTACCGAAAAAATCAATAATATCACGGATTACAAATCAGTTAAAATAAAAGCTTTTGACGATTGCGTTAAAGACGGCGATACAAAAATTATCGGCAACGAAGTTTTAGAAGCCTTTTTGAGTGAGGTTAAAAAGCAATCGCTATATGAAAAACCGTCTGAGTTAAAAATTGTCTATACTCCGCTTCATGGCACGGGCAATATACCCGTAAGAAGAATTCTTGAGGGTATGAATGTGTCTGTTGTAAAAGAGCAGGAAATGCCCGACGGCAATTTCAGCACGGTTCGCTCACCTAACCCTGAGGAAAAAGACGCTCTGTCCATAGGAATAGAGCAGGCAAAGAGAGAAAAAGCGGATTTAGTTCTCGGCACAGACCCTGACTGTGACAGAGTAGGTACTGCGGTTTTGCATAAGGGCGAATATATTTCCCTTACGGGCAATCAAATGGGCGCATTGCTTGTGAATTTTGTTCTTTCGCAGAAAAAAGATACATTAAAAGAAAATTCCGTAATTGTTAAAACGATAGTAACGGGTGAGCTTGGCGCAAAAATTGCAGAGGATTATTCCCTTTCTGTTGATGAAACGCTTACGGGATTTAAGTACATAGGCGAAAAGATAAATAAATATGAGGATACAGGCGAAAAAGATTATGTTATAGGATACGAGGAGTCCTATGGCTACCTTGTGGGCACTCACGCAAGAGATAAGGATGCTGTGGTTTCCTCAATGCTTATTTGTCAAATGGCATCGTACTATAAAAATCAAGGCAAAACTTTAGTTGATGCTCTTAACGAAATTTATGAAAAATACGGCTTTTATATGGACGCACTTGATACGTTTGTGTTAAAAGGCAAGGACGGCGCAGAAAAAATTAAGAAAATAACACATTCTTTGCGTGAAAAGGGCGAATCGCTTTTTGACGGAACGGAAAAGGTAAAGGAATTTATTGATTATTCCGTAGGTATTGCAGATTTACCGAAAGAAAACGTTTTAAAATACGTCTTTGAGGGCGGCAGTTGGTCTGCTGTAAGGCCTTCGGGAACAGAGCCTAAGTTAAAGGTTTATTATTCCGTTCGCGGTAAAGACAGAACCGAAGCTGAAAACAGGCTCAAAAAAATTCAAGGCGTGTTAAAGGGCGAAATTGAGGATTGATTTATGGAAAATTACATAAAAAATATATTAGCGCCGAAATTGCAGGGCGACGGCGGCTGGATAGAATTTGTTAACTTTGAATTCGGCGTTCTAACTGTTATTTTTCGGGGTGAATGTTCAAAATGCTTGATTCTTGACCGCTGTATTGATTGGATAAAGCAGGAAATAAAGCGTGATTTAGGAATTAACTGTGAAATTGAGGCTATCCGCAAGAAACCGTTTTTCTGGGATAACTGACAGGAGAAAATTATGGCACATATAAAAGTAGTTCGCAGAAGTATGCGGCCTGAAGAGTGGACCGACCTTCGCTTCGGTTGGCTTAAAAGGTACATATACGAAGAAAAATTTGAAATAGAAAATCTAAAAGTCCGAAATGCACGGCAGGTGGGTGAAAACGAGTATGAGTTTTACCCTGAGGGCTGGCAACCGCTCAAAAAGGGAGATATGTATTTTACGCCCGACGGTACGGCATTTTTTGATGCTGACGTTATTATCCCCGAAAGAATGCAGGGAAAAGAGCTTTGGTTTTCACTTAAAACCGCCGCTGAAATAATAGTAAAGTGCAACGGCAAATATGTCGGCGGAGTTGACCCGAACAGAGACAGAATTTTGTTAACTCCCTATATAGACGGAAATACAGCACTTCATTTTGAAATGGAGGGCTATAACCGCTCAAAGCCTGACGATGAACGCAATCCTGAAAGTCTGTCTGTAAGAGGATGCCGCCAGATTTTTGAGGGCGCGTACCTTGCCGTAATAAATCATACAGTACTCGACTTGGTTTACGATATTGAGCTTCTTTTGGATATTGCAAAAAGTGACTCGTTTAATGAGGATTACCGTGCATTTATAAACCGTGAGCTTAACAATGCGCTCAATCTAATTGATTTTGACGATGTGCAAACAGAAGATGTTGCAAACGCACAAAAATACGTAAATGACGTAATTTTTGCAAATGACGATTATAAAGGTAACGGGGACGTTGCTTTAGTTGCACATTCTCATCTTGATTTGGCATATTACTGGAGAAGAATACATTCGGTACAGAAAAATCTCCGTACTGTCCTTATTCAGCTTCGCTTAATGGACCGTTATCCCGATTTTAAATATACACACACTCAGCCTCAGACATATGAAATGCTTGAAAAGTATTATCCTGAGGTTTTTGAAGAACTAAAAGAGAAAATCGCAAACGGTCAGTTTGAGCCGGTAGGCGCTATGTATGTTGAGCCTGACTGCAACATTCCGTCAGCGGAAAGCCTTATAAGACAGTGCCTTTATGGACAGAGCTATTACCGTGAAAAATTCGGAAAAACTATTGACAACGCTTGGTTGCCGGACGTTTTCGGCAACAGCTGGGTTTTACCGCAAATACTGCTTAAGAGCGGAGTAAAATATTTCGTTTCCAACAAAATGTCAACATGGAATGACACAAACCGTTTCCCGCACAACAATTTTATTTGGCGCGGTATTGACGGAAGCGAGGTTTATGCCTGCGTTCCGCCCACTCATTTCATAACTTGGAATGCCCCCAGCAGCGTTCAGGAAAATTGGGACGCTTATCAGGATAAAAACAGCGGCGGTCAAACCCTTCAGATGTTCGGTTACGGTGACGGCGGCAGCGGTGTTACCGAAGAAATGATTGAGCTTATGCACCGTTTTTCTAAGGTTTCCGCTATGCCTAAAACTGAGCATCTCGGCGGCAGTGAATATTTACATAAAAACTTAGACGGTAATGAAAATTTAGAGAAATGGGACGGCGAGCTGTACCTTGAAATGCACAGAGGAACATTCACCACAAAGTCAGACCTTAAACGAATGAACAGAAAGCTTGAGTACAAGCTTCGTGAGGCGGAGATAATTTCAACGCTCAATCATTTAAAGGGTGCAACCTATCCTTATGAAGAAATAAAAGATTGCTACAAAATATTGCTTACAAATCAGTTCCACGATATTTTGCCGGGCAGTCACATTCACCCTGTATTTGTTGATACAATGAAAGAGCTTAATGAAATAGACGCCCGCCTTGAAAGCGTTATCGGCACGGGGGATAAGTATTTTAACTCTCTTAACTTTAAGCGTGAGCATCTGACATTTATTGAAGATACTGACGGTCACAGCGAAAGGCTCGGTGTTAAGGGTAATTGGGTAATTCCGAATATTCCCGCACTCAGTTCCGCCGTAATTCCGTGGCGCACTTTTGCAGGCGAATGGTGCGAAATTGCCGATTACATTACAACTCCGTTCTATAAAATTAAATTCAATAAAGACGGCAGCATTGAAAGCCTTTTTGACCGTGAGCTTAAACGTGAATGGACTGACGGCGAGTTTAATAAATTAAAGCTTTATAAGGACAACCCCGGTGTTTATGATGCTTGGGATATTTTGCCCAATTACAAGGAAGTGGAAGTTCCTTATAAAATTATTTCACCGCTCAAAACAATAGAAAAGAGCAGTGAATGTGCGGCGTTTGAGGTTATACTCGGTACTGAAAAAAGCACTTGGAAAAGAATTATTAGAGTGTTCCGTCAGTCCCGCGGAATTGAGGTTGAAAACATAGTAGATTGGCATGAAAAGCACGTTCTTGCAAAGGCACAGTTTGACTGTAATGTGCTTACCCGTGAGGCAGTTTGCGATTTAGGAGCGGGCTTCATTAAGCGTGAAACTCACCGAAATACCTCCTGGCAGCAGGCACGGTTTGAGGTTTGCCACCACAAGTGGTTTGATATGGCTGAAACTGACGGCGGTATTGCCATAATCAACGAGTCAAAATACGGCGCAGGCTTTTATGAAAATTCAGCCTCGCTGAGCCTTTTGCGTTCAACAATCCGCCCCGACATTGAGAGCGATATGGGACACCACGAATTTTGCTATATGATTTATCCGCACCCACAAGATTTTGTTTCAGCGGAAATAAATAATATAGCGTATGAGTATAATGTTCCTATGGTAAAAGCCGACCTTACCTGCGAAAATTCATTCGGCGAACTTTTCTTACAGACAATGAAGATGTCCGAAAACGGCAAAATGATAGTTATTCGATTGTCCGAGCAAAACGGCAAGAGAGGGCAGATTGAGCTTTCTGGTAAGGTGAAAATCCTTAATATGCTTGAAGATGTAATAGGTGAGGCTACAACCCTTAACTACTCTCCCTTTGAGATTTTAACCGTCGGCATAGAAATTTAATTGTATAAGTAAATATTTTAACATTACAAAAAACCGTCGGTTTAACCGACGGTTTTGCTTTTAAAATAGTGATTTTATTTGTTATAATAACTCTTTTTCTGTCTTGACGGCTCGCAGGTTATGTTTATTCCAAGCTTGCCGAGCGTGTGCATGTCAACGTCTGCCAAAATAACGGTTGAGTGCATTTCACAGCCTTGAAGGCTTTGGAGCGCCTGCATTGCCCTTTCGGCAGTGGGATTAGTTGCGGCTGAAATTGAAAGCGCAATTAAAACCTCATCCGTGTGAAGTCTCGGATTGCGGTTTCCAAGGTGATTTATTTTAAGGTCTTGAATAGGCTCAATAACAATTGGGGACACCAAATCAATATCATTGCTGATACCTGCAATGTGTTTAAGCGCATTAAGAAGGGCTGCGGATGATGCGCCGAGCAGTGAAGATGTCTTGCCTAAAACAACCGTCCCGTCGGCAAGCTCAATAGCGGCGGCAGGTGCGCCCGTTTCATCACTCTTTTGCAAAGCAGGCTCAACGCACTTTCTGTACTCAGGAGTAATTTCAAGCTGTTTCATTAAAAGCTCAAGGCTGTAAATTTCATTTGCAACGTTTTCACCGTTTTTCTTTTTAACAAGAGCCTTGTAATATCTGCGAATAACCTCTTGCTTTGAAGCCTCTTTAACTGCATCGTCGTCAAAAATGCAGTTTCCTGCCATATTAACACCCATATCGGTAGGTGATTTATAGGGCGAGATTCCGTAAATTCTTTCAAAAATTTCATTAAGCACGGGGAAAATTTCAATATCGCGGTTGTAGTTTACCGTTGTTTTGCCGTATGCTTCAAGGTGGAACGGATCTATCATATTTATATCTTTAAGGTCTGTTGTTGCCGCTTCATAGGCAAGGTTAACGGGGTGCTTGAGAGGGAGATTCCAAATGGGGAATGTTTCAAATTTGGCGTATCCTGCTTTAATTCCGCGCTTTTGCTCATGGTAAAGCTGAGAAAGACAAACTGCCATTTTACCGCTTCCGGGACCGGGCGCCGTAACAACAACGAGGGGCTGAGTTGTTTCTATGTAATCGTTTTTGCCGTAGCCGTTGTCGCTGACTATAAGCTGAATATCCTGCGGATAGTTTTCGATAGTGTAATGTCTGTAGGTTTTAATTCCCAATCCTGCAAGCTTTTCTTCAAATTTAATTGCAGACGGCTGAGAGCCGAACTGTGTAAGCACAACTCCGCAAATGCGAAGACCGAAGCTATGGTAAATATCCATAAGGCGAAGAACGTCAAGGTCGTAAGTGATGCCGATGTCGCCTCTGACTTTGTTCTTTTCAATGTCATTTGCATTGATAGCTATAATCATTTCAGCACTGTCTTTGAGCTGAAGAAGCATTTTCATTTTACTGTCGGGAAGAAATCCGGGGAGGACTCTGGACGCATGGTAATCGTCAAAAATTTTACCGCCGAATTCAAGGTAAAGCTTACCGCCGAACTGACTTATTCGCTCTTTTATATGCTCCGACTGCATTTTAAGATATTTGTCATTATCAAACCCTTGTTTTGCCATATTCATTCTCCTATTTATGTTTTCCGTCTCTTTAAAATAACCTTAATAATTATAAACAAAAAAAGGCTTTATTTCAAGGAATTCAAATGTCTTTTTAAGTAGATATATGTAAATAATAAAAGGCAGATTTCGGTTACTTTTTACAAAGTTGAAAAAACTCGAAAAAAGTAATTGAAAATCTGCTCTAAGAGGTGTATGATATTTAACGTACCACCACTTTTGGGGTATAGCCGAGGGAAACCGAACCCCATACGCCGCAAAGCAACAATCTTGGGCACCCTCGGACGTTTTTTGTTTCACAATACGACAGTATTGTTTCGCCAAAGAAACGCCCGTAGCTACCCAACCTTATTGGTTTGCGGTGCTGCGCAGTTTATCGCGAGGAGATTTTGAATGGATGCAAGGCAAAAACCGCAGGAATACTGACGTATTTCGAGGATTTTTAACGCAGCAGACGACAAAAGCTACCGCGAGAAACCGTGTGGTGTTCGGTTCTCCTCGGCTATAAAATATTTTTTATTTCAGTAAGTGAATTAACGGTGAAGTCGGGGAGAATGTTCTCTGCTTTACCGCTATTTTTTTTGTTAAACCAAATTGTTGTCATATTGTATTTAATTCCGCCTGAAATATCAGCGTGAAGAGAATCTCCGATAAGCACTGCTTCCTCGGGTCTTATGTTGTCCAAATTGCCAAAACAATTGTCAAAAAAGGCGGACTCGGGTTTTTGCACGCCTAAAAGCTCCGATGTGAAAACATCAGTAAAATACTCTAAAAGCTTTGCCTTTTTCAGTCTCTTGATTTGCTGTTCTTGCGGACCATTGCTGGCAGCATAAATTTTGTATTTTGAGGATAAATATGCGAGTAAATCCTTCGCACCGTCAACTTTTTCGGCACTTTCGGAAATATGCTTTTGGAAATGTTTTTCAAATTCATATCCGTCTATGTTTGTAATGCCGAATTCTCCGAGTACGGTAAACCAGCGTTTGCCGTAAAGGTCACTCTTTGTAATTTCGCTTTTTTCGAGCCTGTGCCAAAGTCCTGCGTTTATTTCCTCAAAAACGGGAAACATAAACTTTTCAAATTGCAGTCCGAAATCCTTAAAACTTTCGGACATAGAATATTCTGCACACTTGCTAAAATCAAGCAAAGTGTCGTCAATATCAATAAAAACCGCTTTTATCATCTTAATCACCAAACTTATTGTAACAGATAAACATTTTTTATTCAAGTGAAGACCCGCTATTGATTATTTGTTTCGTTTTATGATACAATAACTGAAAACCACCTGAGCGGAGGAAACAAATGAAAAATCAAGGAAAGCTCTATAAAATATGGCTTTTATTTTTAACCTTTTTTAAAATAGGAGCATTTACCTTTGGCGGCGGGTATGCCATGATACCGCTTATTCAAAGGGAAGTGGCAGATAAAAGAAAATGGATAACCGAGGATGATATTCTTGATATTATCGCAATAGCCGAAAGCACTCCAGGGCCTATTGCAGTTAACTCCGCAACCTTTGTGGGCTTTAAGACAGCTGGATTTTTTGGCGCATTTGCATCCACTCTAGGCGTAGTGCTTCCGTCATTTGTAATCATAACCGTTATTGCATATTTACTTCGGAATTTCAGCGATTACAAAGGCGTTCGCTATGCTTTTTTCGGTGTCCGTGCAGGTGTTTTGGCGCTGATAATAAAAGGTCTCGTTTCTATGTATAAGCAGGTGAATAAAAATCTTGTTTCATATGTGATTATGGGCGCCGCTTTTGTGCTTGTAGCGTTTTTTAACGTCAACGTTTTGCTTGTTATTATCGGCTGTGCGGTATTCGGTCTTGTTACAAGCATTGTAATAAGCAGGAGGGCGAAAAATGATTTATCTTAAGCTTTTCCTTACATTTTTTAAAATCGGTTTATTCACTTTCGGCGGCGGATATGCAATGCTTCCGCTGATACAGGCCGAGGTGCTAAAAAACGAGTGGATGACAAATACGGAAATTATGAATTTTGTAGCAATTTCCGAAAGCACTCCGGGCCCCTTCGCCATAAATATGGCAACCTTTGTGGGAACGGAAACAGGCGGAGTTTTCGGAGCCGTCTGCTCAACGCTGGGCGTTGTAATGCCGTCGTTTATCGTAATTTTAATAGTTGCATCCGTTTATGAAAAATTCAAGAAAAACAAGGTGGTAGCAGGGTGTATGACGGGCTTGCGCCCAGCTGCAATAGGGCTTATAGCATCCGCGGCGCTCTCCCTTGCAATTACCGCGTTGTTTGCAGACGGAATATCGGTTTCCGTATTCAAAAGCGTTGAATTTTACATTTCGGCAGTTGTTTGTATTGTTATGACGGTTTTAGCTCTCAAAAAAGTGCATCCGATTAAAATAATAACTGCATCCGCCGCCGTGGGAATTATAGCAGGATATGCGTTGAATCTTCCCGTATAAAAATTAAAGGTACACATCAAAGTGTACCTTTTTTAATTCTTTATAATAGAAATAATAAATTGTATTCCCTTAAAGATTAACCCGTTTTGGGGCTCAAAAACAACAACGTTATCGTTGGGGTTCAGCATTCTGTAAATGTAAACGCCGATAAAAAGAGCCGCCATTATGCAGTTAATTGCTTTTGCCCATTTTTTGGGAAAGCCTAATTTTGTTAAGACAAAAACTACAACAAAAATAATAGGACAGATAAAAAGTGGATGGTAATGAAAAGCTCCTCTAAAGTTTAAATGAAGGAGACTTAAATATGCCCGTGACATACCGCAGCCTGCACAGGAAACACCCGTTAAAAGTCTTATAGGACAGCCCGTAAACAAAATATAAATAAGAATAATAACAAAAAAGGCACAAATAAGTTTAATATGCTCTTTTATTTTCTTTTTGCTTAAGCCCATAAAATACACCGCCGTCAAAAAAATCCCCCTCAAAGGGGGATCTTTTGTCTCGTTTTTTTAATTAGCTAAGACCGTTATACTGGTTATATGCTCTGCAAATTGCGTTTGTATTTTTGATAAGGAAATACATTGCAACGAAAGGTCCAACGCCGAAAAGGAAAGCACCTAATACTGCCCACAAAAGAACAGTCGTGCCGTTTTCAGAGAAGCTGAGGCCGTAACGGGGAGCATTTTCTGCAAGTCTGTTACCGAGATTATAGTACCAGAACCATGAGTAAATACCGCAGGTTAATATATTAAGTACAAGGAACTGTACAAGACCCGCTGTGTTTTTACCGTCACCTGCGCAGGCAACATTAACGTCAGCAGCCATTTTATACAAGAAATAATAGCCGTAAATCCCGCAGGTAATAATATTGAGAAGGATATAAGCGATAAGACCTCTGTCATCCTTTAGCTTCTGCCCGGGAGCGTATGCCGGCTGACCCTGAACAGAACGGTTGATTTCGTCAAATGCAGACTTAACCTCGTCCTCAGCCTTTTGAAAAGCGCCTGTTGCCGCATCCTTAACCTGCTGGCCTAAATCGTTTACGGGTGCGCCGCAATTAGCACAGTTTTTGCTACCGTCTTCAATGGGAGCACCGCATTGTTTACAAAACATAATTTTACCCTCGCTTTTAAATAAATTTACAATAGTATTTTAATACAAGTGTCAACCGATGTCAATACTTGTCGATTGCTTAATCACCGATTTTACGTACATTTTCAATATCTTTATTTGAGCCTAATGCTATGAGCACGTCTTCATCTTTAAATACGAAATTGGGCGTTGGATTAACAATAACGTCATCCTGCCTGCGAACGCCTATAACGTTAATTCCGTATGTCTTTCGCAGATTTAACTCAATAATAGATTTGCCTGTCCATTTTTTCGGAAGAACAATATCAGTAATACTGTGCGTATCAGAAATGTCAAGGGCATCGTAATAATTTCCGAAAACAATCTCTTTGCCCAGTCTGTACCCAACCTCTCGGTCGGGGAAAATTATTTTGTCGGCACCTAATTTTGTAAGAATTCTGCCGTCAAAGTCAGTATCGGCTTTCGCCATTATAAAGGGCATACCCATTTCTTTAAGGTGCATAACCGTTTTTACGGAAAATTCCGTGTCGTGACCTATTGTAACAATAGCACCGTCAAAGGAATCAATATCAAATTGTTCAAGCACCTCTTGCTTTGAGGCATCTCCGCAAACAGCCTGTGACGCTTTGTCTCCGATTTCTTCAAGTTTTGTAATATCTCTGTCAATTACAAGAAGGTCAACGTTTGAATTGTGAAGGGTAGACACAAGACTTTTGCCGAACTGACCTAATCCGATTATCATAAACTGTTTTCTTTTCATATTCCTTCTCCTTAACCTACGGGCATTTTTCCTTCGGGGTATTTTATAAGATTTGTATTCTTTTTAGTGTTAAAGAACAATGCGAGTGAAATAGGCCCTATTCTGCCTAGGTACATTGTAACAATAATTATCATCTTTGCAGAAAGTGTAAGACTTGATGTTAAATCCCTTGTAAGCCCAACTGTACCTATTGCCGAAACAACCTCATAAAGGCAGTCCTCAAAGGCGCCTGGCTGAACGGCGCAAAATGCTGTAAGCGCCAGCACCATAACCGAAAAGCTGAGGGAGAAAACAGACGTTGCTTTTCTGACGGTTTCAGCATTTACCGTGCGTTTAAAAATCTCCGTATTGTTTCTTTCAGATAATGCCGAAATAAGAGACATAATAAGAACGGTAATTGTTGTAGTTTTAATTCCGCCTGCCGTGCCCGAGGGTGAACCGCCGATAAACATAAGAATACAGCAAACAATAACGGTGCAACGCCTGAGCCCCTCTTGCGGAATTGTGCAGAACCCCGCAGTTCGTGTCGTAACGGACTGAAACAGAGCGGTAAGTAGTTTTTCGCCAAAGGGTAAATTACCTAAGGTTCTGTCATTGGTAAATTCCATAATTAAAATAACAACTGCACCGCCGAAAATCAACACAGCCGTCACAATTAAAACAGTTTTAGCATATATGGGCAAGGTTTTAATCGCTTTTCTAAAATTTACTTTTTCGCAAATACACTCTTTTGCTTTTTCAACGGTTAAAAACCATATAGGAAAGCCGATGCCGCCCAATACTATCAATGCCATTGTAATAAGATTGACTGCAATATTACTGCGGTAGGGGATAAGACTGTCAGGGCCTAAAATATCCATTCCTGCATTACAAAAGGCGGAAACGGAGTTGAATATACTTTTCCAAATACCCAAAATGCCGAATTCGGGAACAAAAACAAAGCTGTAAAGAACGGCACCCAAAGCCTCAATTATGAATGTGCCTTTAAAAATCTTTTTGATAAGGATATTCATGCCTTTATTAGTATCAAGATTGTAAGCGTCTCTGATAAGCTGTTTTTCGTGAAGCCCTATTCTCTTTCCCAAAATCTGTAAAAAGAGAATAGTAAAGCTGATAACACCTAATCCGCCCAGTTGAATTAAAATCAGAATAACAATTTGCCCGAACAGCGACCACGCTGAAAATGTGGGCACGGTTACAAGCCCCGTAACGCAAACGGCAGTTGTTGCAGTAAATAAGGAATCTGCAAACGGAACGCTCACCCCATTTGCAGAGGCAATGGGTAAATTAAGAAGCACAGCGCCCAAAATGATAAGAGACAAAAAGCCGCCTGCAATAATGTATGTAGTTATGAAATTTCTTTTCTTAGCTTTGCGGTGAAGTCTCATTTCGTTCTTTCCTCAAGATTTATTTAGAATATTATAGCTGAATTTACTACGTATTTCAATAGAGATACATAACCTAAATTATGAAAGGGTTTGGCTTGAAAAAATGGTTAAACTGTAATTTGTTTTTTGAACTTGTCCTTAAATATAATATATCCTAATGAAATAACAGTTATTGATATGTAAACTCCTGCGATTATTTTAGTGGGGAAGCACATTACTAAGAGAGAAAAAAGCATCTTTGACACGATGTCACCTAACTGAAAATAGGTTGTCATACCTCCGAATGCTGTTGCCAGCTTTGTTTTGCTAAGATTGTTAAAAATCAGTGCTCCCATTTTTGGGTCAACACATCCGGTCCATAGGCTTGCTATAAATAAGGACGCCAGAACTATATAGATGTTTTGCAAAACAATTCCTGAAAACAGTATAATGATAAACACAAGTATAATTTTGACTGCATTAGTCAGTTTTACTTTTTTAAATGTAAAAATAGTTAACGTACTGCCTGCTATCCTGCCTGCCGTTTCACATATTGCCACGAGAGCAATGGTGATTTCAGCGCTGATTACGCAAAAAGACGGATTCTCCGCCATTTTTAATACCACAATCGATGTTACCACCGCAAGACCCGCATTTAATACGGGAATAACCGCCAGGGTTTCTTTGATTCCCGGTATTTTCCAAAGCAGTCTGATTGCATCAACTAATTCTTTCTTTAGTTGACGTGGAAGTTGTTTCACCGATTGCTTTTCTTTTAGTGTTGACTTACCCTCATTTTGACAATACTTGCGCATTTCTGCCTTTGAGCAAAGCAAAATCATCATGCTCACCGCGAAGGTAAAGGCGTTTATCATTGCCAGGCTGCGAAATGATACGTAACAGATCAGTACACCGCCAACCGCTTGAAAAAGAACGTTCAGACCCATTGTAAGAGAGTGACGAAAAGCCATAACCTTTTCCCGAACTTCATTCCGAACAAGCCCATTGCTGATCGGATAATACAGACTGTTTTCATATTGCCCTGCTAAATCGGAAACAAAATTAGCAAAGCTGACTACCGCTACAATCAAAAGGCTCGGGTTAAACCCGATTATGACAGCGACGAACAGATATGCCGTTATTCTGACCACCAATGTTTTTATTATAGTCGTTACACGATTTTGATTTTTATCCGCGAAATATCCAAGCAGAAATGAAAACAGTATCGGTATAATCTCAGACACATTGATTATTGCAACGGCAAAATTGCTCTTCTCAATTTGAAGAACATAATTAAGCAGAGCTAAATAGTAAAGTATATCTCCGAAATTTGAGATTAAATCCGCTATTAAAATTTTTATGTACAATCGATTCTTCAGCGTTTCTTTCATTTAATTTCCTCACTCTGAATATCAACTTAAATCCTGTTTAATGTAATAATTATAGCAGAAAATCCCCGATTTTCAATAGATAATGCCACACCCGAAAAGTTGTTACAAAAATGTCGGCAAGGATTTCTTTTTAATTTTGTTAAATCTATTGACAAGATGTTCCTACAAGTGTAGTATATAATTGTACTACACTTGTAGGAGGAGTATGAAATGAAATTATCTGAAAGGGAATGGACTGTGCTTAACGCTCTTTGGGAAACCGACGGCGCAGAATTGGGAACGGTAGTAAATATTCTTCGCCCCGACACCGATTGGAGCAGAAACACGGTGCTGACTTATTTAACACGAATGGAAGCAAAGGGTTTAGTGCGGATAGACAAAGAAACGTCTCCGCATATTTACCGTGCAACTCTTGACAGAGCAAGCTGTCAGCAAAAAGAGCGTCAGAGCTTTCTTGACAGAGTTTACAGCGGTTCAACAGGGGATTTAATCGCCGCTTTTTTGAAGGAAGAACCTATCTCTCAGGAGGAAAGGGACAGACTGCGTAAAATCCTTGACGAAATGGAGGTGTAAATATGTTTGATATATGGGGATTTCTGCTTCAAACACTCACCGCTTCAGGCGTTGCCGTATTACTTTTAGTCGTTAAAGGATTGTTTAAGGATAAACTGCCGCCTAAATGGCATTTCCTTGTGTGGATTGCTCTCGGGCTTATTATATTACTGCCCGCAGGCTTAAACGGGCGTTACACGCTGTTTCATTGGCAGTTTGTAATTGAGATTATCAAAGGTTGGTTTAGGGATTACAGCTTTACCCGTGTTTTATTCCCGATTCCGATTGTGAAAACTGTGCCTAAAACAGTTTTGGATTGGCTGTTTGCGGTATATGCCCTTGGCGTTGTTGTCTTTGCGGCAAAATATATTATTTCATATATCAGATTGCGTCTTGTACTGAGAAAAGGTACAAGACTGCATGACGAAGCATTAACCCGTATTCAGCAAATTGCCGAAGAAAATGGAATAAAGCTTTGTAAAGCAGTTGAGGTACAAGGTCTTCATGGCGCATTTGTATGCGGCGTTATTAAGCCCATATTAGCAGTTCCTGCTGAAAGTGAACTTGACGATAAGATTATACTGCACGAACTCTTTCACCTGAAACATAAGGACACATTTTGGAGTTTTGTAATTTGTTTGCTCCGTTGTATTCATTGGTGTAATCCGTTGCTCGTTTACTGCGCAAACCGTGCAATCAATGATATGGAGTCGCGCTGTGACCAGTATGTTCTTGAAAATCTTGAAGGCGAAGAACGCAGAGATTACGGACGGATTCTTTTATCAATGGCAAACGATAAATTTTCCAAGACTCCCGGAAGCACCTGCATAAACAACGGCGGAAAGAATATCCGTGACAGAATTGAGGCAATTGCAAGATTTAAAAAGTACCCTGTGGGTATGGGTCTTGTTTCTGTATGCGTTATTATCGTTCTAACGGTTTCATTAGGTTTCGGGGTGCAGGCGAGCAAAGTTTACGGCACAGAAGTACCCGTTCAGATAGCCTTAGCATCAGCAAGAAGCACGCCTTGCACTACCTATGCCGGTGCGTTTGACACATACGCCAAGGCGGTTTTGTCGCATAATGTAGTTTACAGAGCAATGTGCGCTCCCGCCGAGATGCAGGATGAAATTGCAGAGAAAAATATTTATTGGGAATACTTTCTTGATAGGTGGCCTGAAACTAATAGCGGATACTATATTTACAATCTTAAACACATCGACAAAAATACTTATGAGGGCTTGTTGGTGATCAAGGTAGGCTCCTACATAGATAATAAAGAGTATTATTATGATTATGAGTATGATTATGAGGAAGAAGATGAGAATGACGGAATAACGCATTTAGCAGTCCAAAATCTCAGGGTTCAAAAAGAAAACGGCAGATGGGTTGCAATTCCTTTAGATGACTTTCGCAACGCTGATACTGCAGATCATGTTTTGACGTGGGGAAGCAGGGATCTTCCGGGCTTTTCATATATCGGAACGGCATCCGGTATTCAGGTTGAGTTTAAATATCAAACTGTACATTATGTTCAAGCCGAAAGTAATTTTATGTTTAACTCAGGCGGTTTTTTTGATACTACCCCAAATCCCAATACTGAATTTGCGTCTGCGCAAAAGTCATGGTTCGGCACCTGTACATATCCCGAATCGGAAAAAAACAGTATAAGACAAATAGGACTGTCTGTGGCTCCGATTTATTCCGGCGATAAGCGTCCCGAAAATTTGCATCCCGCCGATGATGTTGATGATATGTGCACCAACAATGACGAAGTAAGTTGGGATAGCTGCTTTTTAGAACCTGGCTGGGGACCGGAAATCATGTTGTGTGGGGGCGGCAGCAGTATTGACACGATGCGTGAAATTGAACTGCCTGAGTATTGTGTGGCAGATGTATACATAAATGAAAAACTTGCGGCTCAAATGGATTTACATTTACAGGAAGGGGTGGTAGAATGACAGACTTTAATAAACTGTACAGCGGACTTTCAAGGGTAGCATGGGGTTATTTCTTTACCTGTATTGATATAAACTTCGGAACTGTCAGCATTTTGCCATCCTTTGTGGGATATTTACTCTTTTTATCAGCAATAAGTTACTTAAAAGATGAAGAACGGGAGTTGACACTCCTTCGCACTTTGGGTGTTATACTTTCTTTTTGGTATATAGCCCAGTGGATAGCAAGCTGGGGTTCTTCCAGCCTTGACGGCGTATGGCAGTTTACAGATGTTCTCATTAGCATGGTGAGGCTCTACTTCTATTTTCAGCTTCTCACAAATCTTGCATCTATCGCAGCAAAATATCAGCCCGAAGGATATACGCTGGATTCAAGGCTTTTGCAGTACAGAACAATACAAACTGTGCTACTGACAGCGATAATAGTAATTACGAATTTTCATTTTTGGCTGTTGGAAATATGGTCGGTTGTTTCAATCGTTATGATGATCGTTCATTTAATCGTAGGTATCTGTTTGATGATAGCGCTGTTTAAGCTTAGAAATTGTTTACCTACAAATGCTGAACCGCAATAAAACAAAGAATTTCTTTACCTGTGTATCTTAAAAATACGGCGGTTGACAATCAATGACGGTTGTTTTTTCTGAAAAATTTGTGTATTTCCAGAAAAAACTATTTTTATTCTATACTTTTCTTGCTGAAACAATTGAAAAATCTGATTTTTAGTGATATGATATTTAGATATAAGTATAATTGGGTATGTTGTATGCGTATGTATCATAATGCAGATTATACTGCAGACCTAAGTATATGAATAATACAATTTATCTTATGAAAAACGCAGAATAGGATTAAAAATCTGTTTAATGTCGTCTTTCATGTTTGTGTAATAAAAATCAGGGCGTTCCCATTTTTGTTTTGTGTATATGGGTTCGCAGTTTTGGCATAAGCGTAAGTACAGGAGGAAATAGATAGATATGAGAAAAGGTCATCGTATAAATCACCGTATAATTGCAATTTTTATGGCAGTGGTGATGTTGGTTACTTCAATAAGTATTGCAAGTTCTTTAATACCTATAGTAGCGGCAGCCAGCGATAATGTAATTATTCGTGACGATGCTCTTCATTTTATTATCCGCCATTGGCACACTGAGTATGATGAAGAGGCTAACCATCAGGGCAGTCAGCAGGAGGAAGGCGATGACAATAACCACTTTGTCCTTCTTGAGGGTTATATTATACCTAAAGCAGAGGCGGAAAAAGAAAATGAGGATGATAATTTTACCATCGTCTTGATTAATCAAGGTACGGGAGATTTAGTAAAAGCAAGTACCCTTTATGATGAGAACGGTAACCCGACAACTCCGTATTTAGGTCAGTTGGATAAGAAAAACGGTGTTATCGAAATTATGATAAAGCCACTCAGAGATGAAAACAAGA
>JAFLUO010000050.1 GCA_022508705.1 Oscillospiraceae bacterium
CAGCATAAGATACGTTGTAATCTTTAATAAATACAACTTTAATATATTTTGAAACTTGTTTATCCTTTTCAATAAACTTGGCTACCTCGTTAATAAGCTTAATTATGCCTTTTGCACGGGCATACCCTGGGGCAGACTTTGCGCCGAATATAAATGTTGTAGGCTCAAAACCCGTAAGAGTACCCTCTTTAATCTCAAAATAGAGTTCAAGAATTGCAAGAATGTTTAAAAGCTGACGCTTATATTCATGTAATCTTTTAATTTGAATATCAAAAACTGTATTGGGATTAACCGATATTCCGTCTTTAGCGTTTATATAATCAGCTAACTGATTTTTCTTTAGTTGCTTAATTTCGGCAAAACGCGAAATAACTGCTTTGTCATCCGCAAATCTTTCGAGTTCACGGAGCATATCAAGATTTTTAATCCATTCGTCCGTTCCCAAAAGCTCAGTAATAAGCGATGAAAGCTCGGGGTTGCAAAGATACAGCCAACGTCTTTGTGTGATGCCGTTTGTTTTATTTTGAAACTTTTCGGGGAAAATTTCATACCAAGACTTTAAAACACTGTCTTTTAAAATTTCAGTATGAATTTCAGCCACGCCGTTTACATATTTTGCGCAGGATACTGCCATGTATGCCATGTGGACAACCTTATCCTGAATAATATACATTTTTTCAGCATCTGATTTAGATACGCCAAGTTTTGACAGTCTCTTTTTTAGCTTTTTGTCGATTTTTTTGATAATATTTACTACCTGTGGCACTGTATCACGAATAATTTTCAAATCCCACTTTTCGAGGGCTTCCTGCATAACGGTGTGATTTGTATAATTAAATACACTTTGTGCAATTTCAAGAGCAGTATCAAAGTCAAGTTCCTCATTTTCGATCAAAAGCCTTATAAGCTCAGGTATTGAAATTACGGGGTGAGTATCGTTGAGCTGAATTGTAACGAAATCGGCAAATTTTGTGAAATCAGTTCCGTGATATTTTTTATAGTTTCTTATAATATCCTGCAAAGAAGCGCTTGAGAAGAAATATTGCTGTTTAAGTCTCAGCTTTTTGCCTTCATTTGTATCGTCATTCGGATACAAAACTCTTGAAATATCCTCTGCTCTGTTCTTCATTGCAACGGATTTATCGTATTTTTGTTCGTTAAAGATTTCAAAATCAAAGGGCTCAAGGGACTCGCTTTGCCAAAGACGAAGAGTTCCCACATTATTTGTTCTGAAGCCTACTATTGGCATATCGTAAGGAACGGCACGGACGCTCATACCCTTAAAATCCACACGGACTGCATCCGATTCTTGTCTTACAGACCAAGGGTCACCGTATCGGGTCCAATCGTCAACCTGTTCTACCTGGAATCCGTCTGATATTTCTTGCTTGAAAAGACCGTATTTATAGCGAATACCGTATCCCATAAGCGGTTTATTAAGCGTGGTGGCACTGTCAAGAAAACAAGCAGCAAGTCTTCCAAGACCGCCGTTACCTAAAGCCGCATCTTCAATTTCCTCTAAATCACCTAAATTTACGCCAAGCTCTTTTAATTCATCATTAACTTCATTTAATATTTCTTTTGAGGCAAGATTATTATAAATTGCTCTGCCGACAAGAAATTCAGCGGAAAAATAATAAGCGCATCTGTTTGCAATATGATTTTCTCGGCTTGCTTTCCAATCGTCTGCAATCAATGACAAAAACGCATACGAAATTACGTCGTGCAGCTCAAAGGGTTTTAGTTCATTTAGCTCTTTTTGATATTTAGCTTTCGCAATTACTTTTGCATCTTCAATTATTTTTGACATTTTTACCACCCTTATATTTCGGCAAGCGTTTATAAAGATTTGTGTAATATCTTACTTTTTTTGCCAGCTCGTCCGAAAGATAGTTTGTTTCGGCTCTCCATTGCCAATTATCCACCTGTGTTGAAGGCATATTCATTCGCGCTTCACTTCCGAGACCTAATAAATCCTGCATTGTGACAATGGCTATATTTGAAGACGAACTCCAGCAAGCACGCATCATTCCCCAATTATAACCTTCACGCTTAGTAAGCCCTAAATAGTCCTTTGTTCTTTTTCGTACTTTTCTGTCCGCGTTTTTCATAAAGCCAATGATTGTATCATTGTCATGAGTGCCTGTGTAGCAAACGCTTTTAGGAGTAATGTTGTGAAGAAGATAATCACTGTCACCGTCAGTATCAAAAGCGAATTGCAAAACTTTCATTCCGGGGTATCCGCTCTGCCTTAACAGCTTTTTTACAGCAGGCGTTAAATAACCTAAATCTTCAGCTATTATATTCATTTTACCGAGAGATTTTTCTATATTTTTAAAAAATACTATTCCAGGGCCCTTTTCCCATTTGCCTATTTTTGCCGTTTTTGATGTAGCAGGAATACTGTAATAGGACTCAAAGCCTCTGAAATGGTCAATGCGGACAGTATCAACCATTTTCATAGTATGAGCAATGCGTTTTTTCCACCAATCATAATCGGTTCTTTGCATTTCATCCCAATCATAAAGCGGATTTCCCCAAAGCTGTCCGTCATCTGAAAAAGCATCCGGCGGACAACCTGCAACATTAGTAAAATTGCAGTTTTCATCAATTTGAAAAAGCGATGAATTTGCCCAAACGTCCGCAGAATCCCCTGCAACATAAATTGGAATGTCACCGATTATGTATATGCCGTTTGCATTTGCATAAGATTTCAGTTCATTCCACTGCTTGAAAAATTCATACTGAACAAAATTCCAAAACAGTATTTCTTCTGAATGGTTATCAGCAAAAGCTTTTAAAGCGTTTTTCTCACGCTTTTTGTAAATATCTTCCCAATCGTACCACGGTTTTCCGTTATAAAAATATTTCAGAGCCATATAAAGCGAATAATCATTGAGCCAAAAAGCGTTTTCATCGCAAAATTTTTCAAAATCTATATTTTTTTCAAAGCGTGAAAAAGCTGTTTTTAAAACTGAAATACGGTTTTTTGAAAGCAAAGTAAAATCAACTTTTGTCGGTGTTTTGCCCCAATTTATATTTTCATATTCGCACTTGTCTAAAAGCCTGTCATTAAAGAGTTTGTCCAAATCAATAAAATAAGGATTTCCTGCAAAGGTCGAAAATGACTGATACGGGCTGTCCCCAAAGCTTGTGGGGCACAAGGGCAGTATCTGCCAATAGTATTGCCCTGCGCTTTTTAAAAAATCAACAAACCTGAAAGCCTCATTACCAAAAGTGCCAATGCCAAAAGGATTCGGCAAAGATGAAATGTGCATAAGCACACCGCTTGTTCTCATATTATCACTGCCTACTCAATTAAATACTATCGAATACTATATTATTTTTCGACAGAAAAGTCAATTACATATTATAATTTCACTTGTTGTGCTCATTTACAGCTTTACTTGCTTTTATATATATTTACCAAATAAATGTTGAAAAATTCCACGAATATGGTATTTAAAAAATATTGTTTTTTTTTGGATTTTGAATTATAATCAGTAATATACTGACGAACGAGGATGAAAACATGAAATTGTTAGAGGAAAGAATTCTTAAAGACGGTAAAATTTCTAAGGGAAACGTCCTTAAAGTTGACAGTTTTTTAAATCATCAGCTCGACGTCTCGCTTCTTTCCGAAATCGGTGCTGAACTTAAAAATAAATACGGCGACTGCGGCATTACAAAAATACTTACTATTGAAGCCTCCGGCATCGGTGTAGGTTGTATGGTGGCGCAGTTTTTTAATTGTCCCCTTATTTTCGCAAAAAAAACGAAGACCATTAACATTAAAGGCGATGTCTACAAAAGCAGCGTTGAGTCATTTACACATCAGTGTGTATATGATATAATTGTTTCAAAGGATTTTCTCACCTCTGATGATACTGTTTTAATAGTTGACGATTTTCTTGCAAAAGGAAACGCACTTAACGGCCTTATTGACATTGTAAATCAATCCGGCGCACATTTGGCCGGTTGCGGAATTGCTATTGAAAAAGCTTTTCAAGGCGGCGGAGATAAGCTTCGAAGCAAAGGAATACGGGTAGAATCAATGGCAATTATTGAAGAAATGGACTGTGAAAACGGTTCGATTACTTTCGGAACAAGGAACTAACAGCTTATGCTGTTAAAATAAAAACAAAGGAGAGAACACACTTATGAAAAACCTCAAAAAAGTTCTTGCCGTGCTTATGGCGGTTGCACTTATCGTAACAGTATTTGCAGCTTGCGGCAAAAAAGAGGAAGGACCCAAACCTGCAGAAAAACACGGTATGAGTGCAGATATTCTTCCCCGTCAAGAAATTAAGACTGACGTAAAAGTTCCCGCAGAATTCAAAATCGGTCTTATTTGTCTTCACGACGAAAACTCAACCTACGACAAGAACTTCATTGATTCACTCAAATCAGCAGCAAAAGGCATGGGTCTTACTGACGATCAGGTAATTATCGTTACTAACGTTGGTGAAGATACAAAGTGTTATGACACTGCGGTTGACCTTGCAAAGAACAAGGGATGTTCAGTAATTTTTGCAGACTCATTCGGTCATGAATCATTTATGAAGCAGGCAGCACAGGAATTCCCGAATGTTCAGTTCTGCCACGCAACAGGTACTACGGCACACACAGAAAATCTTTCCAACTTCCACAATGCTTTTGCATCAATTTATGAAGGCCGTTACCTTGCGGGTGTTGCAGCAGGTATGAAGCTTAACGAAATGATTAAAGACGGAAAGATTACCGCTGAAGAAGCTGTTATCGGTTATGTTGGCGCTTTCACATACGCTGAAGTTGTTTCCGGTATGACATCATTCTACCTTGGCGCCCGTTCAGTTTGTGAATCTGCTACAATGAAGGTTCGTTATACAGGTCAATGGTATGACCAAGCGTTAGAACAAGAGGCTGCAACAGCTCTTATTGAGCAGGATAAGTGCGTACTTATCAGCCAGCACGCTGACTCACTCGGCGCACCTACAGCTTGCGAGCTTAAGGGTGTTCCCAATGTTTCTTATAACGGCAGCACTTACGATGCCGGCGAAACAACTTTCATCGTTTCTTCTGCTATTAACTGGGCTCCTTACTTCCAGTACATTATTGAGCAGACAGTTAAGGGTGAAGCAATTGATACTGATTGGACAGGCTCAATCGCAACAGGTTCTGTTGTTCTTTCAGGTGTTAACCAGGACGTTATGGCTGAAGGCACTATTGATGCTATCAATACCGCTATTGAAGGCTTCAAAGCTGGTACACTTCATGTATTTGACACAAGCAAGTTTACAGTTGACGGAAAAGCATTAACTTCTTATAAAGCTGATGTTGATACCGATGCCGACTTCACTCCTGATACAGAAGTTATTTCCGACGGTTATTTCCATGAGTCTGAATACCGTTCAGCTCCTTACTTTGACATTATCATTGACGGTGTTACAAACCTTAACACAAAGTATTGATGATAACTTATTTACAATAAGTAAATTATAGTCCTTAAAATGCAAGGGGGCATTTTGTATGTCCCCTTGTGATTGTTTTTTAGATAAATCCAACAAGGGGGAACTTTGATTTTGAACGCATTGGAATTAAAGAATGTAACAAAGCGATTTGGCGAAGTTGTCGCTAACAAAAACATCAATCTTACTGTTCAGTCCGGTGAAATCCTTGCAATTTTAGGTGAAAACGGCAGTGGTAAAACCACTCTCATGAACATGATTGCAGGTATTTACTACCCTGACGAGGGCGAAATTTTTGTGAATGGAAAACCGGTTACAATTAGTTCTCCTAAAGACGCTTTTAACCTTAGAATAGGTATGATTCACCAGCACTTTAAGCTTGTTGATCTTTTTACCGCTACTGAAAACATAGTGCTCGGAATCAACGATAAACACAAATTTAATCTTAAAGATGCAGCAAAACGAGTTGCTGAAATTTCAGCTAAATACGGATTTGATATTGATCCTAAAAAGAAAATATATGAAATGTCGGTTTCCGAAAAGCAGACAGTTGAAATTGTTAAAGTGCTTTACCGAGGAGCAGACATACTGATTTTGGACGAACCCACTGCGGTTTTAACTCCTCAGGAAACAGAAAAGCTTTTCAAGGTTATTAAAAAGATGAAAGAAGACGGAAAGTCTATCATCATAATAACACATAAAATGCACGAGGTATTATCTGTTTCCGACAGAGTTGCCATTCTTCGCCGCGGTGAATATATAGATACTGTTGTTACTGCTGAAACTAATGAGGCAGAACTTACTGAAATGATGGTCGGTAAGAAAATTTCGCTCAATATTAACAGAACCGAGCCAAAGGATTCAACCGACAGACTTATAGTAGAGAATTTAAATTTAACTAACGCAGACGGTGTTAAAGTTCTTGACGATATTTCTTTTACTGCTAAAAGCGGTGAAATTTTGGGTATTGCAGGTATTGCGGGAAGCGGTCAAAAAGAACTCCTTGAATCTATTGCAGGGCTTATTAACTCGTCAAAGGGTAATGTTACATATATTGACCCGTCAAACAATAAAAACATCGATCTTCGCAAGAAAACTCCTGTTCAAATCCGTGAACTCGGTGTTCGGCTTTCCTTCGTTCCCGAAGACCGTCTTGGTATGGGTCTTGTGGGCAACATGGATATTATCGACAACATGATGCTTCGAAGCTACAAAAACGGACACTCACTTTTCCTTGATAAAAAGCCGCCTAAAAAGCTTGCTAACAAAATTATTGAAGACCTTGAGGTTGTAACTCCAAGCGCCACAACACCCGTAAGGCGTCTTTCGGGCGGTAACGTTCAAAAGGTATTGGTCGGCAGAGAAATTTCCTCTGCACCCACTGTTTTAATGGCCGCCTACCCTGTTCGCGGACTTGACATTAACTCGTCATATACAATTTACAATTTGTTAAACAAACAAAAAGAAAACGGTGTTGCTGTTATATTTGTCGGTGAAGATTTGGACGTTTTACTTGAGCTTTGCGACAGAATTCTTGTTATCAGTTCAGGTGCCGTTTCTGGAATAGTTGACGGCAGAACGGCTAAAAAAGAAGAAATCGGTCTATTGATGACGAAAGCGAAAGGAGCTAAAGAGAATGAAGAACAGAAAAATTAAAACTCACGAACCTCTTTTCCATATTTCAAAGCGGACTGACGTTTCACGCTCTAAAGGAATTATCATTCGAATTATCGCAATTCTTGCAGCTCTAATTGTTTGCGGAATTGTTACCAAAATTTTCACTGGCGATGACCCTGTTTCCATTTTCAAAACAATTTATCTCGGAGCTTTCGGCACAGGTAGAACGCTTGTTACCATTCACGAAATCGCAATTCTTCTTTGCGTGTCCCTTGCGGTTACACCTGCATTCAGAATGCGATTTTGGAACACAGGTGCTGAGGGTCAGGTACTTATCGGCTGTCTTTCAACTGCGATGTGTATGTTCTACCTTGGAGGTAAAGTCCCTGACGGATTGCTCATTTTGATAATGACTATTTTTGCAATAGTTTCGGGTATTGTTTGGGCAGTTATCCCCGCTTTTTTCAAGGCTCATTGGGGAACGAATGAAACGCTTTTTACACTTATGATGAACTATGTTGCAATTCAGCTTGTTGAATTTTTCTTAAAAGTTGCCGACAAGAGTGGTTCAAACGTTGTAGGCCCCGACCTTTTAACACACGGTTGGTTCCCAAAACTCTTTGGCACAAACTATTTGCTAAATATTTTCATTGTAGCCGTACTTACTGCCGTTCTTTATATTTACTTAAATTACAGCAAGCACGGGTATGAAATTTCCGTTGTCGGAGAAAGCGAAAACACGGCAAGATATATCGGCATTAACGTAAAAAAAGTAATTGTTCGTACAATGGCAGTTTCAGGTGCTATTTGCGGTATAGCGGGTCTTTTGCTTGTTGGCGGCTCTTCCCACTCTATTGACTCAAATCTTGTTGGCGGCAGAGGATTTACCGCAATAATGGTTTCATGGCTTGCAAAGTTTAATCCCGTTACAATGGTTTTAACGTCACTGCTCATAGTTTTTCTTGAGCGCGGAGCTGACGAAGTTTCATCAAAGTTCGGTCTTAATGCAGACTTTGCAGAAATCTTAACGGGTATTATTCTTTTCTTCATTATCGGCTGTGAATTCTTTATTAACTATAAAATCAACTTTAACCGCAATAAAAAGCATGTAAAGGAGGACAAATAATATGGACGCAATTGCTCAATTTATCTCCCGTGCAATTTTACAGGGAACTCCCCTTCTTTACGGCGCAACAGGTGAAATAATTACGGAAAAATCGGGTAACTTAAATCTCGGTATTCCCGGCATTATGTATATAGGCGCAATTTCAGGCGTTATCGGCGGTTTCTTCTATCAAAACGGAGCACAGTCGGTTGACCCGGCACTCGCCGTTATCATTCCCCTTTTGTGCTGCCTTTTGGGTTCGTTGCTCACATCTCTTCTTTACTGTTTCTTGACAGTTACACTTAAAGCAAACCAAAATGTTACCGGTCTTGCCATCACAACATTCGGTGTTGGTTTCGGTAACTTTTTCGGCGGTTCGCTTATTAAGATTTTGAGAAGCGACGTTCCTTATCTTTCACTTGTTAAAATAGCAAGAGCATATAAAACAACGATTTTCCCGTTTGCTGATGATATGGGCAGCTTTGGGCAGATGATTTTTTCACACGGTTTCATGGTTTATTTAGCTATTGTTATTGCACTTGTTTCCGGTTTTATTCTTAAAAAGACCAAAGCTGGCTTACACCTTCGTTCAGTCGGTGAAAATCCTGCAACTGCCGACGCTGCCGGTATTAACGTCACTCTTTACAAATATCTTGCAACGTCAATCGGCGGTATGATTGCGGGTCTCGGCGGTCTTTTCTACATTATGGATTACAGCAACGGTATTTGGTCAAATAACGGCTTCGGCGACAGAGGCTGGCTTGCAATTGCAATCGTTATTTTCTCAATTTGGAAGCCAAGCATGTCCATTTTAAGTTCTTACCTTTTCGGTGCATTATACATTCTTTTCAACTATATCAATGTTCCAATGACTTATATTCCGCTTATTCAAATGTTACCTTATGCAGTTACAATTATTGTTCTTATAGCTACGAGCATTCGTAAAAAGCGTGAAAATCAACCGCCACAGGCTCTTGGTATTACATATTTCCGAGAAGAAAGATAACTTTCAACGGTGATAATTATGACAGATAAATTTGACGTAATTATAATAGGTGCAGGTCCTTCGGGTATTTTTTGTGCTTATGAGCTTTTAAGCAAGAAACCGGACGTCAAAATTCTTATGATTGAAAAAGGCAGATCAATTGAACGCAGAGCCTGCCCAAAGCGTAAAACAAAAAAATGTGTAGGCTGTAACCCATGCTCAATTACCACAGGATTTGCAGGCGCAGGCGCATTTTCAGACGGTAAGCTTTCTCTTTCCCCTGATGTTGGCGGCAATCTGCCTGAAATTCTCGGATATGAAAAAACTATGGAGCTTCTTCGTGAAGCTGATAAGGTTTATCTTGATTTCGGTGCTGACGTTAACGTTTACGGAGTTGATAAGCAAAAAGAAATTGAGGAAATCCGAAGAAAAGCAATAAACGCGAATTTAAAGCTTATTGAATGCCCCATACGCCATTTGGGAACTGAAGAGGGCTATAAAATTTACAGCAGACTTCAGCATCACCTTGAAGAAAAAGGCTGCAATATTATCTTTAATACAATGGTTGAGGATATTATTATCGAGGGGAATAAGGTTAAAGGCATTAAGGCAGGCGGCGAAACTTATTATTCCGACAGAATTGTTGCGGCAGTAGGCAGAGAAGGCGCAGAGTGGCTCAGCCATATTTGTAAAGATCACGGAATCGAAACGCAGGTCGGTACGGTTGATGTTGGCGTTCGTGTTGAGGTCAGAGACGAGGTAATGAAATTCTTAAACGAGAATCTTTACGAAGCAAAACTCGTTTATTACTCTCCTACTTTCGATGACAAAGTACGCACTTTCTGCACTAACCCTTCCGGCGAGGTTGCTACGGAATATTATGACAACGGTCTTGCAGTTGTTAACGGCCACGCTTACAAATCTGCCGAATATAAAACAAATAATACGAATTTTGCCCTGCTTGTTTCCAAGAATTTTACAAAGCCTTTTAAATCCCCTATTGAATACGGCAAACACATAGCACAGCTCAGCAATATGCTTTGCGACGGAAAAATTCTTGTTCAGACTTACGGCGATTTCAAGCGAGGAAGAAGAACAACGCATGAAAGACTGTGTAGAAACAATCTTATTCCTACGCTTAAAGATGCAGTTCCCGGTGATTTATCACTTGTATTCCCCCACAGAATTATGGTTGATATTCACGAGATGCTTGAGGCTCTTGATAAGGTAACTCCGGGCATTGCAAGCGATGAAACACTCCTTTACGGTGTTGAGGTTAAATTCTATTCAAACAAAGTTGTAGTTAACGGTGACTTTGAAACAAGCGTTAACGGACTTTATGCTATCGGTGACGGTGCTTCCGTAACAAGAGGTCTTATGCAAGCTTCCTCAAACGGAATCAGCGTTGCGCGAAGCATTATGGCAACACTTTAAATAAAAATTAAACGGGGCTTAACGTCCCGTTTTTTAAGGTATTAAATCATGTTAATTACTCTAATTTCTGTTTCGAAAACCTTTCTTGATAAACCAATACTCAAAAACATTTCTCTGTCGGTTAACGATAGGGACAGAATCGGTTTGCTTGGAATTAACGGTGTCGGAAAGTCCACTCTTTTGAATATAATTTCAGGTGGTCTTTCTTATGATGAAGGCACGATTTCCTCAAAGCCCGGTCTTAGAATAGGTTATCTTAAACAAAATGAAGCGTTAAACTCTTCAAATACTCTTAAAGAAGAAATTGAAGACGCTTTAAAAGAGGTTTTTGAAACAAGAAAAGCAATCCAAGAAATAACATTAAAAATGGCAAATTCACCTAAAGACGAGTATGGAAGTCTTTCTGCCGAATATGATCGACTTACTAATATTTACAACGCCTTTGACGGTCATAATGCTGAAATCAGAATTAACACCGTTCTTAACGGAATGGGGTTCGGCTCGTTTGATATGAACGGAAGAATATCACTGTTATCCGGCGGAGAAAAAATGAGATTTGCTATGTGCAAAATTCTTGTTCAAAATCCGGAGCTTTTAATTCTTGACGAGCCCACAAACCATCTTGATTTTGAAATGCTCAGCTGGCTTGAGCAGTACCTTTCATCTTATAAGGGTGCGGTTATTGTTGTTTCCCATGACAGATATTTTCTTGATGCCGTTTCATCTGGTATTTGCGAGCTGGAAAACGGTGAATTAGTGCGTTACAAGGGCGGATACTCCTCGTTTTTAAAGCAAAAAGAAGAGCGAATAAAGGTACTGTCCCGTGAATATGAAAAGCAACAGCGAGAACTTGAGGAACTTCGTGATTATGTTCGCCGAAATATTGCAAAATCAAGCAGCACAAACAGTGTAGGCTCGCGTGTGAAAGCCCTTGAAAAGGCTGAACTACTTGCAAAGCCTAATCCGAAGCCGAAAGACCTTATTATTTCTTTTCCATTTGACATTGAACCGCATAAAACTGTTCTTGAATGTAAGGATATGTCGCTTACAGTAGGCAAAGGTGAAAATGCCAAAACGCTTTTTCAAAATCTTAACCTTGAAATTCTCAAAGGTGAAAAGGTTGCTTTTGTGGGCAGAAACGGAATAGGCAAATCTTCCTTTCTAAAAGCTATCTTGAAAAAACTCCCATATTGCGGCTCTGTGAAATGGGGTGGAAATGTTAAAATTTCATATTTTGATCAAGAGCTTTCTTCTCTTGATTTAAACGCAACGGTAATAGACTCGGTTCACAGAAAATTCCCCACAAAGACTGAATATGAAATCCGCAGTATGCTTGCACGCTTTCTTATTGAAGATGAAGATGTTTTTAAGCGTGTTAAAGAAATGTCGGGAGCTAACAGGGCAAAAATTGTGTTTTGCATTATTTCCTTTGAGCGTTCCAATGCTCTTGTGCTTGACGAGCCTACCAATCATCTTGACTACAAGGCAAAAGAGGCTTTAGAGCTTGCTTTAAGGAATTACGAGGGTACAATTATAGCCGTTTCTCACGATAGATATCTGCTGCAATCTGTGCCGAATAAAATCATTGAAATGACAAGCGACGGTGCTGTTGTTTACAACGGAAATTATGATTATTATAAAGAACATAAAGTTGTATCTAATGCACAAGTAATGGAGAAAAAAGATAAAAGCAATAACGCCAAAGAGTATGAGGCTAACCGTAAAAACAAAGCCGAGGACAGAAAACGCAGAGCCAAGCTTATGAACCTCGAGAAAGAAATCGGTATTCTGCAAAATGAGATAGAAGATCTTAAAATTCTGTCCGCTTCGCAAGATGTAGTCAGCGATTATGTGCGATTATCGGAAATTCTTGATGAAATTTCTAATAAGCAAAACAAACTTGATGAGCTTGAAACTCAATGGCTTGAATTATCTTAAACTATAATAATAAAACCTTAAAACGCCGTCGGAAGAACCGAATATTCGGGTTTGTTCGACGGTATTTTTGTCCCCTTTAGTCTTTCGGCTGAAAATACCGCATTTTTACCGTATTTTTCCTTTATTAAGATAGATGCGTTTTCTTCAAAGTCGAGCTTTTCACGGCGCGCTATATTATACTGGATATCTATTTGGTGCGGATTTTTATAGCCCGTAAGATTATATGTGCGAACTGTTACGGAGCGGATATTTCTTCTCCACTCGAAATTATTTTTGAAAAGCTCAAAGGCATTTTCGCTTATTTCCTTTTCGTTATCTGTCGGAAAAATTAAATTTAAGGAGTACGATACAACCTCAAGATTATCTGTTTTAATGGTTAATTGCAGAGAATTTGCCTCTAATTGCTCTGAAATAAGCTTTTCGGAAACAATGCACGATAAT
>JAFLUO010000051.1 GCA_022508705.1 Oscillospiraceae bacterium
ACAATTTCTTCCTCATCACCCATCACTTTGTTCAGTTTTTAAGGTGTATTTGCACTAAATAAAAGGATTCCATTTGGGATCCTTTTATTTTTTATAAAACTTGTTATATTGCTATTTTAAAAGCATTGTGATAATATATTTATATATTATTATGAAAGTGTATTGATAATGATATTAATAAAGATACCGCTGTTTCTACCTTTAATACGGATTATATCCTTGTGAAATCCGAGAGTTTTGACTGAGCGGTTGATGTACTGAAGTCAAACGATTATACTTTTACTGAAAACTAATTTTTAGGAGATTTTATTATGCCATTTATTGATGTTAAAACCTCATGCGAACTTAATTCCGATAAAATTTCGCAAATAAAAACCGAACTCGGCAAAGCTATTTCTTTAATTCCCGGCAAAAGCGAAGCTTGGCTTATGGTTAACATTACCGATAATTGCAACCTTTATTTTAAAGGTACTGACGATAAAAATACTGCTTTTGTAAATGTGAGTATTTTCGGCGAAACTTCAAAGGAAAACTTAGAAAATCTCACTTGTGAAATATGTAAAATACTTGACGATTCAGCAGGCATACCTTCCGACAGGGTTTACGTTAAATTTGAATTTTCAGATAAGTGGGGTTATAACAACTTTATGTTTTAAGTAGACACTGATCAAATATAGTGTGCAGATTGCGTAGTCAGATTTTTCGTCAGATTGTATAAAGCTGCCGCAGGCATACTGTCGTATGTCAAGATAGATTTGTGCAAGATGGCGGAAAATATGCAAGCAAGGTGCACACTAAGGTGTCAGCCGATATTTAATCAGTGGCTACTTAAGTCTTTAGGGTGTGAAAAAATGAAATCCATGAAATCGGTTAAACTGTTCCTGTTTTGCATCGCCGCGGTTTTGACTGTACTTTTTGCAATTGCGGTGTCTAAACCTAATAACACGGTTAGTGTCGGCTCGAATGCCGTAACCGATAAATCAAATTCTGTTCAGACAGATTTTAACGAGAATTTTACTGAAGATTTGACTGTTAATGATGGCAGTACAGATTTAACCGAAAGTGAAACGACGGAAATTGAAGAGGATACAACCGCTTTTTCTACAGAAAGCGAACCGTCTGTTACTGCTTCGGCAAATGAAACGGCAACTACTCAAACAAAGCCTTTGACGACTCAAAAGCAGGAATCCACAGCAACCACCGCAGTAACCACACCAAAAACTACTGTAGGAACAACCGCACCCCGTGAAACTACTAAGCCGAATACGACCCAAACAACGCAAAAGGAAACTACTACAAAGCATACTACAACATCAGTTGCAACGCCTGCCGATGACCCTGAACAAATGACTGTTTATTATACTAAGTCAGGTAAACGCTATCATTATGCGAATCCATGCGGTAACGGTACATATTATCCGACTACTTTGGCAGACGCACTTAGCCGTGGATTAACACCGTGCCAAAAGTGTGTGCCATAGTAAACAACTCCTTTGAATTTAATTCATATGAGTATATTTATTTGTTTTTTCTTATTAACATAAAGAGGTCAATACATAATGGATTTCGGTATGCCTACTTTGATAGAACTGAATAAACTTGAAGATTGTGCAGTGCTATGCAAAGAACTCGGCTTGCAGTTTATTGAGCTTAATATGAATCTCCCTCAGTATCAGATTAACAGAATTGATACCGATAAATTTTTGAAAATTGCAGAAAAATACGGCATTTATTACACTATTCATCTTGATGAAAATTTGAATGTAAGCGATTTTAACAGCGATGTTGCCAATGCCTATACTAAAACTGTGCTTGAAACGATAGAACTTTCAAAAGATCTCGGCGTTCCTGTTTTAAATATGCACCTTTCAAAAGGAGTATATTTTACGCTTCCCGATAGGAAAGTTTTTCTTTTCAGCGAATATAAAGAACATTATCTTAAAAGTATTAAAAGCTTTATAAATGTTTGTGAAACCGCACTTAAAGACAGCTCAATTAAAATCAGTATAGAAAATACGGACGGATTTAAGGATTTTCATATTGAAGCATTAGAGCTATTTATGAAAAGTCCTGTGTTTACTCTGACATTTGATATAGGTCATGATTATTGTATCGGTCAGAGTGACGAAAAAATAATACTCAATTACGGTGAAAAGTTGTACCATATGCACCTGCATGATGCAAACAGTAATGGCAAGAATCATTTAACACTCGGCACAGGTGAAATAGATTTGCAGAAATATCTGAATCTTGCACGAAATAATAATTGCCGTGTGGTTTTAGAAACAAAAACAATAGACGCCCTTAAAAAATCAGTGGATTGGCTTGAAAGGAATCAAAGTAATGCCTAAGCTTGAAATAACAAATATGGTAATGGTGCAGGATAAAAGCACGGGTAAGGTTATAGTTCAAGACCGTGTAAAAAGCTGGTGCGGTATATCTTTTCCCGGCGGTCATGTTGAAAACGGAGAAAGCATTTACGACAGTGCTGTACGTGAAATTAAAGAAGAAACAGGGCTGAAAATTGAAAACTTAAAATACTGCGGGATAATTTATTGGTTTAACAATAAAACTGAGGATAGGTATTTTGTTCATCTTTATAAAACAACCGATTATTCAGGCGAAATGTTTACAGAAACCGAAGAGGGCAGAGTGTTTTGGATTTCCATTGAAGATCTTTACGGTATGAAGCTTTCTTCAAATTTCAGAGAATATTTGCCTGTATTTTTAGAGGACAAGTACTCTGAGGCATACTGCTCCTGGAATGACGATATGGATGTTGATTTCACTAAACCGAATCCATGGGGAATAATTTACAGATAGAATAAAAATATCAAAATTTAATAAGCAAATTTCAATAACCCAAAACCGTTGCACTTATTTGTAGCGGTTTATTTTTATATGACTGCGAGTAAATTTATTATTCATTTTATATATTTTTTGTTTACTAATACGCTTTTTTGTGTTAAAATCAAGATGAATAAAAGATGATTTGGTGTAAATAAATGCAAATATTTGTTACAAAAGATGAAAATGAGACGGTTTCTTTAGGCGAAAGATTTGCAAAAACCTTGCAAGGCGGAACGGTAGTTGCGTTTTTCGGCGGACTCGGTATGGGCAAGACCGCTTTTACGAGGGGAATGGCAAAAGGAGTCGGCGCGGTCAGAGACGTTTCAAGTCCCACATTTGCAATAGTGAACGATTACGGCGGCGAACCGCATCTGTATCATTTTGATATGTACCGTGTTGAAAGTTGGGAAGATCTTTATTCAAGCGGTTTTTTTGATTATTATGAAAACGGCGGATTGTTAGCAGTAGAGTGGAGCGAAAATATTGAAAACGCTTTGCCTGAAAATACAGTCCGTGTAGTTTTTGAACGAGGAAAAACCGATACTGAACGCATTATTACGATAGACGGAGGCGAAGAAATATGAAAATTCTCTCTATTGATTCGTCGTCTGTCAGCGCTTCGGCGGCAGTAACTGAAAACGGCAGAATTTTTGCGGAAGAGTTTGTAAATAACGGATACACTCACAGCGTAACTCTTATGCCTATTATTGAAAAGGTATTGAAAAACAGCAAATCTTATGTTTCTGACATAGACTTGCTTGCAATAACGAACGGGCCTGGTTCATTCACGGGCGTACGCATAGGAATTGCATCTGCAAAGGGGATTTGCGATGCTGCAAACATTCCGTGCTTTGCCGTCTCAACCCTCGAAGCAATAGCAAAACCGCTCAGCACAAAAAACGTGCTTGCGGTGTCGGTTATGGATGCACGCTGTAACCAGGTTTACACTGCCTCGTTTTATATGGGAAAACGGGAAAAAGAAGACAGAGCAATTTTGATTTCAGAGCTTTTGAATGAACTGAAAAACGAAAAAAGAGATATAGTTTTTATAGGCGACGGCGCATTGATGTGCTATGATATGTTGAAATCGGAACTCGGTAATATTTCCGTTGCCGATGAAGAAATCAGGCTTGTTCACGCGTCAAATATCGCACTTTTGGCAGAGGAAAAGATAGCTAACGGGGAGAGCACAGTTAAATCAGAAGATTTACTGCCGTTTTATTTGCGCTTGCCGCAGGCTGAAAGAGAATTACGGGCTAAAAAAGCTTAATATTTGAGATTTAAAATAGAGGGGAAACACAATGATAGCATTAGGTGCCGACCACGGCGGATACGAACTAAAAGAAGCAATAAAAAAGCACTTAGAAGAAAGCGGCGTTCCTTATATTGACTGCGGAACAAGTTCACCTGAGTCCGTAGATTATGCTCCGATAGCCAAAAAAACCTGTGAAAAAGTGGTTTCGGGCGAATGTGAAAAGGCAATTCTTTGCTGTGGAACGGGCATCGGCATTTCAATGGCAGCCAATAAGGTTAAAGGTATCCGTGCGGCTTGCTGTTCGGACTATTTCAGCGCAAAGCTTACAAGACAGCACAATGACGCAAACGCTCTTTGCATGGGCGGAAGAGTTGTGGGCGTTGGTCTTGCTTTGGAGCTTGTTGATGTATTCCTCAATACTGAATTTGAGGGCGGAAGACATCAGCGCAGAATTGACCAGATAGCAGAAATTGAAAATTCATAATATTTATTTATTTTATAAAAAGAGGGGAATATAAAAATGGCAAAAATTTTCGTTGCGGATCATCCGCTGATTCAGCACAAGCTCTCAATTCTTCGTGATGTGGAAACAGGCACAAAAGAATTCCGTGCTTTAATTCAGGAAATCACAATGCTTCTTTGCTATGAGGCAACCCGTGACTTACCGCTTGAGGAAAAAATCGTTGAAACACCTATGGGTAAATGCAACGCAAAGGTAATTTCAGGTAAAAAGCTTGCATTTGTGCCGATACTTCGTGCAGGTACGGGTATGCTTGACGGTGTGCTGGAACTCGTTCCGTCAGCAAAAGTAGGTCATATCGGTCTTTACCGTGACCATGAAACCTTAAAACCCGTTACTTATTACTGCAAGCTTCCCGCAGACATTTCCGAAAGAGAAGTTTTCGTTATTGACCCAATGCTCGCAACCGGCGGCTCAGCCATTGACGCTATTGATAAGGTTAAAGAGTTTAAACCGAAATCAATTAAATTTATGGGCATCATTGCCGCTCCCGAAGGCATGAAAGCGTTGAGCGAAGCTCACCCCGATGTTGATATTTTTGTATCAGCTCTTGACGAAAAGCTTAACGAAGTAGGCTACATTGTTCCGGGGCTGGGCGATGCAGGCGACAGAATTTTCGGCACGAAATAAAAAGCATATAAAGTAAATTTAACGGACAGATTTTTCTGTCCGTTTTTTTCTCTTTTTTCAAAAAATGTGATGACAAATCAAACAAAATATAGTATAATCAATTGTTACTATGCGTTATTATGTTTATCGGAGGGGATTTTATGGCAGTAGTAAAAAAAGAGGCTTATTTTAACTCTTCAAACGGTGTTAATAAGGTGCATACTTTAATTTGGGAAGATGAGAGTGTAACTCCTATCGGCATTTTACAGCTTACACACGGAATGGCAGAGCATATTGAAAGATATGACTCTTTTGCAAGGTTTATGGCATCTAACGGATTTGTTGTTTGCGGCAATGACCACATTGGCCACGGCAAAAGCATAAACGACCGCTCAGAAATAGGTTATTTTGCTCCCGTGGACGGTGACAAGCGCTTGGTTGACGATATGCACATTCTCACTAAAATCATGAAAAAGAGAAATCCCGATATTCCGTATTTTCTTTTCGGTCACAGTATGGGCTCCTTTTGCGCAAGGGTTTACGCCGCTCATTTCGGTGAGGAGTTAAACGGTCTTATTCTTTGCGGTACAGGCGAGGCGCCCGATATTTCTTCCGCTCTTTTAGGTGTTATGGATGCAATTTGCGAAAAATACGGTGAAATGCGCCGTGTAGACACTTTTAACGATTTATTGAACAGGGGCGCATCTTTATTAGTCGGAGAAAAAGACAGTCCCATTGCTTGGATTTCCGTTAACAGTGATAACAGACTCAAATATTCCAACGATGACCTTTGCGGATTTACTTATACTCTTCGCGGCTACCGCGATATATATGCGCTGATCTGTGAGGCTTGTGAAGCCTCTTGGGCTTATAAACTGCCACAAATGTTACCGATTTTTATAATTTCAGGTGCAAATGACCCTGTTGGCTCAAAGGGCAGAGGAGTTTTGGCTGTTGCTGACAATCTTGTTGACGCAGGCATTGAGCCTGAGGTTGTACTTTACCCGGGGCTTCGCCACGAAATACTTAACGAAGAAGACAACGACAGAGTTTATAACGATATTCTTGAATTTATTCATACTTGCTACAAGGCGAGGTAAGGAGCTATAAAATTGACACAATTTGTTGAGAAGGAAAAAATATTAGAGCAGCAGGAATTGGCTGAAAGTGTAAAAGAACTTTTGCTTCTTCGCTTTGGGAAAATTCCGCTTGCCTTCGTTCATACATACGGCTGTCAGGGAAACGTTGCAGATAGCGAGCGAATTAAAGGAATTCTTTTGCAAATGGGCTTTCAAATGACGGAAGAAATAACAGATGCAGATTTGATTCTCTATAACACCTGCGCTATCCGTGAGCATGCAGAGGACAGAGTTTTCGGTAACGTGGGCGCAGTTAAAAAACTGAAAAAATCTAAGCCTGAGCTCATAATTGCTCTTTGCGGCTGTATGATGCAGCAGGAGCATATCAGAGAAAAGATTTATAACAGCTATCCTTTTGTAGATATTGTTTTCGGTACCCATGCGCACTACCTTTTACCTGAGCTTATGAAACAGTATTTGACACGCAAAAAGCGTGTGGTTTCCGCTTTCGATATTGACGGTGAAATTGCCGAAGGCTTGCCCGTTTACCGTGACAGAACAGCAAAAGCGTGGTTGCCCATAATGTACGGGTGTGACAATTTTTGCAGTTATTGCGTTGTGCCTTATGTCAGGGGCCGCGAAAGAAGCAGAAAATCCGAGGACATAATAAATGAAGCGAAGCAAATAATAGCTGATGGGTACAAAGATATTACGCTTTTAGGGCAAAACGTAAATTCTTATGGTAAAGGTCTTGAAGAGGACATCAATTTTTCAGAGCTTTTAAGAAGAATAAATGCTCTTGATGGGGATTTTACAATTCGTTTTATGACCTCGCATCCGAAAGACTGTACTCATGAGCTTATTGATACAATAGCCGAATGTGAAAAGGCATCAAAGCACATTCACCTGCCTTTCCAGTCGGGAAATAACCGAATTTTAAGTGAAATGAACCGCTGTTACACAAGGGAGAAATATCTTGAGCTTATAAGTTATGCAAAAGAGAAAATCGACGGTCTTTCTCTTACAAGCGACGTTATTGTAGGCTTTCCCGGTGAAACCTACGAAGAGTTTTGCGACACTCTTTCCCTTGTAAAAGAGGTTGGGTTTACATCTCTTTTCACATTTATTTTTTCACCGAGAAAGGGTACGAAAGCTGCTGAGATGCCTGACCCTGTTCCTCACAGCGAAAAAGCAAAATGGTTTAAAGAGCTTTGCGATTTGCAAGAGTCAATAGCGGCAGAGCATAATGCCGAAATGAAAGGCAAAACCTTCCGTGTTCTTTGCGAGGGCGAAAGCAAAAACAACGGGGAACTCCTTGCAGGCAGAACAGACGGAAATGTTATTATTGAATTTAAATGCGATAAATCGCTTATCGGCAAATTCTGTCATGTTAAGGTTACAGAGCCGCTTAACTGGATAGTCAGAGGCGAGCTTGTAAAATAATCAGTATATAAATTACAAAATAAAGGAGTAAAAACAATGGACAATCTTGAAAAACTTGCAAGAGAGCTTGGCGCAGAAATTCAGAAGGACGAGCGCTACGCTAAATTTGTTGCTGCAAGAGAGGCAAATGACAAAGACACAGGTCTTGCAGAGCTTATGAGCAAAATTCAGCTCATCCAGATTTCTTATCAGCATGAGGCTTCAAAAGAAGATGCCGACGAAGGCAAGCTCAAGGCTTATGATGAAGAATTCAGAGGCGTTTATTCTGAAATTATGCAAAATGAAAATATGCGTAATTACGAAATGGCAAGACAAGATATTGACGATATGATGAATTATCTCACGGGTATTCTTGCCCTTTGCGTAAACGGCGAAGATCCTGCAACCTGCGATCCGACTGCTCACAGCGACGCTTGCGGCGGTGACTGCTCATGTTGCGGCGGTGGTTGTGACCATAATCACGAGTAAGTTTTAAGAAAGAGAGGGGGCATAAGATATGGCAGAGCTTTCACCAATGATGAAGCAGTATTTTGAAATTAAAGAGAATTATCAGGACGCTATTCTTATGTTCCGTCTCGGTGACTTTTACGAAATGTTCTTTGAAGATGCAAAAATTGCATCAAAAGAGCTGGATTTAGTTCTTACGGGCAGAGACTGCGGGCAGGAGGAGCGCGCGCCTATGTGCGGCGTTCCTTTCCACAGCGCCGATTCTTACATAGCAAAACTGGTTTCTCACGGTTACAAGGTAGCTATTTGCGAGCAAATGGAAGACCCTGCCCTTGCAAAGGGCATTGTTAAGCGTGATGTTATAAGAATTGTAACGCCCGGAACGGTTATTGAAAGCTCTATGCTTGACGAATCAAAGAATAATTATCTTTGCTCTGTTTGCGCTTTTGACGGCAGAGTAGGTTTGGGCTTTGTTGATATTTCAACAGGTGAGGTCAATCTTACCGAATTTTCGGAAAATACGGAACAAAGAGCGGTAAATGAAATAGGCAGGTATAATCCGTCTGAAATAATTCTTAATAAAGAGGCTGTTTCATTTCCGAAGTTCTCGGAATTCATTTCTAAAAAGCTTGAAGCATCCGTTGAAATATTAACCGATGAATTTGATTTAGAAAAAGCTACTGAGGAGATTAAAAACCATTTTGAAATCAATGATTTAACATCTCTTTCCCTTAACGGAAGAGAAAGTGCGGCGAAATCCTTTGGCGCCGCATTACTCTATTTAAAATCAACCCAAAAAAGAGACCTTGACAATATTAAAAGCGTAAATTTTTACACTGATGCAAAGTATATGAAGCTGGGCGTGTCGGCAATAAGAAACCTTGAGCTTATTGAAACAATGCGTGACCGCAACACCAAAGGCTCGCTTTTGTGGGTGCTTGATAAAACCAAAACCGCAATGGGCAAAAGAATGCTTCGTTCTTTCCTTGAACGCCCCCTTTATGACTGCGCAGAAATTTCAAGAAGACTTAACGCAGTTGACGAGCTTTATTCAAAAACCGAAATGCGTGAGAACATAATGAAAATGCTCTCAGGCGTTTATGATATTGAGCGTTTAATGACACGGGTTGTTTATAACACCGCTAATGCGAAAGAACTGCTGTCGCTCTTGTCAACACTCAAAAAGCTACCTGAAATTAAATCAAACATTTCAACTTGTGAATGCAATCTTTTAAAAACAGTTTATAATGAGCTTGATGTTTTAGAGGATGTATGCTCGCTTATTGACATTTCTATTTCAGAAGATGCTCCGTTTTCTGTCAGAGAAGGCGGAATGATAAAAGACGGCTTTAATAAAGAGCTTGACGAACTTCGCAGTATTGTAAACGGCGGCCGTGACATTCTAACAAAGCTTGAAGCCGAAGAGCAGGAAAAAACAGGCATTAAAAAGCTTAAAATCGGCTATAACAAGGTTTTCGGATATTTCTTTGAGGTACTTAATTCCTATAAAGAGCTTGTTCCCGAGCATTATATTCGCAAGCAGACTCTTTCAAACTGCGAAAGGTACATAACTGAGGAGCTTAAAGAGCTTGAAACAAAGGTGCTGGGTGCTCAGGAAAGAATTATAAGCCTTGAATATGAAATACTCAATTCAATACGCAAAAAAATAGCAGGCGAATACGTAAGAACACAAATGACATCCCATTCTCTTGCTCTTTTAGATGTAATTTGCTCTCTGGCACACATTGCTGTGCAGAATAATTACACAAGACCCGATATTAACGATAAAGGTGTAATTCGTATTTCAGAGGGCAGGCACCCTGTTGTAGAAGCACTTCAAAAGGGCACTATGTTCGTTCCTAACGACACGCTCCTTGATACGAATGAAAACAGAATGATGATAATTACAGGGCCAAATATGGCAGGTAAATCAACATATATGCGCCAAATCGCATTGATTGTTTTGATGGCTCAAATGGGCTCGTTTGTTCCTGCAAGGTCAGCGGATATAGGCATTGTAGATGCTATTTTTACCCGTGTAGGCGCATCTGACGATTTAGCGTCAGGGCAGTCAACCTTTATGGTTGAGATGAACGAAGTTGCAGAAATATTAGCTTATGCCACGGGCAACAGTTTAGTTATACTTGATGAAATCGGCAGAGGTACATCAACCTTTGACGGAATGAGTATTGCACGCTCTGTTGTTGAGTTTTTAGCCGATAAAAAGAAAGTAGGAGCGAAAACTCTTTTCGCAACACATTATCACGAGCTTTCTGAGCTTGAAAACCAAGTTGGCGGAGTTAAGAACTATAATGTTGCAGTTAAAAAACGGGGCGACGATTTAACATTCTTGCGCAGAATTATCCCCGGCGGCGCAGACAGCAGCTTCGGTATTGAGGTTGCAAAGCTGGCAGGAGTTCCCGATACCGTAATTTCGAGAGCAAAGGTAATTCTTAAAGTTTTAGAAGACAACGATTTAATGAAACCGAGTGTAAATATACCTGAAGAAATTGATACTACAGAGGACATTCAAATTTCATTTGACGACGGCAGAACGAAAAGTATAATTGAACGTCTTAAATCCCTTGACGTAAATGTTCTGACTCCCATTGAAGCTATGGGCATACTCAATGAGCTTGCAAGTGAAGCTAAGCAATAAATATTAAAAGTTATTTAAAAGGAGGTGCGGTCAATGGCAAAAATAAATAAACTCCCAGTGGAAATTTCAAATTTAATAGCGGCAGGCGAGGTTGTTGAAAGACCTGCAAGCGTTGTAAAAGAGCTTATGGAAAATGCCGTTGACGCAGGCGCCGACACCATAACCGTTGAAATTCAGAACGGCGGTATAAAATTCATAAGAGTAACTGATAACGGTTGCGGCATAGCAAGAGAAGACGTGAAAACGGCATTTCAAAGCCACGCCACAAGTAAAATTTCAAGTGCTGATGACTTAAATTCAATAATGACGCTGGGCTTTCGCGGTGAGGCGCTTCCTTCAATTGCCGCCGTTTCAAAGGTAAACCTTATTACAAGAACCGAAACGGAAGAGTTCGGCACAAGCCTTAATATTGAGGGCGGCGAAATAACCGATATTTTCGATGCGGGCTGTGCAGTAGGCACAACGTTTATTGTCCGTGAGATTTTTTATAATACTCCTGCAAGAATGAAATTTTTGAAAAAGGACGTAAGCGAAGGCAACTTTGTTGCGGCAGTAGTTGAGAAAATAGCCCTTGCAAATCCCCAAATTTCTATTAAATTTATCCGTGACGGCAAAAACGTATTTATGACTCAGGGTAACGGAGAGCTAAGAGGTGTATGCTACTCGGCATTCGGAAAGGATTTTTGTGACGGGCTAATCTCTGTTGATTCGGTAATAAACGGAATTCGTGTTCACGGCCTTGTGACTCCTCCGTACAATTCAAGAGGCTCAAGGGGTATGCAGTATTTCTTTGTGAACGGAAGAAGTATTCGCAATTCTACCGTAACTGCCGCCTTTGAAGCTGCTTATAAAAATACAGTTATGGTGGGTAAATTCCCCGGCGGAGTATTATTTATTGAAATTAGCCCCGAAAGGGTTGATGTTAATGTTCACCCGTCAAAAATTGAGGTAAGGTTTTCAGATGAACACGCGCTTTTTGATGCAGTTTTCCATTCGGTAAAATCACAGTTGGATAACATAGACAGCTTTAAACAAGCGCAAATTACGCCATCAAAGCCCGCAAATGTTCAGGTTTTGCAAAAAAAGTATACTTTTAATGAACCTCAAAGTGCAGAGCAAACGGTTATTTCGCAAACAGCAACACCTTCATTTGACGATAAATTTACTGTATTTGATTCCGCAAGAAATTCCAATTCATATCATACAGATGAAAATGATAACGGTATTGAAATTGAATTTCCCGTTGTGAAAAATGCAGAGCCTACCGAGACTATAATCGAAGAAAAATCAGCACCTTTAGTATATAATGAAGATTTCAAAATTTTAGGCGAAGCGTTTAAAACATATATTTTTGTTGAGTTGAGCGGTTCTGTGTTTGTGATTGACAAGCACGCCGCCCACGAAAGAATAAATTTCAATAATCTTAAAGAAACCGACCATCATACAGGCAGTCAAATCCTAATTGAGCCAGTTTCCGTAACGCTTGGTAAAGACGAATACACTGCTGTTCTTGAAAATCTTGATTTGGTTTGTAAGGCTGGCTTTGATACCGAGGATTTCGGCAACGGTTCGGTAATAGTAAGAAGTTGTCCGTCTTCCCTTGACAGTCAGGAAATATCTCCGCTAATCGGCGAGCTTGCAGGCTATCTTATTAAAAGCAAAAAAGACATTGTCAACGAAAAAATGGATTGGATATATCATAA
>JAFLUO010000052.1 GCA_022508705.1 Oscillospiraceae bacterium
CAAGAATTTTATCAACAGTATTTGCAAGGGGTTTTTCACAGAAAACGTGCTTGCCAGCGTTGATAGCCTCAATAGAAATGGGTGCGTGAGTGTCCGTTGAAGAACAAACAAGAACTGCGTCAATTTCGGGGTCATTGATTATCTCTTTGTAATCCGTATAGATTTTTTCAACGCCGAAGCCCTCAATGAAGGCTTTTGTTTCATCGTTCATAAACGGGTCTGCCATTGCAACAACTGTTGCGTTTTTTACATGGTATGAAATTGATTCAAGATGCACTTTGCCGATACGGCCTGCACCGATAATACCGATTTTTAACATAAGAATTTCCTCCGATAATTATTTATATGATAATTTTATTTTTAAGAAAAACAGCCAAAATTAGATAGTACCGTCCCAGGTGCTAACGTTTGTGGATGCTGCCTCCTCTTCGTCAAACCAGTGGGTTGTAACTGCCTTTGATTCAGTGAAGAAACGGTATGCATCTTTGCCGAGGCAGTGAAGGTCGCCGAAGAAAGACTGCTTATGACCGGAGAACGGGAACACACCAACGGGTACTGGAATACCTACGTTGATACCAACCTGACCGCCGTCTGTGTAGCGTGCAAACTGACGTGCAAAATAGCCGCTCTGTGTATAGATAACCGAACCATTTGCATAGGGGCTGTCGTTCATAATCTTAAGGCCTTCTTCAAAGTTCTTGCAGCGTTTAATGCAAAGAACGGGACCGAACACCTCGTCTCTGCCGATAGTCATATCTTCTGTTACATGGTCAAAGATTGTCGGTCCTACAAAGTAGCCGTTTTCATATCCTTCAACAACGCAGTTTCTGCCGTCAAGAACGAGCTCTGCGCCCTCTGCAACACCTTTGTCAATATCAGCAAGAACTTCCTTGTAATGCTTTTCATAAGTAATCGGGCCAAGCTTTGAAGATTTATCCCATGAGGGGCCAACCTTAATCTTTGATGCCTGCTTTTTAAGCTCCGCAACGAATTTGTCTGCAATAGCCTCTTCAACTACGCAAGCCGAAAGAGCCATGCAACGCTGACCTGCACAGCCGTATGCTGAGTTGATAACACCTGCAACGGTTCTCTCCAAAGCGCAGTCAGCCATAACAAGAGCGTGGTTCTTTGCCTGGCAAAGTGCCTGGCAACGCTTGCCTGCGGCAGCGGCTCTCTGATAAATTTTAAGACCTACGGGTGTTGAACCTACAAATGTGATACCCTTAACGTCGGGGTGGTCAAGAATTGTGTTGATTTCGTTTCGAGAGCATGTAACAATGTTGATAACACCGTCGGGAACGCCTGCTTCCTTATAAATCTTTGCGAACATCATTGCGGTTTTCGGTGTAAGGGAAGCGGCTTTAAGTACCATTGTGTTTCCCGTTGCTATGCAAGTGGGTGCCATCCAACCGAAAGGAATCATTGCAGGGAAGTTAACGGGAACAATGCCTGCGAAAACGCCAAGAGGCTCACGGTATTTAACTGTATCGTAACCTGTTGAAGCGTCCATTAAGCTTTCGCCCATCATAAGTGAGGGAACCTGAGTTGCAAGCTCTGTGCCCTCTTTTGCTTTGAGAACATCGCCCTCAGCTTCGCCCCAAACTTTACCGTTTTCCTTGGCAACGCACATTGTGAGCTCTTCCATATTTTCAATGATAAGATCACGGATTTTGTAGAGAATCTGCGCACGCTTAATTGCGGGAACTGCACGCCATCCCGGATATGCTGCTTTTGCGGCTTCAATTGCCTCAAGAACCTCATCGTTTGTGCAGCAGGGTGCCTGACCTGTTACCTCACCTGTCGATGGATTGTGAAGGTCATACCATGTGTCTGTTTTTGAATCACGGAATTCACCGTTTACAAAATACTGTAATTTTTCAACTGCCATTTTATATTACTCCTTTTGGGATAATTATTTGTGATTAAAGACCTGAAACTTCGCTTATGTATTTTCTTGCCTTAATTGCATATTCAAGCGGATTTGCAATTGCAGGGTCCTGCTCTGCCTCAACAAGAACATAACCTTCATAGCCCGTGCTTTCAAGAACATCAAATATGGGCTTAAAGTCAATAGCGCCGTCGCCAGGGACTGTAAAGGTACCGAGCCTTACACCTTGAAGAAAGCTTAAATGCTCGTCTTTTACTTTCTTTACCATTTCAGGACGGATGTCTTTAAGATGAACGTGGTAGATCCTGTCTGCATATTTTTTGAGAACGGACATATAATCCTCTCCGCAATATGCCAAGTGACCTGAGTCAAAGAGAAGTCCGAAAACCTCAGGGTCAGTATTTGCCATAAGTCTGTCAATTTCAGCCTCAGTCTGAACAACCGTACCCATGTGGTGATGAAGGCAAAGCTTAATGCCCATATCCTTTGCAACCTTGCCAAGCTTGTTAATTCCTGTGCAAAGCATATCCCACTCTTCGTCGTTCATAATGTATTTTTCTTCAAAAATTGACTTATCAGTACCCTGAATTGAATGTCCTTGTTCAGAAATTCCGACAACCTTTGCGCCCATCTCTTTAAGGAATGTGATGTGCTCTATGAAATCCTTTTCAACCTCTTCGTAAGGCTTTGTTATAAGGAATGATGAGAACCACGCATTACAAATCTGCATATTACGAAGGGCGAGTGCCTTTTTAAGAGCAGGAATATCATTTCTCGGATACTTGTTGCCAACCTCACAACCTGTAAAGCCTGCAAGAGCCATCTCTGAAATGCACTGTTCAAATGTGTTTTCCGCGCCCAAATCAGGCATATCGTCGTTTGTCCAAGCTATGGGTGCAATACCAAGTTTAACTTTATTCTTATCTAACATATCAATACTTTCTCGCTTTCTCTTGATTTTCTTTTTTATTCAAATAAGCCTGTTGAACGGCTTTATTTTGTGATGTACTTGCTACGCCAACATTCCACCAAGCGCCGTAACCGTCCGTCATTGATTTTGGCAGAACCTTAATGTCAATAAGCGTTGAAACTGTCTGTTTTTGGCTGTCAATAAGAGCCGCTTCAAGCTCTTCCATTGTTCTTGCTGTATAGGTCTTAACCCCGTAACCGCTGGCACATTTAGCAAAATCAATGGGAACTAAGTCGCCCAAAAGATTATTGTTGTCATCACGGAAGCGGAATTCAGTAGCCAAATTGCCTATACCGTTTGACATTTCAAGGTTATTGATACAACCGAAACCGCTGTTGTCAAACAGCAAAACGTTGATTTTCTTCTTTTCCTGAATTGAGGTAATGAGCTCTGAATGAAGCATTAAATAACTGCCGTCACCGCACATTGCATAAACCTCTTTGTCTGGCTCTGCAAGCTTTGAGCCGAATGCGCCTGCGATTTCATATCCCATACAGGAGTAGCCGTATTCCATATTATAGGAATAAAGGCTGTCGGACGTCCACATTCTTTGAAGGTCACCGGGGAGTGAACCTGCCGCACCTACGCAAATAGCATCTTCGGGAATAAGCTCGCGAACCTTTGCAACTGCGGCAGTCTGTGTAATAGTGCCCATCTTTTCTGCAAATTCGGGGATAGTTCTTTCATCTCTCGCTTTAATGAGTGGCTCAAAGTTTTCGTCATATTTATAAGCGGCAAGGCGTGCATACTCATCTGCCCAGCCTTTGCGGGCATCTGCAATTTCGGTTGTGTAAGCTGATTTGTATCCGTTTGCACGAAGAATATCACCGAGGGCTAAAATACCGAGCTTTGCGTCACTTACAAGCTTTACTGCGCCTAATTTATATGCGTCAAAACGTGACGTGTTTATTGTAAGAACCTTGGCGTCGCTTCTGAAAAGTGATTTTGAGCCCGTTGTGAAATCGGAAAATCTTGTGCCTACGCCTAAGACTACATCAGCCTCTTTTGCAATTACGTTGCCTGCGCTGTTGCCCGTAACGCCAAGACCGCCAAGGTTATATTCATTGCTACTGTGGCAAGCCGTTTTACCTGACTGTGTTTCGGCAAACGGGATATTAAATTCTTTACAGAAATTCTCAAGCGCTTCGCCTGCTTCTGAATATCTTACACCGCCGCCGCAAATAACGAGCGGCTTGGAAGCCGAGAGAAGTATTTTTGCAATATCCTCAACCTCATCGGGAGACGGAGCAATTCTTGTGATTTTATGTACTCTCTTTTGTAAAAATTCATCGGGAAAATCGTAGCTTTCGCCCTCAACGTCCTGGGGCATTGAAATGCAGACTGCGCCTGTTTCCGCCGTATCGGTAAGAACGCGCATTGCGTTTATCATAGCGCTCATTAACTGTTCGGGGCGTGCAATTCTGTCCCAATATCTTGTAACAGCTTTATAAGCATCGTTTGTTGTTATGGAAAGTGAATTTACCTGTTCAAACTGCTGAAGAACGGGGTCTGGCTGACGGGTTGAAAATGCGTCGGCAGGAATAAGCAAAAGCGGAACGTGGTTAACAGTTGCCGTTGCCGCCGCAGTTACCATATTTGCCGCACCAGGTCCTATTGAAGAAGAGCATGCAATAATCTTTCTTCTGTTATTCTGCTTTGCAAAAGCAGTGGCCGTATGTGCCATACCCTGCTCATTTTTACCCTGATAAACGATAAGTCCGCCACGGTCTGAGTCAAGTGCTTCGCCGAGACCGCAGACAATGCCGTGTCCGAATATGGTAAAAATGCCGTCAACAAATTTTGTTTCCTTGCCGTCAAATGAAACATATTGATTGTCAAGGAACTTAACAAGCGCCTGAGCTGTTGTCATAATAGCCATAGGTTTTTCCTCCTAAAAAGTTTCTTATTCAGCATCTATTTATCATTCAGCTTCTAAAAGCCATTTATGTTCGGGTGCGTCAATTCGTGTTTTTATCCACGGGTCACCGTCTAAATGGCGAATCATCCAAACATAACACATTTTATATCCAGGGGCTGCCGCCTGCTGATGAGTTTTCATAGGCGTTATGCAAAGGCAACCCTGATTTTCTACTTTATAGCAGTCGTCACCGTTAAATCCTACGCCGAAGCCCTGCGGTTTTTCAAACTCATAATAGTAAACCTCAGGCTGCGGATGATAATGGGGCGGGTAGCTGGTCCAACAACCGGGCTTGTGGAAAACTTCACCCAAAACAAGCTTTGAATAGGGAGCGTTTTCATAGTCAAAAACCGTGAGTACCTGCCTGTCAGCCGTGCCGTCCCATTGGTCAGCACCGAAATGCTGAACAGTCATATCCTCGCCTTTATAATAATGAACACCGAATTCATTGTCATTATCCGTCTGCTCAATTACAATTCTCGACTCACTGTTTGCCTTTATTTTTACCGTATTGCCTTTGGCAAAATGAATAGCAGTTGCTGTGTCTAAAAACGGACTTCTGCGAACAGCTCTCTCCGTTTTTCCGTCAAAGGTAAATTCAACATCCCCTGCCATTAAAAGAATTGCCGTTTCATTTTCGCTTTCGCAAAAGGTCATTTCTTCTTGTGGTTTAAGGATTTTAACCTTTATATCCATTAGCATGTCGGCGTTTTTGCCGTTTCTCTCACAGAGTATTTTTTCGTTGTTTTCATTGAAACTGGGATTTTCGTACATATTTATCACCTTAAATGTTTATATTATCTTTCTTTATCCATCGGTCAGTGTTGCACTGGCTGTCTTTACGGGTATCTCTTCACCAAGATAGGTAGGCTCTGGCTTTGCTATGCAATAAAAAAAATCCTTTACTCTTGCCGCCGATTCCCTTAAATCGTTATAAATGGGGTATTTAAGTTCTTCTCTGTCAAAGCCGTAAGCGTCAAGCCCCAACTTTCTTGCATTGTAAACTGCACGGTACAAATGATATTTTTGTGTTACAATAAGCATTTTTTCAGTCTTAAAGACATCTCTTGCACGGTACATTGACTCATAGGTTGAAAAACCTGCATGGTCAAGAAAAACGTCATCTTGGTCAACGCCGTTCGCAATTACATAGTCTTTCATTGCATTGACTTCATCGTAATATTCCGTGCCGTGATCTCCCGACATTAAAAACTTTGTACTGCAACCCGTACTGTACGCTTCCAAACCGAAATCCAGCCGTTCTTTAAGCATCGGTGACGGCTCGCCGTCCCAAAGACCTGCACCGAGCACCATTATGCAGTCAAAATCATAGTCAGACAAACTTCCCACATCAATAATATAATCCTTGGCAAAGGAAATCATATATGCGTTTATTCCTATAACCGCGCCTGCGCCTAAAATGCAAAGGCACAGCACCGTGCAGATAAAAATCTTAAATTTTTTGTTTTTGAATATTTTTTTAACAGTTTTCATTTGAAATGCTTTAGCCTCTTGCTATCATTTCTCCGTATTCCGCTTTTTCGTCAGCAATGAATTTCTTAACTGCTTCTGCTGACGGCATATCCTGCGAGCAAGCGTGGGATGCCACGAGCATTGCGGCAGATGCCGAGCCGAATTCAAGAGCGTCAATGATTTCAAAGCCCTCGAAAAGACCGTAAAGAAAAGCGCTGGCATATCCGTCGCCGCCGCCAAAGGATTTAAGAAGCTTTACGGGGAAAGGCTTAATGTTATAGCTCTCACCGTCATTTGTATAAGCTGTTGAGCCCTCTTTACCGTGCTTGATAACTACGATTTTTGCATTCTGCGAGTGCCAATATGCGGCAGTTTCCTCATCAGTCATACCTGGCTTTATAAGCTTTTCGGTAAGGTCATATTCTTCCCGTGAGCCAAGAATAATGTCTGCCTCACGGGCTACACTTGAATAATAAATTGAAATTTCATCGTCATTTTTCCAGTTGTATGCACGGTAGTCAATGTCGAAAATAACTGGAATATTATTTCTCTTAGCAAGCATTACGGCTTTGAGCGCCGCCTCTCTTGACGGGCTTTCGCAAAGGGCTGTGCCTGAGATAAGAATTGCTTTGCCTTTCTTTATGTAATCTTCATCAATATCTGAAACCTCGAGCTTTAAGTCAGCCGCTTCGTTGCGGTACATAACTATTGAGCTTTCTGTTTCGGATTTAATTTCCGTAAAGGTAAGACCGATTTTTTCTCCGTTTTCGCATTTTATGATATGTGATGTATCAATTCCCTCTTTTTCAAAGAAATCTGTAACGAAAGTGCCGAGCTGGTCATCGGAAACACGGGCAAAGAAGCCAACCTTTTTGCCCAAGCGTGCAAGACCTACTGCGATATTAGCAGGTGAGCCGCCAAGATATCTTTTAAAGGTTGTGCTCTCGTTAAGGGGGCAGTAATAATCAACGGGGTTAAGGTCAACTGCAACTCTGCCCAAGAGTATTAAATCAAATTCTTTGGAATTGTCAAACTCTATGTATTTCATCTATATTCTCCTTTAATCTATGAAGCTGAATATTTTTATATGGCGTTTAACATTTTCGTAAACACCCTCTGCCTCTGCTTTGGAAAGGTCAAAATAGTTGACATCTTCGTGAGTATCGCAATAATTTTTTGCAGCCGTTGCCAAATGGTTAAACGAAGCAGTCGCAATATTAACCTTGCGGATGCCGAGCATTATCGACTGACGGAACATTTCGTCGGTTATTCCCGAACCGCCGTGCAGGACAAGCGGAGTTGAAACCGTTTTGTGAATGTCGTCAAGAACGTCAAAACGAAGTGACGGCAAAACAGGGTAATTGCCGTGAGCGTTGCCTATAGCCACTGCCAAAGCATCAACACCCGTTTCGTCACAGAAGATTTTTGCATCGTCAGGATTGGTGCAAAGGATTTCGTGCTGCTTGCCTTCACCCTCATTACCGCCGACAACGCCTAATTCCGCCTCAACGGTAGCGCCGTATTTTCTTGCCTCTTCGCAAACCTTTTTTACCTCTTGAATATTCTGTTCCAGCGGAAGCAAAGAGCCGTCGAACATAACTGATGTAAAGCCCAGCCGGAGTGCTTTTTGCACGGTTTCAAATTTAAGGCCGTGATCTAAATGAACGGCTATGGGCACTTTTGAATTTTCAGCCGCAGAAACCATCATCGGACCCATAAGTTCAAGGGGTGAATTTTTAAGCCTTACCTCTGCAATTTGAAGAATTATAGGAGTATTAAGCTCTTCGGCTGCAGATACGGCTCCCATAATCATTTCCATATTTCCGACAGAAAAAGCACCTATTGCTATATTTCTTTTTTCCGCCTCAGCGAGCAGAGTTTTCATCGGTACAAGTGACATTTGGGCAAGCCTCCTTGTAAATTAGTTTTAATCGGATTTATTGTATCACTTAATGCCCTAAAATACAATATTTACAAGTGATTTTTAATAAAATTTTTACCGATAAGGGGACGATGTGGGCATCGTCCCCTACTTTTCACTAAAACAAAAAGGGCAGGCGTGGAAACCTGCCCCTACAAATGTAAGCAAATAAATTTTATTATTTAATCCACTTCAGTTTATACATTCCAAATGCGCCGAGCACGCTTACAACTATGGTCACAAAAATCATTGTGCCGACCGCCATTGACGGTGAGAGGATATAGACAAGAATGCCTACCGCGATGGGTAAAATCGAAATTTTCCAATGCTTTACAAAATACGAAGCTCCGAGCGCTCCAAAAAGAGCAGGAACAACATATTCAAATGCAGGCTTTATTACAGAGCCTTCTGCAAGGATTTTCGGCAGTACGGGCGCAAAGGCGAGCACGCCGACAGCAATTATAAGCGTTGTAGTTATTGAAGATGCGGCTATGGATATTGTTGAGATTACCTCGCCCTCTTCGCTGTTCGCTTTTACGTTTGCTCTTTCCATAGCATTCATTGCGCAGGGCAATTTAAGATTTGTGATATTGCCCGTCAAAAATGACAGATAAGTTCCACCTGCTCCCAACATGGGAGTATAGGTTATAACCTCAATAATTGCAGTTGTCCAATAGACAGTAATAACTGTTGAAAGGGCCTTTAAGAGTGTTTTAAGCTCGGGGAACGCGTCATAATGAATGGAGAAAATAAGCGGAGCGGAATAGAGCGCCATAAGTGCCGCAACAGACCAAACTGCGCCCCAGGAGTGCATTTTGTCAATAAATGTTTTTTCTTTTTTCATGTCAAGCTCCTCCTTATCTCCAAGTAAACTCTGTCAATGATACGGGCAACGTTTGCGTAAACAGAATCGCAATTCCCATAGCTCCGAACATTGCAATAGGCAAAACGAACGGTTCAAGCTTAGTTAAATTTTTCTTTCTGCATAAAAAGTCAAGTGCTATGGTGAAAATCATTGCGGAAAGAAGAACCGATACAGACATAAAGCCTGCCGAGGGTCCGTCGGACGGAACTCCTGCAACCGCACGGGAAATAAATGCGGCAATAATTCCGATAAATGCTGCCGCTCCGAGAATATCCCCAAGGGCATTTGCGGAACTGTTTTTTGTGGTTATTTTCTGAGTTGCCTTATGTATTTTTTTGCAGAGAATCGGCAAAAGAATAAGCGGGAAGCAAGAACCTATGGTCATTGTCCAGAAAATAGTTGAAAACTGCGTTGGGTCTTTGATTTCATTTGCAAGTGACGAGCCGAAAACGCCTATAGCACTCTCTGCGGCTACGGTTTCGTAAGCGAGATTGCCGATAACGGAAAGGCGAATCCACGGAAGAACTATTCCAAGAGCGGAAGCGAGTGCCAAAACCGTTGCCAGAATTGATATTGCAGGAGCAATGGTAAAAAGCACGCTTGAAATTACCGTTTGTTTCATTTTTTCTTTTTCAATGCCGATTTCCTTGCCCCGTTTCCATGCTTTTACCATAAAGAAAACGGATTGAATAATAACGAAAGCTATTATTCCTGCCGCAAGGCAATACATCAGCGTTCCTGTTTTAAAATCCATAATAGTTCCTTGCGATACTCTGTTTTCGCAGTATCGCCCTTTCTTCAAAATTTTGCGCCATTATTGTATTGATTATATTAAAACATTTCTTAACAATAAAATCAATACAGTTTGACATTTTTCGCCATGCATTATAAAATATTGTTGATTTTAATGATAGGTGATTTAATGAAAAAGTTATACATAACCGATTTAGATGGAACTCTGCTTCACTCCGATGCCACGCTTTCTGAATATGAAATTGGCAAAATAAAAGAATTCTACGAAAGAGGTATACTTTTTTCCGTTGCAACCGCCCGCAGTATGATAACGGGAGAGCAGGTTTTAAAAGGCGTTACTCTTTCCGCACCTGCAATACTTATGAACGGTGTTTTCGTTTATGATTTCGGGAAAAATCAGGTAATTAAGTATTGTGAAATCCAAAACGAGCCTTATAGAAAGGTACTGAAAATTTTTGAAAAGCATTCACTTCACCCAAACGTTTTTTCATTTGACGGCGAAAAGCTTTCAATTCAGTGTACTGGTATTGACACCCCTGCAATGCAGTGGTTTTTTGACACCCGCAAGATTATGCTTGACGGAAGATTTTACAAGGTAGATTCACTATATAAATTACCCGCAAATCAAAGTCCCGTTTACTTTAATTTGTATGCTCCAAGGGATTTGCTTCTGCCCGTAGCCGAAGAATTAGAAAGTATCAGCGGTATAAGCTTTGCATTTTACCCTGACCAATACACAGACGGCTGGCTTTTGGAGGTTTTTGCAGACACCGCTTCAAAGTCAAACGCTGTGAAATTTTTGAAGGAATATATGCAAGCTGAGAAAATCGTCGCTTTCGGAGATAACCTTAACGATATACCGATGCTGAGCGTTGCGGACACGAGTGTTGCCGTAAGTAATGCAGTACCGCAAGTAAAAGAAATCTCCGATATAATAATCGGCGAAAACAATGACGACAGCGTTGTAAAATTTATAGCTAAAGAAAACGGAATTGAAATATAGAAAATCTGAAAGCGGATACTCGGAGTTTGGAGGAAATGGCATGCTGAGAAAATTGAAAGAACAAGATTTTGACCGCTATGTCGGATTTGCTTATGAACTTGCGTTAGATCAAACCCGCTCGGGTTACCCAACCTATGCCGACGGAATCAAGTCAAAGAATGATTTCATTGCCCGTGCTCGTGAAGCATTTTCCCGTGATGGTGAGGAAATACTGCTCTTTGAGCGGAATAGTAAAGTATCCGGATGGATACATTATTATTACTTGCCGGAAGATCGCTATCTTGATACTTGTGCGTTTTGTGTTGCCGATGGAATGAATGAAGCCTTAGCTGAGTTTATAGACTTTGCACGCGAACGATTCTCAGGTAGTGAATTATATCTTGGTTTTTCAAAAGAGAATATTGAAGCTGTTGCGGCTCTTGAATCCTACGGATTTGAGTGTATTGAGGAAAGTTATAACGATGTGGTGGATTTTGATCATTATATACTGCAACCCGAAGACAAGCATGTTGTTCCTATCACGCAGGCTAATTATAAATTTTTCTCCGATATTCATTCGCAACACGACAAAGATATGTATTGGAACTCGGAAAGAATCTTTACTGCCATTGATCATTGGAGAATTTATGCCTATCTACAAGAAGGGAAATCCACGGGAGTAATATATTTTAAGGATGATGAGTTTGTGTCTGAAATATTTGGCATAGACTTTAAAGATGATGTATATGACAGAAAATTATATCGTGCTCTTCTGACAGCGTCACTAAATGACTGCAAACGCAGAGGAACGAGGCACATGGTTTTCTTCAACGAAAGAAAATCACAAGCCGATGCAATAGATTGTGGGTTTCGCTGTGTTGGTGAATATGTATGCTACAAAATTACATTATAAAAGAAAATATAAATATAATTATGGAATATTAAAAGTTCCTACAATAATGTAGATAACATCTGATTTTGGCACCGCAATCTAAAAGTCCGCACCCTAAAGGAATGCGGACTTTACTTATATATGTTGTTATCAATATTATTTCCTTGTAAATTGGAGTGTTTGAAAACAGCATCTTTATTTACTCAAATTTTCACATTTTAGCAAGTTCAATCAAAACCTCAGTCATTTTTACCATTGAATCAACCGATACAAATTCGTGAATGCTGTGAAAATTTGCGCCTCCCGTTGAAAGATTCGGACACGGAAGACCTTTATAAGAGAGGGTTGCTCCGTCTGTTCCGCCTCTTATGGGAATGATTTTCGGTGTTACGCCTACATTTCTCATCGCCTTTTCAGCATTTTCAATAAGCTCCATATGGGGCAAAATTTTCGGCTTCATATTATAGTAACTGTCTTTCAAGTCAAGAACGACCGTACCGTCCCCGTAAACCGAATTTATATAAGACACCGCATTTTCTGTAAAGGCTTTGCGCTTTTCAAACAGTTCCTTATCATGTTCACGGATAATCATTTGAACCGTTGTCTTTGTTTCATCGCCTGAAATGCCGCAAATGTGGTAAAATCCTTCATAATTTTCCGTATGAGCAGGCGTTTCGGCTTTTGGGAAAAGGTTAATAAGCTCATTAGCAATAAGCACTGAATTTTTCATTTTATTTTTAGCTTCACCCGGGTGAATATTTATTCCGTTCACCGTAAAGACAGCCGACGCGGCATTAAAGTTTTCATACTCTATTTCGCCTAAAAGTCCGCCGTCAACGGTATAA
>JAFLUO010000053.1 GCA_022508705.1 Oscillospiraceae bacterium
CAATAGCAACTAACTTCTGCGGTTGTCTTAATATGGTTGCAAACTTTATGACTCCAAACCTTAATGAGCGCGACAGCGTTATTTCTTTTAGAAGTATTTCATCTGCAGTCGGTAACTCTGCACCTTTGGTTGTAATTCTTGTGCTTAATGCAATCTGGAAAGACAACCTTGCATTGCAGTATATTGTGGGTGCGGCTCTTTGCAGCGCCTGCGGAATAATTTCAATGCTTTTCGCTATGAAGCTTCTGAAAGAACGAGTTGTATGTTCTCAGGAAAGAAAAAATCCCCTTATCGGTATTCTTGACGTTCTTTCGAATAAGTACGCTTGGGCGATTATTATTTCCGATTTTGTTAAAACCTTTAGAAACATTGCAACTTATATGGGCATCTATATGGCAGTTGCACTTTTGGGAAGCCCCTCAAAATTCCTTTTGTTCGGTCTTCCCACGGGAATCGGCACAGCGGTAGGTATGCTTGTTATTAACTTCCTTTTAAAGAAATTTAACTCCCGAGTTCTTTATATCGCCAGCGGTATTTACTCAGTAATCATCAACACTCTTGCATTCGCTGTCGGTTATATCTATTTCAAACACGAAAGCGGAGTTTTGCAGATTATATTTGTTATTGCACTGTTCCTTATAGGTCTTCAGTTCGGCGCATCTAACCTTCTTCCCACAATGTTCCAGGCTGATGTCCTTGAATCCCTTGAACTTCAAACAAAAGGCAAACGTCTTGATGCAAGCTTGCCGTTCGTTCTCGGAATAGGCACGACTATCAGCAGCGCCGCTGCAGGTGCCATAGCTCCGCAAATCCTTTTCGACGAAGGCTCGCTCATAGGTTATATCCGCCCGTTGGAAACTGCTGAAGGTTTGCTTTATCAACCTCAGTCCTTTGAAACTAAGGTTGCACTTCTTTTCTTCTACACCATTTTCCACGGTATAATGATGTTCCTTGCAGGAGTTCCGTTCTTCCTTTACAAGCTTACCGGGCAGACAAAAGAGGATATTCACAACGCAGTTTTGAAACAGCGTGAAAACATGTAATGTGAAAAATAAATTATAGCAAAAATTAAACCGACTGACTACTCAGTCGGTTTTTTGTATTTATAAAATCAGTCTTGACGATAAGTCGACAGAAAATCTGCAATTGAGTTTGTCGCTTCCTTTAAAACCTCAATTCTCGGAAGATAAACTATACGGAAGTGGTCAGGCTCGTGCCAATTAAATCCGCCGCCGTGAATTATCAGTATTTTCTTTTGACGGAGCAAATCAAAGGCGAACTGCTCGTCATTATGAATATTAAACTTTTTTGTGTCGATTTTCGGGAAAATATAAAACGCCGCTTTCGGTTTTACCGCTGTAATGCCCGGAATGTCTTTGAGCGCATTGTAAATAAACTCTCTCTGCTCATAAACTCTGCCGCCGGGAACGATATATTTATTCACGCTTTGGTAACCGCCCAAAGCAGTCTGAACTATTGACTGAGCAGGCACATTTGAGCAAAGGCGCATATTTGACAGCATATTAAGCCCTTCAATATAATCCTTAGCAGCACTCTTTTCTCCGCTGAGTATCATCCAGCCGATTCTGTAACCCGCAATCATATGCGACTTTGAAAGTCCGCTGAACGTAACGCAAAAAACATCGGGAGCAAGTGAAGCTATTGAAATATGCTCTTCCCCGTCCATTACAAGACGGTCATAGATTTCATCGGAAAAAATTATTAAATCGTTTTCCCTTGCAATTTGCACAATTTGCTGGAGCAGCTCTTTCGGGTAAAGCGCACCCGTGGGGTTATTGGGATTTATAATTACAATAGCCTTTGTTCTGTCAGTTATTTTTTTCTTGATGTCATCAATATCGGGGTACCACTCGGCGCTTTCATCACAAATATAATGAACTGCCGTTCCGCCTGCAAGAGTAACGCATGCAGTCCACAGCGGATAATCGGGAGACGGCACAAGAACTTCATCGCCGCTGTCAAGCAGAGCGGACATACTTAAATTTATAAGCTCGCTGACTCCGTTGCCCGTAAAAATATCGTTAACGGACACGTTGGGAATATTTTTATTCTGCGCATATTGCATTATGGCTTTTCTTGCAGAAAAAAGCCCCTTTGCATCTGAATACCCCTCGCACTCGCTGAGCTGACGCTGCATGTCAAACACAATTTCATCGGGCGTGCGGAAGCCAAAGGGCGCAGGATTGCCGATATTAAGCTTTAGAATGTGCATTCCTCTGCTTTCCATTCTTGCCGCCTCGTCAACAACGGGACCTCTTACATCATAAAGAACATTATCTAATTTTGCAGACTTTTTAATTTCACGCATAAATTTCTCTCTCCTTACTAAAAAGTCCAATATTTTGATATTAAAAATCCGGGTACAGCTACTATTATAAAAAACGCTAAGCTGATAAGTGTAAAGGTTTTTATAAATTTCATACCGTTTTTGGGATATTCACGGACATATATTCTATAATTTATCACCGATGCCAGCGAGCCTATAAGAGAACAAAGCCCTGCCGTGTCAACTCCGTATAAAAGCGCCGCCAAATTCTTGGTAAACGGGTAAAGCACAATAGATGCGGGTACATTTGAAATCAACTGACTTAAAAGTATTCCCCAAACGTACTCACGGTTACCGACAGAGCTTGTAAGAAAGCTTGAAATCTGCCCGTTTGCCGCAATAGATGATGAAAAAACAAAGAAGCAGAAAAACGTCAGAATCAAAACGTAATCGGTCTTTATTAGTATTTGCCTGTCAAACACCAACACAGTGCATAAAACAACTGCTGCTACGCCAAGATAATACTGAGTTCTTGTTAAAATGGTTAAAAGTATCATTACAAAAAGGCAAAGGTAAACAAGTCTTTGTCTTTTTCTTTTTCTTTTTGGATTCCACGCCTCTGTTACATTACCCTGCCATTCTATTTTTTCTTTCGTATTTTTTCTGTAAAGAACAAGAATAAAAATACTTAACAGTATGGCGGAGGAAACCCAAAGCGGAGACATGTGTAAAATAAACAAGCCTGCCGAAACGCCTGATTTTCCGTACAAAAACAGATTTTGCGGACTTCCGAAGGGAAGTAAAAGAGAGCCTCTTATTGCCGCAATATTTTCCATTGTAATAACAGGCAATATGTACTTTTCTTTACCGCCTGAGCGAAAAAGAATTATCGTGAGCGGTACAAAGATTATAAGCGAAACGTCATTCGTTACAAACATTGACGAAAAGAAAACGCCGAAAACAAGAAAAAATGAGAGTCCGACAATTCCGCCGATTTTTTCAGCAACCTTAAGTATTGGCCTGAAAATATTCTCTTTTTTAAAGCCCTCAAGAACTGTCAGCATCATAAACAGCGTTACAAGTGTACGCCAATCTATGCTTTTAAGCAAATCGGCATTCGGCGGAGAAATAAACAGTGATACTGCCGCCGCCAAAACCGCAACTGTCAGCATAAGCTCTTTTTTCAGAAAATCAATAACCTTTTTCATAATTTAACCTTTTATTAAAATAACTACTCTCTCCGTATATGAAAACTTATTAACCACTATTTCTCCAAGGAAGCAAGTTCATATTCCAGCACATCCGCAAAAATCTGAACATCGCCGCCTAATGTTTCAGCGTAATCAAGTAACTCCACATCGTCTTTTAGCGATGTAGCCGCATATCGCAGATTAACAGCCATTTGCAGACTTTTAGGAACAGGGCACAAATTTTCTTTTAGCGCCCATTCTCCGGCAAAAGTTTTCGCTGCAATTTTTCCGGTACGCAGTGTGTAAATACAGCGTGCAATGTCCAACAGCCAACCAAAAGAATACAAGCTTCTTCCTGTTTGATGTGCATTACGGATTGTTTCATAATGCTGTTTTACATCTCTATATAAATCCTCGAAAGTCGGCGGAGTGAGACATTCTCGAATATCCTTGCCTGCCAATAAAATGCCGTTTTCCAATAGTTCTGTCATTGAAAAGCTGTCAAAATGGTATGAATTAGCTATACGCTGACCACTTGTTCCCCAGTAAACAACTCTGTCATGCTGACTATTCATAAAAGACGAAAGCGTTAGCATTCCACCCTCAAAAGATTGGTAATACAGGTTATCAGGCTCTTCTTCCAACATTTTTTGGCGAAGATTTACCAATTCTTCTGCTTGTTTTTCGGAAATCGGTGTTTGGGTCAAGACAAGAATGTCAATATCGCTCCAACCAAGCCGAAAGTCCTCTAAAGCAACGGAACCGTAAAGATAAATAGAAGGTGTACAATCTCCAAAAACAGCGCATATTCTGTTGGTCATTTTTTCAATCGAAAGTTTCATAAAAATATACGCCTATCTTTCTGATTTATCTCTTTAATAATAATGCCACACTCGTTATAATATAATTGACAACACCATTACTCCTAATATTACAACACTATATCATCATTTTACATATAAGTATTTTTCTTTTACCTCTATACTTAAATAAAACTCGCAGTTTGGTTCCTCTTGCAAATAATACTTCCTGTTCTCTATTTCTATTACTAATCAAATTTGTATACAATCCTTTTGCGCCCTTGGGAATCATTATTTTTAAAATTGTGTCATATCTTCCAAAATCCTTTATAAGTTCTGATTTTACAATACCTACTCCCATATACCCTTTGTCTTCAAGGACTGTTCCACGGGTTATATTCTGTTTTCCTGCACTATTACATAAATCATTATAATCTACGAATCTATATCCCCAAATATTCTCTGGTATGTAGGATATATTTAATCGCTCGTCTAAAACTTTTTGCATTATTAAAAGGTTATTTTCCGGAAAAATATAATTTGTATACCCTTTTCGTAATTTTTGATTGATTGCCAAACCATAATTACCACCACAGTAAAATGAAAAATACTGATTCTCTAATGCCTCTTCTTTCAGCTTTTCTATTTCAGCTTTTGAAATTCTCTGAGTAACATACCACTCAGGATGTTCTGTTTCATAAACATTTCTTAACTTCCCGCCAAGCTGATAATTTGGCAACCAGTATCCATAGTATTTCTTCCCCCAACTAACAGCTTCATCAACCCTTGTTATTTTTTTGTATTTTTTACACATATCTAATCCCTTTTTTTGCTAAAGATCAACCCACTGCTATAAATTGAATAAACTCCTACAATAAAATTTAATACATCTGTCTTTTTCTAAAAGTAAAAAAGAAATGACAATCCTGTTAAAAAACTCTTTTAGTTCTCTCTACTCTCTTGTCATCAACGCCACACTCTCCACATGTGCCGTTCTTGGGAACATATCAACGGGGGTTACCTCTTGTGTTTTATAACCAAGATCTTTTAATATGGCGCAATCTCTGCTTTGTGTCGAAACGTCACAGGAAATATATACTATTCTCTCAGGGTTCATTTCTGCCACGCAGGAAAGCACCTCTTTACTGCATCCTTTTCTCGGCGGGTCAAGGAGAACAATATCGGGCTGAATATTTTTATCGCGAAGCATTTTTACCGCTTCACCTGCATCCATACAATAAAACTCAGCGTTTTCTGCTCCGTTGCGTTTTGCGTTTTTCTTTGCATCTTGTATGGCTTCGGGAATAATCTCAACTCCGATTACCTTTTTCGCCTTGTGAGCCATTGAAAATCCTATCGTACCTGCTCCGCAGTAGAGGTCAATAACTGTTTCCGTCCCCGAAAGTGCGGCATATTCCGCCGCTTTTTTGTATAGAGCTTCTGCGCAGTCGTGATTTATCTGATAAAAAGACAACGGGGACAACTCAATTTCCACACCGCAAAGGGTATCGCTTATTTTTCCACTACCCCAAAGTACTTTTACCTCATCGCCTAAAATCACATTCGTATTTTTGGTATTGATATTTAATACTATGCTCTTTACTCCCGAAACCTTTGAAATTTCAGAAATAATTTCATCTTCTTTCGGTATATTTTCTCCGTTTATAACAAGGCAAACCATTATTTCGCCCGACAAAAATCCTTTACGGATATAAATATGCCGAAGTAACCCATCGCACGATTCTGAATTCCAAACAGAAACGTGATTTATAAATATCCATTTGCGGATAATTTCAACTATTTCGGCAAATTCCTCAGGCTGTAAAAGACAGTCTTCAGCATCAACAATTCTGTGAGTACGGTTGGCATAAAAGCCGATATTAACTCCGTTTAAATCTCTGCCCACAGGGTATTCCGCTTTATTTCTGTACCGCTCAGTATTTGCCGTAATAATTTCTCTTACGGGAACGTCTATATGTGCAATGCGCAAAAACGCGTCTTTTACCTTTTGCGTTTTTATGCGTTTTTCGGCCTCATAGCTTATGTGTCTGTAAACACACCCGCCGCATTGTTTAAAATACGGGCAGTCAACGGGTATTCTGTCATTTGAGGGCTTTAAAATCTCTTTAATTTTGCCCACAGCATAGGTCTTTTTCGCCTTTATTATATGTACTAACAGCTCGTCACCCTCAGCCGCGCCCGAAACGAAAACAGCCTGCCCGTCAAATCGTCCTACGCCAGTCCCTTCAGAGGAAATCCCGTCAATATGCAGTTTTATTTCCTGATTTTTAGAAAGTGGCATTAGTGTTTATCTCCGCTCCAGAAAATGTGATCCGAAATTAAAAGCGCTCTGCAGGGCGCCGCCTCTGCTCCGTCAATTTTAAGAGGGGGAGCCACAAGAAAGTAATCGCCCTCTTCTGCCGCGCTCAAATCAAGCCCTTCAAGAATGGATATACCGTCCATTAAAAGGGATCTGTGAGTGCGCCCGCACGAGTCAGCCGTTTCAATAGTTTGCCCGTCTGTTCCAACCAAATACACACCCATAACCGCAAGAACAGTGGCGGCAGTTTCATGTAAAAAAGCTTTACCGTTTGATTTAATTAAAATTCTCTTCGTATTTCTCGGGAAATAACGCTCAACTATTTCACCTGTGATTATCCCCTCGGGAACTTCAATAACAACGCACGGTCCCACAAAAGCCACGGGGTCAACAGACGAAATATCCACTCCGTCATCAAGAAAATGAAGAGGCGCATCAATGTGAGTTCCGTTGTGCAAACACATTGAAAGCTCACTTAAATTGTATTCCGCTCCCTCGTTTATGTCTGTAACCTTACGGATTTTCGGCTCAGGATCACCTGGGTAAACCTCTGCACTTAAAACGTCCTTTGAAATGTCAATAATCTTCATTTTTCCGCCTCCTCTTTCCTGTATATCAAAAAGTCAAATTGTATTTCAGTCTCAATTTTCTCTTTTAGACGAATTTTATCTATTGCCGAAAGCTCGGTTTTATAATAATACGGTGTCATTTTAAAAAGATTAACTGCCTCTTCCCCCGAAACGGTAATTTTTCCGCCCACGTGGTATCTTCCGACAAAATCAAAGCCATGATATTGCGTATCCTTCTCCGTGTTTTCATAAGGAGAGTCGTAAACGGCTTCTTTTAGCCCCATTAAATGGCGGACTCCCGGTACCGCATAAATTAAATAACCGCCTGTTTTCAAAATTCTGTAAAATTCGGTTTCAACCATAGGTGAAAAAATCACAAGAGCAATATCCGCGCTGTTTTCCTTTACGGGAAGATCAAAGTTGCTTGCAACCGCAAAGGTAATTTGCTTATATTTTCCTGCCGCCGCCTTTACCGCTTCCTTAGAAATATCGAGCCCTAAAAGCTCGTAGTCAATTTTTAACTTATCAAGATATTCGAAAAGTCTGCCGTCGTAATACCCCTCTCCGCATCCGCAATCAACAATAGATATTTTTTGACTATTGCCTGACAATTGCTTTACAATCGAATTTAGTCTGTCAGAAAAAATGTCATATTTGCCGCTTTCAAGAAAGGAACGGCGACTCATTATCATTTCACGGGAGTCCCCGGGAGCTACTGAGTGGCGTTTATTGGGCAAAAGCAAATTTACATAGCCTTGCCGAGCTTTGTCAAAGGAGTGCCCGTTTTCGCAAACATATGTATTCTCTTTAATTTCTAATTTTTCACGGCATTTCGGACAGCAAAGCAAGGACATTTCTTTCACCTTAATTTTATATTTGAGGGGTGCTTTTTAAAACACCCCTCTTGTTTTGTTTATTTTGCAACAATATTTACAAGCTTGCCTTTAACGTAAATTTCTTTAATAATATTTTTGCCGCTCAGTTCTTCTGCAATTTTTTCATCACTCTTTGCAAGTTGTATTGCATCTTCATTGGAAATGTCAACGGGAACTACCAGCTTTGCACGGATTTTTCCGTTAATCTGAACAACAATTTCAACTGAATCGTCAACACATTTTGCGGCATCGTAAGTAGGCCATACGCCGTCTTTTGCAAGCATTTCGCCAAAGCCCAATTCAGACCACATTTCTTCTGCAATATGCGGTGCAAAGGGGCTTACAAGCAAAATGAATGTTTTAAGCTCTGCTTTATTTATTTTGCCGTTGTCATAAATTGCGTTAAGAAGAGTCATAAGTGCGGCGATTGCAGTATTGAATTTCATATTTTCAATATCTTCGGTAACCTTTTTAACGGTTTTGTGCATAGCAGATGAAAGCTCTTTTGAATAGTCATCGCCGTCTGTAAGTATTTCTTTGAGATTCCATATTCTGTCAATAAATCTCTTACAACCCTTAACGCTTGATTCGCTCCAGGGAGCTGCCTGCTCATAGTCACCCATAAACAGTACGTAAGTACGAAGAACGTCTGCACCGTAAACGTCAACAACCTCATTGGGGTCAATAACATTTCCTCTTGACTTACTCATTTTAACTCCGTCAGGTCCTAAAATAAGCCCTTGAGCGGTTCTCTTTAAGTAGGGTTCGGGGAACGGTACTGCGCCTATGTCATAAAGGAATCTGTGCCAGAATCTTGAATAGATAAGGTGGCGTGTAACGTGCTCCATTCCGCCGTTGTACCAGTCAACAGGTCCCCAATAATTAAGTTTATCCATATCTGCCAAAACCTCGGTGTTATGCGGGTCAATATAACGCAGGAAATACCATGAAGAACCTGCCCACTGAGGCATTGTATCTGTTTCACGCTTAGCGTCACCGCCGCATTTCGGACATTTGCAGTTAACATAAGAGTCAATTTTTGCAAGAGGACTTTCGCCGTCCTGACCCGGCTCAAAGTTTTCAACCTCAGGAAGTCTTAACGGAAGTTCCTCATAAGGCACTGCAACCATGCCGCAATTCGGGCAGTGAACAATCGGAATCGGCTCGCCCCAATAACGCTGACGGTTAAACGCCCAATCCTTCATTTTGTACTGAACGCCGCCCTCGCCTATGCCTTTTTCCGCAAGGTAGTCTATCATTTTCGCAATTGAATCTTTTTTATTTGTCATTCCATCAAGGAAGCCCGAATTTACCATTTCGCCGTCGCCTGTGTAAGCCTCTTTTGAAATATCGCCGCCCTTGATAACCTCAATAATATCAATGCCGAATTTCTTTGCAAAGTCATAGTCACGCTGGTCGTGAGCGGGAACTGCCATAATAGCGCCCGTGCCGTAGCCCATCATAACGTAATCGGAAATGTAAATCGGAATATCTTTGCCGTTTACGGGGTTTTTAGCCGTAAAGCCTTGGAGTTTAACGCCCGTTTTATCCTTAACAAGCTGAGTACGCTCAAATTCCGTTTTCTTTGCGCATTCGGCTCTGTAAGCGTTGATTTCGTCCATATTACCGATAATATCTGCATATTTATCAATAATCGGGTGCTCCGGCGCCATAACCATAAACGTTACACCGAAGAGAGTATCGGGACGGGTTGTATAAATCTTAAAGCTTTCATCAGCTTCATTCACTGAGAATGTTACAAATGCGCCTCTTGATTTACCGATCCAGTTTTCCTGCTGAAGCTTAACATTGGGAAGATAGTCAACTTCTTTTAAGCCTTCAAGAAGCTTGTCGGCATATTCGGTAATGCGAAGATACCAAACGTCTTTTGATTTCTGAACAATATCACTGTGGCAAATATCACATTTACCGCCCTGCGAATCTTCGTTTGAAAGAACAACCTTACAAGAAGGGCAATAGTTTACAAGAGTTTTGTCACGGAATGCAAGACCGTTTTCAAACATTTTAAGGAAAATCCACTGCGTCCACTTATAGTAGCCTTCTTCTGTTGTGTCGATAACTCTCGTCCAGTCAAATGAAAATCCTACACGCTTTAACTGACTTGTAAACTTTTCGATATTCATATCCGTAACTTTTCTCGGATGAATACCCGTTTTAATGGCATAGTTTTCAGTAGGAAGACCGTAAGCGTCAAAGCCTATGGGGAAAAGCACGTTGTAGCCCTCAAGCCTTCTTTTTCTTGAAACTACCTCAAGGCCCGAATAAGCCTTAATGTGCCCTACATGCATACCTGCGCCGCTGGGGTACGGAAATTCAACAAGCGCATAAAACTTTTTCTTGTCGGAATTGTCCTGAGCGTGAAATACGCCTTCCTGCTCCCATTTTTCCTGCCATTTTTGTTCAACGTTTTTAAAATCGTAGTTCATATCTTAACCCTCTTTTTATTCGGTAATAAATTTGCTTATATCTGCTTCTTCAGCGTCTGCCCAAAGATGTTCAAGATTAAACAGTTCTCTTTGGTCCGGCGTAAAAATGTGAACGATAACTGCGCCGTAATCAAGAAGTATCCAGCCCGTAGTTCTGCCTTCAACACTTCTCGGCTCTACTCCCTGCTTTTTAATCGCAACCTCAACCTCGTCGGCGAGAGAGCGAATGTGTGTGCCCGAAGTACCCGTTGCAATAACAAAATAATCCGCTACTACCGTAAGGTCGGTAATCTCAAGCACTTTTATATCAGTTGCTTTTTTACTGTCAAGAATTTTGACGATATTTTGCATTAGTTCCTGTCTTTCCATATTTCTTTTACGTCCTTTCTGCAAGGTAATTATACGCTTTTACTGTGTCAATATGAATCGGTTTGTTTTCTTTCGCATTGCTCTCAATCGTAAACGATAGCCCTCGAAGAGTCGCTTTTTCAAGTGACTGCTCCGCCATTTCACAAACCTCGCCAACGTCGGGATAATTTCTGTCCTCACTCGTAAGGTCTGCAACGTAAATTATTTTTTCAAGCAAAGACATATTCTCCCTGCCCGTTGTGTGGTAACGAACCGCTGAAAGAATTTCTTCATCAGTAACACCGAGAACTTTTCGCAAATAAACCTCGCCTGCCACTGCATGCAGGGTTACCGTAATTTTTCTTTCCAACTCCGTTAATTTGTATTTTCCGTCTTCGTCTATAAGTTTTAGCATATTTTCGGGCGGTTCATAACGCATTATATCATGAATAAGCCCTGCCGTGTATGCTTTTTCTGTGTTTGCGCCGAATATTTTCGCCAAATTTCTTGCCTGTTCCGCAACGCAAATTGAATGGTAAAGCCGAGCCGGAGTGAGCCTTTGCTTTAGTATCTCCAAAAATTCACTGTTTCTTTCCGTATCCATAAAGCTTGCGGCTCTCCATATATTCAATTATTTCCGGCTCAACCAATCCGTAAATACTTCTGCCCTCACGAATCATTTCCCGAATTTCGCTTGAACTGACTGCAAAGGCATCCATCGGCGAAATGTGAATGTTTTTTGCGTCAAGCTCTTTAATATATACACTCAAATTGCTGAATGCGTAGGAGCGAAGTTCGTTGATACTGTCCTGATTTTCACGGGATGCAACGCAAATCGTGCATTTTTCCAAAAGCTCTTTGTGCTTGTACCACTTGTGGAAAATTAAGAACATATCAGAACCGATTATAATATACAGCTCGGCATCCGGATATTTTTTCATTATATCGTCAACGGTATAAATGGTGTAACTGTCACTTTCTCTGTCCATTTCCATAGTGCTTAACTCGTAAATGGGGTTTTTGAAAGCCAAACGGCACATAGCGAGTCTGTCCTCGTTATCCGCAAGGTCGTCGCAGCGTTTATGAGTAGGTTTTTTATTGGGAATTATCAAAACCTTGTCAAGAGAAAGCTCATTCGCCATTTTTTCAACCATTCTTGCGTGACCCTTGTGGGGCGGATTGAATGTTCCGCCGAAAATACCGATTTTCATCTCGTTTTAACCTTCTTTTCGCCCTCGTGAAGCTTCTTGTTATATCTGTATAAAATCATAACTCCGCCGATAACGCCCACAACCTCTGAATTTGTAGCGGTTGCAAGCTTTTCCGCAACCTCTCTCGGCGTATTGGGGCAGGTTTCTCTTAAAACCTTTAATTTTATAAGCTCCCGTGCCGTTAAAGCGTCGTCCGTCTGTTTAATAAGCGCATCTGAAATTCCGCCTTTTCCAACCTGAAAAAGTGC
>JAFLUO010000054.1 GCA_022508705.1 Oscillospiraceae bacterium
GCTGCTAACCGGATTTGAACCGGTGACCTCGTCCTTACCAAGGACGCGCTCTACCTACTGAGCCATAGCAGCGTGATTTAATTGCAAATGACATTATACAGACTTTTTACCGCTTTGTCAAGAAATAAGAGAAGATTTATTCTGTTTGCAAATGAAACTTTTTTGTGTTAGAATTGCAAATACTGTATTTTAAAGAGGATAGATACATTATGCAAAAGGTAAAAGAGCTTTTCATTAAATATAAAGAAATTATTCTGTATATTGTTTTCGGTGTGCTTACCACCGCCGTAAGCTTTGTGTCATATGCCATATGCACAAAACTAATAAAATTACAAAATGAAATTGCAGGAATTGCTGTTGCCAATGTGATTTCATGGGTTTGTGCCGTGCTTTTTGCCTTCGCAACAAATAAAATATGGGTTTTTGAAAGTAAGGCAAAAGATGTAAAAACAATAGTAGGCGAGCTTTGGAAATTTGTTGCATCTCGCCTTTTCACAGGGGCGCTTGAATGGTTCGGAGTTCCGTTTTTGGTTTATTTTGGGCTTAGCCAAACTATATTCGGCATTGATGGAATGCTCTCAAAGCTTATTGTAAGTGTTGCAGTTGTAATACTAAATTATGTTTTCAGCAAAATCTTTGTTTTTAAGAACAAAAAATCTGAATAATTATAGATACCGAGTAATATTTTGTTTATTATTAAAATATTCAACTTTTATACTGCCTATACATTAAAAATGCTCAAACCAACATGCGGTACAAACTACCGCATTTTTCTTTTCTTGACAAACAGTTTAAAAAATAGGATAATATACAATATATAAATTACTGCTGTAAGGCATTTTTGAAAGGTGACAGGACAATGGAAACCGCAGAGAAAAAGAAAATAGTATTAAGCGCAATTCAGCCCACAGGCACGCCCACGCTCGGAAATTACTTGGGCGCTCTGAAAAATTGGAAAGATATGTCTGAGGGTGAATATAACTGCCTTTATGCAGTTGCGGATTTGCATTCCTTAACGGTTCGTCCCGAGCCTGCGGATTTGCGCAGAAGAACGCTTGAAATGTATGCAATTCTTTTGGCGCTGGGCATTGATCCTGAAAAAAATATTGTGTTTATTCAAAGCCATGTGCCGCAGCACGCACAGCTTGCATGGCTTCTTAACTGCTGCACACAGTTCGGCGAGGCTGCAAGAATGACACAGTTTAAAGATAAGAGCGAAAAGCACCCTGAGAACGTAAACGTGGGTCTTTTTACATATCCCATTTTAATGGCGGCGGATATTTTACTTTATCAGACTGACTTTGTGCCCATAGGCGCAGATCAAAAACAGCATCTTGAGCTTGCCCGTGACATTGCGGAGCGTTTTAATACGGTTTACGGCAATACGTTTAAAATTCCCGAGCCGTTCATAGGCAAGGTGGGTGCGAGCGTTATGTCGCTCCAGGATCCTGTACACAAAATGAGTAAATCCGACCCCAATCCGCGGGCGTTTATTTCAATGCTTGACGACGATAATGTTATTGTTAAGAAAATAAAGAGTGCAGTTACCGATTCTGAGGCTGTTGTAAAATACGCTGAGGGCAAAGACGGAATAAACAACCTTATGGGAATTTATTCCTGCTGTACGGGCAAGAACTTTGAGGAAATTGAACAAGAGTTTGAGGGTAAGGGCTACGGCGATTTTAAATCAGCAGTTGCAGAAGCGGTGGTTGAAGAGCTTCGCCCGTTTAAAGATGAATTTAACAGACTGATGAACGATAAGGCATATCTTACCGAGTGCGCCAAAGCGGGCGCCGAAAAAGCAAGCCATTTTGCCGCACGCACACTTAGCAAGGCAATGAAAAAAACAGGACTTTTTCAGCTTTAATATAAAAACTCACATAATTACCACTTTGTAAGAAAGATAAGGAGAGCTTTATCGGAGGAAATATATGAAAAAATGGTATGATGAAGAGTATGAGTTTGAAATAAAAGTTATAGGATTTTTGCGTGGTGACCATACGGAAAATTACTGCCGTAACGGCGAAGAAATCGGCGATACTTACCGATGTACTTACGGATGTCCTGTTAATGATGACGGATACGGAATTTGCAGTAAAACAATGATGATGCTGTATCCCATTATGGAAGCGGTTCGAAGCGGCGGAGATTTAGAGAACATCGGAGGAGACGGTAAATACAGTAAGACTGTTGTTTGTCCTGATGGCTGTGTGATGTTCAGGGTTACTGCAAAACCTCTCGGAAACTTGAATTTTCATAAGGGTGAATTCTGGAAAGAATAATTATCATTATCTGGCATTAAATATTTGTATCCAATTTTTAAATCAACACATAAAAAAACAACTCCCTTTCGGGAGTCGTTTTTTTGCTTTTCCAAAGCTTGAGAAAGGAGAATGAAAATGAAATATGTCAAAAACCATGAACAACTGTACTTAATATAACATGAAAATATTGATTAACAATAGATAAACAGTGAACAATTTGTAAACAAAGTCATTTTTTAAGCTGTTTTAAAACTTGCGTGATTTTCGGTGGCTTGCCGTACATTAAAATTCCCATTCTGTATATGAGCACGGCAATGTAGCCTATTCCGATATTTGACAAAATAAGAATTATTATTGAAATTGCAATGTGTAAGGGATTTACCGTGCTCATTGCAATCCGTGCAAACATAGCCATAGGCGAACAAAACGGAATAAAGGACAAAACTTTCATAAGCCCTGAGTCAACATTGCCTGAGCTGATGCTTGTAATCGGAACTATAAACGCAATTACCATAAGAAACGTAAGCGGAGTTGTGAGAGTGCTGAGGTCTTCCATTTTTGAGGCAAGCGAGCCGAATGCTCCGTAAAGGAAAGCGTATATCAGGAATCCAAGCACGAAGAAAACAGCGGTGTAAATTATGAGCGAAACGGGCATATCAAAAATAGAAGCAACTAAGAAATTATCCGCCCAGAAAGGTGCGTTTATACGGTAGCAAAGAAGAGCCCACAAAAGAATTACAAGCATTTGCGAAAGCCCTGCAAAGCCTGTGCCAAGGACTTTGCCGAAAATCAGACTGTCGGGTTTGGCACTTGTAATAAGAAGCTCCATAGCCCTTGAGCTTTTTTCGGTTGCAACGCTTTGGGCAATCATTTGACCGTATGCGATAACCGCCATGTAAAGCATAAACAGTAAAATGTAAGTGTAAAGAAAACTTTGGGCTTGGTCGTTTCCTACAATCTTAATTTCGGGAACTGTAACTGCTGACTGTATTTCGGCAATTTGGCTTTCGGTAAGTCCGAATTCAGCAAGTCTTGTTTCTCTGTATTTAAACTGTAAAAGTTCGCTTACTGTTTTTGCGGTTTCATCATACAAGCTCATATCATTGACAGAATATGTGTACGAAAGCGGAGAACTGATAGTAATTGATGCATCAACAGTATTGTCCTTCAAAAGTGCCGCGGCCTCCGTCTCATCTTTGCAAAGAATAACTTCGTAAGACGTCATATTTTCCTTTATATATTCTCCAAGTTCTCCAACAGTATCAAATACAGCGAGCTTGCTCGGCTTGCTTTCGCCGATTAAGGGAGCTTTTTGACTATTTGAAAAACGGGGATAAAAAAGAACCGCAGTTGAGCCGATAAACAGAATCAAGGTTAAAAAAATGAAAGCCTTGCTTCTTATTATATTTAAAAATTCAAACTTAAAAACCTTAGCAAACTGTTTCATACGCTGCCCTCCGTGTAATGAATAAAGATATCTGCAAGAGTAGGCTCTTTAACACAAATTCCGTCAACATCGGGAATGTTTTCAGCGGCAAATTTAATAAGCTCGGGTTTGTTCTCCTCGCTTTTAAGAGTAACCGTAAGCTTGCCGTCAACAATTTCCGCTTTGTTCACATAGGGAAGGGATGCGTTCAAAATAACGCTGAGGGCAGTTTCGCTGTCCTGCGGGGAGACCTCAAAAACATTTCTTTCATAGCTTCTTTTAATTTGCTTAATACTTCCCGAAAGAACCGCTTTTCCGCCGTTGAGGATTATAATGTCGTCGCAGAACTCTTCAATATAATTCATCTGATGGCTGGAGAAAAGCACCATTTTACCCTCAGAAATCAGCTCTTTTACAATATTTTTGAGCATATTTGCATTAACTGGGTCAAGCCCAGAAAAAGGCTCGTCAAGAATAACTATGTCGGGGTCGGAAATGAGCGCCGCAATAAGCTGAATTTTTTGCTGATTACCCTTTGAGAGCGTGTCAAGCCGTACATTTTTGTATTGCTCAATTTGAAGCTCCTTAAAGTGTTTTTCAGCGGTCAGGCGTGCGCTTTTCTTGTCAATACCTTTTAACTCTGCAAAATATAAAAGCTGAGTCATTATTTTCTGCTTTGGGTAAAGACCCCGTTCTTCGGGAAGATATCCAATGTGAATTTTTTCAGTATTTATCGGTTTCCCGTCGAGCAGAACAGTGCCTGAATCAGCTCCGAAAACCTGCATTATTATGCGGATAAGCGTTGTTTTTCCTGCTCCGTTTCGCCCCAAAATGCCAAGCGCCTTGCCGCTTTTGGCTGAAAAGGAAATTCCTTTAAGAACTTGTTTTTCTCCAAAGCTTTTGTGAATTTCATTTACGGTTAAATTCATTTTTATCGCCATGCGATACAGCAGTCGCACAAAATGCTCCTAAAAAACAGCTTTTCGTGCACGGTATCGTTCCTTTCATTATATTTTTCACGCTACTTACTCCTTGTGTGATAAAACTAAATATGCAATAAGATAAACGGCAAAGCTAAAGCAAAGAATTGTGGAAAGGTTTCTTGCACTGTACATATCTCCCTTAACTGCAAAAACAATGCTTGCAATAGCAACGCCAATTACAGTTATATAGTAAGATACAGCCATTGAACGGTTGCGAAGCGATATCAGCCGCTCGTCTTTTTGCGCTGCTTCCTGTTCTTTTCGGTATTTTGGATTTTTAAGCATCACAGTAATTTTTATTGCCATAGCCACCGCAACCGCTGCCGTTCCGGTACCTGCACCGAAAAAATATGCGGACGTATCTGAATTGGCTTTAACAAAATAAAATGCCGCAGAAAATGCTCCGGCGGATAAAGCCAAACAGAAAATTAGGGATATTATGCTGTATTTTAATGATTTAGATTTCATTTTCATCACCTTCAAATATAAAAATTTCTTCAATAGTAGTGTTAAAATACCTGGCGATTTTAAACGCAAGCGTTATTGACGGGTTATACTTGCCCTTTTCAATGGATATTACCGTTTGCCGTGATACTCCAAGAGCCTCGCCTAACTCGTCTTGCCGAAGTCCTCGGGATTTTCGTAAATTTTCTAATCGGTTTTTCAAATCATCACCCCACTAAGTAAATACCGATGAAATGTAAAGCTAACTTTACTTTTATTGTATCAGCGGATTTTTGAAATGTCAAGTTTATTTTACATTTTTGTTTGTAAGACTTTTGTAATAATTATTAAATTATTGTCACAAATGTTGATTTATTTATAATTTTCTTTATAATCAAAATGGTATAAAGGGGAATAATGATGTCATTTGTGAAATCCGAAAAATTTCAAAATACACTTAAAAGCGTTCGCTCGTTTTTCTTAACAACCGAGTGGATGATAATGCTTTGCTGTCTGGCAGGTGTTTTTACAACTCTCGGATTGCAGGTTTACGGAACACTTGTATTCGGTTTTATTGTGGCATTGGTCTTTTTGCTGAGCGATGATTTTATGGCAACGCTTCTGCCGTTTCTTTTAACGGTAATGATTTCGATTCATTGTTACGATTCATATAATACATTCATGCAATATAAGCTTCTGGCTATTCCGCTCGGTGCTTGTCTTATTCTGCATTTTGTTTTCTATTGGAAGCCCATAAAAATTCAAGGCTCGCAGTTTTGGCCTATGGTGTTTGTGTCCGCGTCCATAGTCTTAGGCGGATTAGGCTTTATTACAGCCGAGGAATATCTTGCGCCCACATCCCTTTACCATATGGCGGGCTTGGGCTTTGGAATGGTATTTTTGTATTTGCTTTTCTATGCCAATATTGAAACGAAAAAAGACTATTCGCTGATAAATATGCTGACAAAAATAATGGTCATTGCAGGACTTTTCGGCTCGTTTATGGTGTTTTCTTTTTATGTTATAAACATTAACAAGGTGCTCGACATCAGAGGGCTTTTGTTTATGCAATGGAGAAACAATTTGTCAACTTTGTTAATGATTGCATTGCCGTTCACGTTCTTGCTTGCAAACAGAAAAAGCTATGCAACAATTTTAGGCTTTGTCTTTTTTTTAGCGATTCTTTTGACCGGTTCGAGAGGCGGCATGGTTTTCGGCGGAATTGAGCTTGGCATGTGCATAGTAATGTATACTCTTTATGACAAAAGAAGAAGAGTGGCATATATTTTTATTTGCTTGTTCATTTTACTCGGCGTTCTGATTTTCTTCCGTCAGTTTATTGAGTTTTTCGGCTATACAATAAACAGACTGTTTATGGCAATAAACGAGTTTCTTATGGGAGAATCTTCCGAAGTTCGTGCTGTTCACTGTGCAAGGGGTATTAACGATTATCTTAATCACCCGACTTTCGGAACGGGGCTAGGTTACATGGGCAACCGCGACGTTCATGCTTCAAAAGAATTTTCGCTTTGCTGGTATCATTGCGAGCCTATACAGATTGCGGCATCTTTGGGAACAGTAGGAATAATTGCATTTATCGTTCAGTTTATCAGCAGAAATATGCTTATCTGGAGAAAGGTGACGCTGTTTAACATTACGGTGTTTATTTCATATATCGGACTTGAGCTTATGTCCCTTGTAAATCCCGGAATTTTCTGCCCACTTCCATACCTTATGCTCGTAACGCTTCTTTTGGTTATAGTCGAAAAGTGTGACACAGGTGAATATCAGGAAAGAATAAGCCTTTTCAAAAGGCGAAAAATGCGCAAAGAGCAGGATAACGGAAACAGTAAAATAGTAAAAATAGGTTAATAAATGCTTGACTTTTGAGTTAAGTGTTGGTATAATTTTTATCCGCCGAGAAAATCGGCATCCTTCCCCTTGGGGTGACTAACAAGGGGCAAAGTCCATAAGGAGGTGCAAAAGATGTCAAAATACGAATCGATTTTTGTCTTTTCAGTAGCTGAAGGTGAAGAAAAGGCAGCAGAGCTTAATGCAAAATTCAAGGCTCTTATCGAAGCAAACGGCACTCTTGAAAGCGTTGATGAATGGGGTAAGAGAAGACTTGCTTATCTCATCAATGATGAAGCAGAGGGCTTCTATGTGCTTTACAATTTTGAAAGTGCAGCAGATTTCCCTGCAGAGCTTGACCGTATTGCAAAAATCACTGACGGTGTACTCCGTACACTGATCATCAAGAAGTAATCGGAGGTAAATGTTATGCTGAATTGTGCAGTTATTATGGGCAGACTTACTGCCACTCCCGAGCTTCGTACAACAGGTACGGGCATTTCCGTTACTTCTTTTACTGTTGCTGTTGACCGCGCTTATGCAAAGCAGGGCGAAGAAAGACAGACAGATTTTATTAACGTAGTTGCTTGGCGCAATACTGCTGATTTTGTAACCCGCTTCTTTACAAAGGGTCAAATGATTGCAGTTCAGGGGTCCATTCAGACTCGTAATTATGAAGATAAAAACGGTAATAAGCGTACAGCGGTTGAGATTGTTGCTGACAGCGTTTCATTCTGCGGAAGCAAGAGTGAGAGCGGCGGCAATACTTATGCTCAGCCTCAGGCTGCTGCACCTGCAGTTTCTTACCAGAGCGCAGACGCAGGCAGCTTCTCGGTTTTACCCGATGATTCTCAGGGATTTCCTTTCGGCGCAGATGACGACGAAGGACTTCCGTTTTGATTTATTCTAAATAGGAGGAATACACAATGGCTTACGAAAAGGGTTCAAGACCCGTTAGAAAAGCACGCAAAAAAGTTTGTGCTTTTTGTGTAGAAAAGGTTGATACAATTGATTATAAAGATGCTGCAAAGCTTCGTCGTTACACCTCTGACCGTGCAAAAATCCTTCCTCGCAGAGTAACAGGCACTTGCGCATATCACCAGAGAGAGCTTACAACAGCTATTAAAAGAGCAAGACAGATAGCTCTTCTTCCTTACACAAACGACTAATTAAAACTAAGAGGGTAGATTTTCTACCCTCTTTTTTATGCTGTATATAGGATTCAGCTCCCTCTTTGAGGGAGCTGAAATCGGTTGCCTTGTAGGGGCGAGTTTCCACGCTCGCCCGAAACACAATAAAATAAAGCAAAAAACTTAAGGGAGGGCATGGAAGCCCTCCCCTACTGCATTTATTTGACTTTTACGAACTAGATTTTAATGATTCGGTGTTCTTTTTATGATTGAGCTTTATCATTGCCTTGCCTTGTTCTAAATAAATTTCTTGTTGCTCCGGCGTTAGCGAACGGAAAATATGAAGAATCTCATTTTCAAGATGATTATCAGCCTCTTTAGAACAGTGACCCAGCAAATAATCGATTGACACGTCAAAAAAGTCCGCCAATCGCTTGAGCGTTTCAAAATCCGGTTCACGGCTGTCTTGAATATAATTACCTAATGTGGATGCGGCTATATTTAAGCTCATTGCTAATTGCTTTTGCGTAATTCCCCTGTCATTTAACAGCTTTCTTAAAGTATCTCCGAATGACAAAATAGGTCACCCCCTTAATGTTTAATAATACATAATAAAAGTAATTATTTCGACTTTTTGACACAAAATGTGTTGACAAAACTAAAAATGTGTAATAAAATAATGAAAAACAAATTTAGGAGTGATTTAATTATGCAAACAATCAAAAAAATATTCGCACTTATCCTTAGTGTGTGTTTGGCGGTGGGAATGCTTGCTGTTATGGCTTTTGCACAAGAGGCTCAAACAAATGTAACTATTCGGTATTACGGACCGACCACATTCAAAATCGGAGATATGATATCTGACGAAGATAATGTTGTTTATTTTGAGAACTTAGATCCGGAACAGTACTATATCGTTCCTGAGATTTTCAGTGAAAATGGCGAATTTTTAGACGATTACAGCTTATTTTTCGGTGGTTTCGGCGATGGTCCGTTTGTAGCTATTGATGAAACCGGATGTGCAAAAGTGAACGTTTTAATGGGTGGTTTAGGTACATTTTATAAGCCCGGTACATTCAGTTATCAATACGCATATGTTTATACACCGGATTGGGATCAGTTCAATTATGATAATTGTGAATTTACGCCGGTGGGAACTCCAATCGTTTTTACAATCGAAGAGCCGGTAATTCAAACAAATCTGCCGGAATCCGTTAAGGTGAATGACAGCATTACATTGACAACGGAGCTGACCAATGTAAATTTGGAAAACAAAGACGTTGCATATTATTTAGATGAGGATAATTATTGGTTTGATGATGCTGTACCCGAAATCAAGGGCTTGATAGGTGACGAGTCTCATCGCGGTGAGGAGGCCGCATATCAACCTTCGGTCGAGATATTAGAGGGTGCTGATATTGTTGCACAATCTAATCAGGATTATTCAAATACTTTAAAATCCAGTGAAACACTCACCTTTACAGGTACAGGCACTGTAAAATTAAAAGTGAAATATACTCAGTTTGTCACTGCCGTCAGCCAATCACAACTTAAAAATATATATGATGATAACGGTGAATGGCTTGGAAATGAATTTTTAGGTTATGATACTTACAGTCCGGAAAAAATTATCACTATTGAGGTGACCGACAGTGAGGCGAGCACTGAAAATTCGCAGAATGTGGAAATTCCCAACACTGATAGCGAATGGGGCAATACGGCGGCAATATATGCAATTATTGTAATTATGCCCGTATTCGGAATTGCTGTAATTCGCAGAAAAAAGAATTTTGTAAAGTAATAAGATAATTACACAGAATGTGATATGCTCACTGACACAATTTTAATGTAGTAGGGGCAGGCTTCCACGCCTGCCCGTATTTTTCTGATTGATTTGAACGCGTTTTGGGCGAGCGTGGAAACTCGCCCCTACTTTTTTTATGACATTATTTTATCAAATAACTCTTCCGCCGTTTTTTTCGCATTATCAACGTCGCTGTACGGTAAAAGCAGTCTGTTCATTTTTCGCCGTTCATCTCTGCCGTTGTAAATGCAGGAAACGGCATTTTCTATATATGTATTTTCTGCCTCATTCAAAAGTTTACATTTGGTTTTAATATCCTTTGGCACTAAAGTGAATTTTTCAGTGTTAATTCTGTAAGTAGGGGCAAAGGGCAGAGGGTGATTTTCGTCTGAACGGACAAAGGCAAAACTGCTTTGCGGTAACAGTATCATTTGCGGAATAGTGCGCAGGAACAAATCGGGAATAAGTATAAATTCCTCGTTTGCCGAAATCAGTCTGTCTCGGATTATTCCTGCAATTATTGCGGAAGTAAATGCGTGTTCATCTTCCAGTTCAATAACAGTTTCATAGTTTTCAAATACCGTGTTCCATACAGTATGTATTCCAAGGGGAGTTACAGCGGAAAGAAATTTTATAACAGGCTTACCTTGCCGCACATTTAAAGGCAATTTTTTTAAAATTCGTTTAAGCGCATTTATCATTCTGTCGTCTACAAGATAATCAGATAAAAGCGAATTTCGGTTTTCCTTACAAATATTTGCAAGATTCAGAAGCGAAATCGCTTTTTTGTATTGCTTTTTTTCAGCTAAATAATGCTCTGTAATTTGATTTTTATCATCCTGTGTGATTGCAGGCTTCTTTGATAAACTAATTTCGCTTTCACACGCTCCGAGGGATACGGGGCAAACCCTGCTGTAAGGGGAATCGGCTAAAATGAAGGTGTCGAAATTTTTAATGTAAATTCCGTTGGGAGTTTCATCGTAAAACGGGGAATATTCTACAATACTATATCCCTTAAAATGTTTTATAAGCTCATCAAAAAAAATAGACCTCTCAAAATCCGTTCCGTTGGGTATTATGTAAAATTTACTTTCAGGGTGCTTTTCACACAGAACCTTGCAGTTGCACAAAAGTCCTGATGCGGTCAACACGGACGAATAATACTTTTCCAAAAAAATCACCTCATTTTTATATTATTCGTTATACCGTTATTTGTTAATGTTGACTTTTGAGTAAGTCTAATGTATAATATGTTCGATTTTTTATAAGGAGTGTATCTATTATGCCATTAGTAACAACAACAGAAATGTTTAAAAAAGCATACGAAGGCGGTTATGCCATTGGTGCTTTTAACGTAAACAATATGGAGATTATTCAGGGAATTACAAGAGCGGCAAAAAAGCTTAACGCTCCCGTTATTCTTCAGTGCTCTTCGGGCGCCAGAAAATACGCGGCACACGGCTACCTTGTAGCAATGGTAAAGGCTGCTGCTGAGGAAACAGGACTTCCCATTGCTCTTCACCTTGACCACGGCCCCGATTTTGAAACCTGCAAAGCTTGCATTGACGGCGGCTTTACATCAGTTATGATTGACGGCAGCCACCTTCCCTATGAGGAAAATGTTGCTCTCACAAAAAAGGTTGTTGATTATGCACACGCTCACGGCGTAGTTGTTGAGGGTGAGCTTGGTACTCTTGCCGGCGTTGAAGATGACGTTGTAGTTGAAGAAGGCCATGAGTCTTACACAAAGCCCGAGCAGGTTGAGGATTTCGTTACAAGAACAGGTGTTGACTCCCTCGCAATTGCTATCGGTACTTCACACGGTGCATACAAATTCAAGCCCGGTCAGAAGCCCCAGCTTCGTTTTGATA
>JAFLUO010000055.1 GCA_022508705.1 Oscillospiraceae bacterium
GTTGCTATCGCTCAGGCTTTAAAATAAGGCTTAAAACAAGGCTTTTTGAGAGTTTTCGGGTAACACCGAAAGCTCTCTTTTTGTCCTAAAATCATTAAAATTTTGTAAAACTCAACAAAAACTCAACATTTGCCTAAAATGTTGAGTTTTGAGATGTTGAACTCAACAAACAAGGCGAAGCCCTTGACTGCTTCGCCTTGTTTGTTATGCATACATTTTGTTTAAGATTTCCGTTCCCTGCTTGCTTATATCTTCCGTTAAATGGGAATAGATATTTAACGTTACCTCAATATTTTTATGACCTAATCTATTCTGAATGAATTTAATCGGCGCACCCTGTTCTAACAACATCGTCGTGTGGGTATGGCGTAAAGAATGGTAATCAAATTCGGGAAAATTCATTTTGTAGTGAATAACACGGCTTGTATGTTGCATAGTCCGTGCGGTGATATATTCGCCCGATTCACGAACCGTTAAAAAATGGATTTCGTCGCCCCGTCCTACTGTATTGATAATGTTTTTATTATCTACAAAATAATGATAATAAAACTCCCCATAATATGCTTGTGCCTTTTCCTGTTTTGCTTTCTCTCGACTAAGCAATGCCGTCAATTCGTCGTCTAATTCGATAGTACGAACAGAATTATATTTGGGCGTGGTAAGATACCAAAAGCCTTTTCCGCAGTCCGTTTTACCGTTTGCCGCCTTTTTATCCTCGGCGGTTCTGCTTTTGTCTTGATTCCACTGTACTTGATGATTTACAGTTAAAGTTTTATTTTCTAAATCAATATCGTCCCAAGTCACCGCAAAGGCTTCACCCAACCGTAAACCGCATTTATAGCCTAACATAAGCGGAATATGATTTACTGTTCCCTCAGGAAAGCGAGCAAGGATTTCCTGCATTTTATCTTTAGGAATGTATATATGAGGGTCGGAGCGTGTTGCAATTTCGGGCGTTTGATTTCGGGGCAACTTTAATCTGTTTGCAGGGGAATGCAGGATATACTTTCTATCAACGGCATAATCGAAGGATTTGGATAAAATGCCCTTGATTACAGTTAAAGTTTTGATTGAAAAACCTTGATTATATAAAGCCATTAACAAGCCCTGCAAATCATCCTTTTTGATAGCACGAAGTCTATACCCGCCAAGCGTCGGCTTAATATATAGTCTTATTTTCTTTTCATAGTTCGCTACAGTGATCTGCTTCAAATCAACCTTGCAATCGTGCTCTATCCAATAGTCCAGAAAATCGGAAAAGCTCATATCTGACGGCTGTGAAATATCGCCTGTATTGTTATACTTGGCTAAGGCTTCATTGCCCGCTTTGATAGCTTCACCTTTAGTCGCAAATCCTCGTTTATCAAGCCATTTTCTTTGACCGCCGATGGGCGCGATTTCAAAGCGAAAACCATATTGTTTTTTCCCATTTTTCAATTTATAGGGATATGTATGCACATCTACTGCCATTTATAATTTCCTTCTTTCTTTTTTATCTTGCAAAAGAAAGTCGGATATGCTATACTTATAATACCTTAGAGGATAGCATACTGTTATCGCTATTCTTTTGCACTGAGAAGTCGGAGCTGCAACTCCGGCTTTTCTTTTTTTACTGTCTTTCTTTGAACTGCAAAATTAAATCATAGTTCAAAATGTCTGCTATTTGCCTTAACTCTGTTTCACTGAAATTGTTTCGCTTTAGCTTGCTTGTGAGATTTTGGCGGCTTGTGCCTAATGCCGTTGCAAGCTGAGCAATGCTCGTCCCCCTTAATCCTATAATAGCGCGGATAATTTGAGCGGTGGTATATTCCCCTGTTTGGAAATCCACGATTGTATCACCCCCTTTGTCGATTTTAATAATACAACATTTTTGCGAAAATGTCAACTTTCAAATTTACAAAGGTTATAATGGAATTTACGACTTAATATAATATATTATATAATGTATTTAGAGAGCAAAAAAATTTTTTCAAAATTTTTAAAATCATAGGCGGGCGGTTTACCCGCCTATGTTTGATTTTTATGCTCCCTTCAGCACTCTATAGCGTGTTTCCTCTCGGCTCGTTTCCTCGTCGTACTGAACGCCGTACAGGTCACGGATATAATCCATTGAATACTCTTGATTACCTTGTCTGCGGTAGCCCTCAGGTGAAAGAAACCAACAAGATTTTTTATTATGCCATTTCAGCCCTAAAGCCTTTAGCTTATCCTTGTGGGGCTTGGTGTCACCGCTTACCCAAAGGAAACAACCGATTACCTCAATATGTATACCGCCCAGCTTCAGCAATTCATTGATTATCTTTATAAAGTCCTGCGGGGCTTCGTCGGTGGCTTTGCGGTATTCCTGTCCTTCCTTATTCGTGTGAATATCCTTGACCCTTGCGAAAAGTGCTTCGTACTCGCCGTTGAGGATTTGCATATCCTCTGTTGAGCCGCCCATATCGGGGTGAAGCTTCATTGCCCATTTGCGGTATTCCTTTTTCAGTTCTTCAAGCGTCTTAATGTTTTTTAAGTATTTCATAATTTGCTCACTCCTTAAAATTGAAATAGTTTTATGTATTTGTCAATTAACTTGTCGGGTATGCTCTCAAAACCTTCACTATCTATCGGCGCACCGCAGATAAGAAAAGTTCCTGCGATATAGTCAACGGGTTCTCCGTCCTCGCTCCAAAGAAAGCGATTTATCGGCAAGCCTAAGAGTTTACCCTCCTCGTTGCAAATCAAGGCGATTTCGTCCTCCCACGGGTATATAGCTTGAATATAACCGCCGACGATAGCCTGCTTGGCTTCAAGCGTGTTTTCGATTTCCTCTACTTTGGGCTGTGTAAATGGTCTTACTACGATAATTTGCATTGTTGTTCCTTCCTTTCAAATTTGAATTTTTTATATCGGTTAGCTTCTGAGTCGGTGGGGGTTAATTCCCCGATATTAGGTTTTCATGCCCTATTCATCCTTTCGTTTTTTTATTCTATATCGTCTAAGCTCGTCACCGTTTGGGGGTTGTTGACTTTGGTAAAGCGGAACGATACAACGATGTCAAGGGCAAGCATAGCGACGCCGTTAGGGATACCCTTGATAGCGGCAGTAAGAGCCGCTACCATTAAGGCACAACTACCTACGCGACGGGCTTTATCCGAGATTAAAAAACGAAAAAGGGTATGGCATGAAACCGTGAAAATATCGGGGATAGAAATAAAAAAAGACAGCACAACAAACAGTGCGGTCTTTCCTTATTAAAAATATTTTATTGTGTTTTTCTTAAATTTATTGATTTTTGGGGAATAATATAGTATTATTAGAACGCTACATAAAACACAATATTCTGGTTTTGTATCCTACATATGGAATAGTTCTGCCATTTGGTAAAATCGCAGAGCTCTTATCAACTATCCCTATGTAGGTGGATTGTGTTTTGTGTAGCAGCAAATGAGTGAAGCGTTTTTCGGCACGTAGCTTATTTGCTGCGTGCTTTTTTTATTATCAAAATTTAAGAGCGTTTTGTCCGTCTGTATGGCGCAAAAAAGGTACGTAACATAATCTTTTTTACTCGCAATAGAAAGGCGGTGACAAAACGCTCATTTTTTATGCCCTGCGCTTCGGTGACGCTCGGCTGCCCATTTGAAAAAATACACCGAAATAAAATGATTTGAAAAAGGAGAAAAGAAAATTATGGCAAATTTAAGTGATTTAGAATTTAGAATCAGAGAAGGCGTCAAAAAAGGTATAGGTGATATCAGAGCTGAAGATATGCGTCGGGCAAGGGAAAGAGAATTTGCGGATAGTATAAATCCGTTTAAACATCCGCTTCAATATCTATTGACTATGGGGATAGCAGGAGCGTTTATTGCTGCTCTTTTTATTATCTGCGGTGTTGCTGCTGTATTTATGGCAATAATTTATGGTTGGCAGTTCACCTTCACACAGCTATCCGCTTTATATGCGGTTTCCGGCATCTCATTTGCCTTGGTAATTGGCATTGTAGGGTTAGTGCTTATTATCGGCTTTTGGGCTTTCTGTATATGGAGAGACATAAAGACCAATCGAAAAAGTTCACTGCTTTTTGCAATCTTATGTATAGTATGTTATGCTATCACAAATATATGGGCTTTAAGGAACATAGCAGATTGTCTTCTTGCGGGAGTGTTTGTGACACTGCTTCCAACGTTCGTTTTAATCGATATAGAATATTTTCTTTCCAAAGGTTACGGCCTATTTCGTAAAATGGCTTATAAACTTTGTAAGGGAAAAGGACTGCGAAGAACGATATTCGCTATTTTAGGTGCCCTTACATTCATTATAAGTTTGGCTGTTTTAATCCAAATCAAAAGTATTGGTGTCGCTGAGACAGTAATGTTTGGATGTTCTCTTCTTCCAACAGGAATATTATTTATCTATTTGAGCGTTTTTGGAAAGACAGCTCCGATTGAAAAAATTTTAAAAAATGAAGAAGAGAATTCTATTACAGATAATACGGATGAAAAAGAATGGTTCAGCCTGACCGCTGAATATAATGGAAAAACTTATCAGTGTTCTTTTGACGAGGACGGACAGTATCAGGATGTTTCGTCAAATGAGCAGTTTTATTATCACGGTGGTGTTGAGCCGGCACTCGGAGATAAGAGCGGATTCTATTTTCTTGTTTTCGTTACATATGATAATTATCTTGCAACAGTAATTCCGTTTAACGGCATAACGCCCCAAAATTATGATGAAAAGTTCAACGAAATGATTAAGAAATTTGAATCATCTAAAGAATTCAAGGAATTAAGCGACTATCATATGGAAAGGTGCGCCCGTTTGTTGATGGAAGAAGAAGGATACGAAGAATAACTTAGTCGCACTCAACGGATATTAAACTAAAAGAACGACTGTCTCCTGAAAAAGGGCGGCAGTCGTTCATGCCGTGAAATCCTATAAAAATTTTTCCTATGCGTAAAACCTAACAGGCGTTTCAATCGTCTATAGGTTAGCAAGGTGAAAAGGAGTAATGAAAATGAAAAAAATTATAGCCTCATTTTTAGCATTGATTTTGATTATCGGATTAGTAGGCTGTTCAGCACAGACGGCAAAGCCCACTGTTTCAGATCCTGATTCAGAAATCGTTTCCGACACATTGACAGAGAATGATGAAACGGAAACCGATACTGAATCCACAGAAGCCGAAACTGGGACTGCGGAGACCGAGGCAACCTCCGATGATACAACCACAAATATCGTTGAACTTACAGAGGATAATGCTACCGTATCTGTAACGCAGACAAACAAGTCTGAAACGACTGCTAAAGGTACTACTTCCTCAACAAGCAAAGAAACAACTCATACCCACAAGTATAAGAAATCTGAAAAGGCCGAAAAGTCTACGGTCAATGGTAAGACGGTAAAGACAACGACTACGACTTATACTTGTTCCTGCGGTGATTCTTACACCGACGTTAAAGAGGAAACAACTATCAAAGGTCATAGTCACAAATATACTGCAACGGTAACTACCAAAGCTACCTGCACCAAAGCAGGAGTTAAGACCTACAAGTGCGATTGCGGCGGCAGTTATACCGAAACTATTCCCGCTACAGGCCACTCGTTTTTCTCAAATGTTGTTGCACCCACTGAGTTTGAGGAAGGGTACACCCTGCATATTTGTGTAAACTGTAATTATGCATATGATGACAATCGCACTCCTGCTACACATAAGCATTCTTACACATCATCTGTAACGAAGAAAGCCACCTGTACTGCTACAGGTACAAAGACCTTCAAGTGCTCTTGCGGTGCTTCTTATACTGAAACTATCCCTGCAACAGGTCACGATTGGAAGACCACCACCGTTCATCACGACGCTGAATACGGCACCCGTGACATCACTGAAACGTACATTCGTTATGCTTACTTTACGCATATAACGCTTGATGATAAATGGGCATACCTTGACAATCAGGCGGAAATGCGTAAAGACGAAATGTATTATTACAAGTACAAAGACAAAGAATACGGACCAACATATACAATCAAGATTGCTGAATATTACATTAAAGACGAAGAATTTTCACATTGGGTATACAAATATAGGGATACCGTCAAGTATCCTGACGGACACACTGAACCTGTTACAAGAGTAGACCAATTGAATTTACTGCAAGGTAATGCGCTAAGTGATTTTATGGATAAATACAATTGGGGAGGAATCGGCTCATACGGCGATGCAATCATAAAGAAAACTGAAACCAAAGTCGTTGGTACAGAAACTTATGTTGTCACTCCTGCTTATGATGAAGCCGTCTCCACTTGTACCAAATGCGGTTCACACAAATAATATAGATACAAACATACAGAACCCTCGTCTGAAAAGGCGTGGGTTTCGTTTTTGCCCTGCGGCGTGGAATGCTCGGGCTACCGCCCTCGTTAATACGGCAAAAGGCGGTGACACAGAGTCGCAACAATTCTTTGTAACAAAGATCAGTTGCAAAAATTCTGTTAAACGCCCTTGTGTACAGAGTATTCAAAATAGTTTGTACTCTCAAAAGTCTTTGATTTTTCAAAAACTTTTATGGAATACTCATATAGCACGGTACAAACTACAATCTAACTTTGTACCCGAAAAAAATGTTGATATATAAATAAGTTTTTTAAAAATACTTTATTAAAGTACAAAGGTACAAAATATATAGATACATATACATATACAGCAAAAGGTCTCATCATCATTATTTACACTGTATTATAACAGATAAAGACTCGAAAAAGTCTGTACCCGTGTACTTTTTGTGCCTTTAGATAAAAGCTCATTGATTTATCAAATAAGTTTACTTCGGGGACGGGTACAAACTGAGGTACAAACCTTTATTATAGGAATATAGCATTTGTACCCATTGGGAAAAATTACAAAAAATTCTTGACAAACAAAAAAGCACGTGATAGATTGGTAATGTAAAGTTTGCAGATGTTTTTGTAACCAAAGATTTAGTAACCATAGTTTAGTAACCAAATTTATTGCAACCAAAGTTAATACACCGAGATTTTTTGAAACCAAAGTTTTGCAACCGTTTTTCTGCAAACCTCTATCAAAAAATCCCGGTGTATTTTTTTGCGCTTCCGGGGGCGTAAATTATAAAAAGGAGCAATAAATAATGGCAACAACTAAATCTGCAACCGTCAATGAGGTGACCGATAGTTATCTTTCTTCTCTTGACCTTAACAACCTACCGCCCCCAGAGACAATAGAAGCGGAGCTTTTAAGTCAGACCTGTGCTGTATTCGAGATAGAGAATATGCAGAGACCTAAGGGTCAAAAATGGCAAATGCCTCAAACACTTTTCAACATACAGATTGCAAGACTGCTTGCTCATTGTGAAAACGTAGTTTGCATTGCCGCTGCCGGATTAGGGCAAAATCCCGTCTATGATTTAATCGGAATTTATATGGATTCCGGCAAGAATGAGGGTACATATGTAACAGACGCAAACAGTATTCGAGGTGTTATTGCAAAATATAATAGCCTTGTTTCGCAAAAAGATATAGACGAAATCTTGCGGTGGCTTCGTCTGTATGCTCGGCGTGTTGAGTTGACGCAAAGCCCCGGCTTGGTGGCTGTCGAGAATGGTATCTTCAATCTTGAAACACGAACACTTATGCCGTTCTCGCCTGAGTATATCTTTACAACAAAATCACATACCAAGTACAATGCGATGGCCAAAAATTCAGTATTGACAAATCCCGACGGTACATTATGGGATATTGAATCGTGGATTAAAGAATTAAGCGATGACCCTGAAATTGTAAATTTATTGTGGAAAGTGATAGGTGCGGTTCTCCGCCCCTATACAAGGTGGGATAAGTCGGTATGGCTTTATTCCGAGGTTGGTTCAAACGGCAAGGGTACTCTTTGCGCTCTTATGAGAAATCTTCTCGGTGAAAACGCATATGCTTCGATTTCTCTCTCAGATTTCTCAAAAGAATTTATGCTTGAACCGCTTATGTTGGCAAACGCAGTTATTTCCGATGAAAACGATGTCGGTGTTTTCCTTGATAAGGCAGCAAATTTCAAGGCAGTTGTAACAGGTGATGAAATCCAAATAAATAGAAAATTTCAATCGCCTATCGCCTTCAAGTTTCACGGATTAGTCATTCAGTGTGCCAACGAAACGCCGAGGGTAAAGGATAAAAGCAGTAGCTTTTATAGGCGCTTGCTGATTATTCCTTTTGAAAAATCATTTACAGGCGCGGAAAAGAAATTTATAAAATCTGATTATATGGCACGGGCAGAGGTTTTAGAATATGTCTTGTATAAGGTTTTGAATATGGACTTTAACGAGCTTCCCGAGCCTGAGGCGTGCAGACAGCTTCTTGAAGATTACAGGCAGTTCAATGACCCCGTTCGTCAGTTTGTGGACGAGATTCTTCCCCAGCTTGTTTGGTCACTCGTACCCCGTGAATATCTTTACGATTTGTATAAGGCGTGGTTTTCTCGGAATATTCCATCCGGCATTGTGCAGGGAAAAATCACTTTTTTAAAGGAAATCGAAGCTATATTGCGCGGTAGCGATACGTGGTATGTAATGAGTAGCAAGGATAAAGCGAAGCGGGCAGATAAGTATATGACCGCCCCTGAGCCATTATCAGTAAGCTATAATTTACAATCGTGGTTTAACCCTAATTACTCGGGCAACGACGTTGACAAGATAGCAATTCCGCCCCAGACGGGGGAGTATCGCGGACTGCTCCGCAAGTAGGAATTGGGGAGACACGGACTGATTATCGTGTAGCGTATTACACGATAATCAGAACACCGTGACGGACAATTTGGGGGCATAGATTAGTATCAAAAGTATGCGGGCGCAAGGGTTTGATACATAGTCTATGCGTCCACCCGAAAAGGGGTCGCAGGGGGAAACGGCGTAAGCCGTGTCACCCCGCAAGTGAGTGTTGGCGATGCTCAACACTTTACTTGCGTATAGCGGATTGACTGATACCGAGCAAGCAACAAATCACGGTAAGGTCAGCGGTAGTTTTGAGAAATGGAGTGAAACGAAAATGAGCAAAACAAAATCAAATTTGAATGAGAAAAAGGCAACGCCGGAAACGAATGAAAAGATGATACCGCTGACCGTACGGTTCACGCCGACCGAGGCTGAAACGTTACGGGATTTAGCTGCTGAGCGAGGAATTAGTCTGTCCGCCCTAATCCGTCATAGTGCCTGTAATAATGTAGATAAATGCTTAGGCGATATTTGGTATATTGATAGAAAGCAAGCGGCAGAGATAGACGCTCACATTGTTACCGTTGGAAATATAATGAGAAATATTTATGTAGAGCTTCACAGAATCGGTTGTAATTATAATCAAGAGATAAAGTTAAGACAGATTCAGAAAAGGCGCGAAGAATTAGCCGCAGAGCGGCGTAGATTTCTTCGCCACGGTTCGTATGATTGGTGCGTTGGAGAGGAAGATATTGCACTTAATGACGAAGAAGAAAAAATAAAAGCGTCAAGCGAGTTATTGTCTGTTAATAAAATTGACGAGATGTTAGCGCGCTATGAGGACGCAACGAGAAAGGCAAGTGAGGCTTTATGGCATATTCGAGGGTGACCCGAGCGAAGAACGGACGTGAGGCGATAGAGTACGCCGAGGGCAACGGCAAAGGTCACAACGGAAATGCACACCGCAACGCTTGTATTTCTACAGTAAATATGCTCCCCGGTGTAAATTACGCCGACCAAATGGAACGTTATTGGGATAGAGCTCGGGTAAATCATAAAACACAAGTTATCCGTGTTGTGCAGTCCTTTTCAATCAAAGAATTTGACCCTGACAATCCCGCTGATATTGAGAAAGCAAATGCCGTTGGGCGATTATTTGCAACAAAGTACTACCCCGGCAGACAGGCAATAATTTTTACACAGGTCGATGGCAAAGGTCATAAAACTCATAACCATATAATTTTAAATGATGTTCATATGAAAACGCTGAAAGGTTGCACCAAAGAGCAGTATTTTTATAAGAATGTTGAACGCTGGACGGACGCCGCAACAGAGCAATTCGTTGACCTTGACTTTGGCGAAAAGACGGCAGACAAGACCACGCAGACCGAAAGAGTAAAACGGGAGCAAGGAGCGTATTTGTGGAAAGACGCTCTGCGCGCGCGAATCACCGCCGCTATAAGTGAAGCGGAAACGGAAGAAGATTTTTATAAGAGATTAACGGCTCACGGCGTAGAAGCAACGAGGCGGTCAAGTAAAAAGCGCGGCGAATATCTTGTCTACGAGCTTCTCGATTTTTCCGATATTCCGGACGGCGAAGCCAAACCTAAGCACGCCCGAATAAGGTCATATAACCTTGGTGCGGCGTCTTCTCCTAAAGCGATCAATGCGGCTATTATGGAGAAACAGAATATTTCGGCACACGACCTTGACACAATTCCTGCCGTGAATAGTACCTTTGACGGAAACAGCGAGTTGGAGTGTATTGAGCCGGAAACCGTTTCTACATATGAGCCGGATTTGCCGCTTGTGTCTATTTCGCCGCCGACTGATGATGACGACGAGGAACTCCAAAGGCGACGGAAAAGGAACGAAAAAAGACTGCGGCTCATTCAGCAGGAGCTGAGGAAAGCCCGACACGCCGAGCTAATGGCGAGGTTCGGTGAGACATCTCATAAGACCAACGCCCATACGAAAAACTTTGAATTGAGCCTTTGAAGGCATATTTTAAATATTATTAAATAAAGGAGATTTCTATATGTTTAATGAAATTACAGAACGTCCTTATGAGGATAGCGAAAGAAAAATTAAGTATCTCGGAGCTGCTCCCATTTTGGCAACAAGCGAAATTGAAACTGACGTGACAGTTGTAAATCCTATTAAAATAGACCGTAAAAATCGCAAGCGCAAAAAGGTTCTCGGTGGGCGCAAAGAGAGCAAAGAAACCGCCCAAAAACTTGAACAGGAATTAGCTGAAAAAGAGGAAAAAAGGAAGCGTGAGGAAATGCGCAGAGTTTCACTTAGAGTTTTGAGAGAGGCTGAAACTATTGACGAGGAAAAAAGTGTAGCCAAAGCTCAGAAAGAGAGACATAAAGACCTTATGCGTAAATACAGCATAGACCTTCCGTGGGAAACGGAAAAAACTGATGAATTTGAGTTTGAATAAACTCGATATAACATTTTGCACAAGGCTTGTATTATTGACACCATTATTTTCGATACCAAATTTTTTGAAGCCATTATTTTTTGAAACCGATATTTTTGAAACCATTATTTTTGAAACCATATGATTCCCGTTGTATTTTTCTGCACTGCCGGGGGTGCAAATAATATATAAGGAGGTTTTGTCAATATGAATAATGTTCCGAGAATATATACTGTTAAAGAGGTTTCACAGATACTTAAATGCAATAAAAACTATGTATATGACCTTATTAACGGCGGACTGCTCCCTGCCCTTAAACTTGGTTCACTCAAAATTCGTGAGGAAGCTCTGAATGATTTCTTAGTTAGAATCGAAACAGATAAACCTGTAGCATAACGGGTAAATGTTGAATTTTAACCCCATATTGAACTTAACAAAAATTCAACATTATGCAGGATTTTTTTAGATACCGTGAGTTACAATAAGATACAATAAAATACCCGTTATTCGGGTAAATGCCCGTATTTAAGGGAAAAACAGACACGTTAAGATACAATAAAGTACAGAAAAAGCCTTGTGATAAATTAGGGTAACAATCCTATGGTTGGCGCAACGGTTGCCACCGCGGTTGCTATCGCTCAG
>JAFLUO010000056.1 GCA_022508705.1 Oscillospiraceae bacterium
CACAGCAAACGGGATTTCCGCCGAAGGTTGAGCCGTGGACACCAAAGCCCAAAACGTACTGCGCTTACTCGCCTATGAGCACCGCTCCCAAAGGAAGCCCCCCTGCAAGACCTTTTGCGGTAGATACCACATCAGGCGTTACGCCGTAATTCATATAAGCGTAAAGCTCGCCCGTTCTGCCGTTGCCCGTCTGCACCTCGTCAACCATAAACAAAACATCGTTTTCGTTGCACCAATCGTTTAAGTTCTTGATAAAAGTTGACTCTATGGGCAAAATGCCGCCCTCGCCCTGAATGCACTCAATAAGCACACCTGCAACGGGAGTTTCTTTATGAACTTCCTTAATCGCATCTAAATCCCCTGCATCTACACTGATAAATCCCGGAGTTAATGGCGTGAAAAGCTCATGATAATGCTCCTGACCCGTTGCGGCAAGGGTTGTAAGCGTTCTTCCGTGGAAGCTGTTATTAAGAGTTATAATTGTAAAACGGTCTTTGCCGTATTTGTCGCTTGCATATTTTCTTGCTATTTTTATTGCACATTCATTGGCCTCTGCGCCTGAATTTGAGAAAAAAACCTTTTTCATTCCCGTTCTTTCGCAAAGTAACTGTGCAAGACGAACACAGGGCTCGGTGTAATAAAGATTAGACATGTGCTGAACCAGAGATATCTGCTCTGTTATTGCATTCTGCCAAACCTCGTCTGCAATACCGAAAGAGGTTACGCCTATGCCTGAGCCGAGGTCAATATATTCTTTTCCGTTTTCGTCTTTTACTACCGAACCTTTTCCGCTGACAATGCTTACGGGAAAGCGGTTGTAAGTATTTGCTATGTATTTTTTATCCGTACTTTGTAAGCTCATTATTTATCTCCCGTTACCATTGTGCCTGCACCCTCGGCAGTAAGAAGCTCCATAAGAATTGAATGAGGTATTCTGCCGTCCATTATCGTTACATTTTCAACGCCCATTTTTATAGCTTCAACACAGCAGTCTACCTTAGGAATCATTCCGCCTGCGATAACGCCCTCTTCTTTAAGCTTTTGCGCCTGAGTTACCGTAAGCTCAGAAATAAGCGTTGACGGGTCGTCTTTATCCATTAAAACGCCTGCAATGTCTGTCATCATAATAAGTCTTTCCGCATTTAACGCTCCAGCTATAAATGCGGCGGCGGTATCCCCGTTAATGTTATATTTATTTCCCTTTTTATCACAGCCTATTGTTGAGATTACGGGAATATAACCGTATTCGAGTATACCCTCAATAGGCTCAATGTTAACCTTCGTTATTTCTCCCACATAGCCTAATTTATCGTTCTTGAACCTCGCCTCAATAAGTCTTCCGTCAATACCGGAAACGCCCATAACATTGCCGCCCTGCACTTGAAGAAGATTTACTAATGATTTATTTACCTTTCCTGCAAGTACCATTTCAACAATATCAACAGTTTCCTTATCCGTAACGCGCAAGCCGTCAACAAACTCAGCCTCTTTGCCGAGTTTGTTCATAAGTTCGTTGATTTCAGGACCGCCGCCATGAACAAGAACAACCTTAACGCCGATAAGCCATAAAAGAACAATGTCTTCCATAACCTGCTTTTTAAGGCTTTCGTTTACCATTGCGTTGCCACCGTATTTAATCACTACTACCTTTCCAACATAGCGTTTAATGTAGGGAAGGGCTTGGGTTAAGACCTCTGCACGCTCAGCATTTGAAAAATTCTCCATATTTTTTTGCCCCCATTTTATCAGGTACGGTAATCGCCGTTTATTTTAACATAATCGTAAGTCAAATCGCAACCCCAAGCTGTTGCTTTTTCTTCGCCGTCATTTAAGTTGACAAGTATCTGAATTTCATCGGAAGAAAGAACAACGCTCGCTTGCGTCTCGCTGAATTCAATTCCCGAACCGTTTCTGCATACGGAAACACTGCCTTTTTCGCTCTTTAAATCAACGTCAACCTTGTCAATATCAAAATCTGCATCTGCATAACCGATAGCGCAAAGAACACGCCCCCAGTTAGCGTCTTCACCAAACATTGCCGCTTTGAAAAGAGATGAACATATTATACTTTTTGCAACGGTAATTGCAGTATCCTTATCCTTAGCTCCGCTTGTTATACATTCTAAAAGCTTCGTTGCGCCCTCGCCGTCTTTTGCAAGCATTCGGGTAAGATTTGCCATAACCTCATAAAGTGCTGATTTAAATATTTCAAACTCCTCGCCGTCATCGGTAATTTCTTCATTAAAGGCAAGCCCGTTTGCCATAAGGCATACCATATCATTTGTTGAGGTATCCCCATCAATTGACAGGCAGTTATATGTTACCTTTACAATTTCACTGAGAGCCTTTTGCAAAAGCTCGCCGCTGATTGCACAGTCGGTTGTTATGAAATTAAGAGTTGTTGCCATATTGGGATGAATCATTCCGCTGCCCTTTGCCATACCGCCTATTCTGCATAAAACGCCCTTGATTTCAAACTCTACTGCATATTCTTTTTTTACTGTGTCCGTTGTCATAATTGCCGTTGCGGCTTCAAGATTTTTATTATAGCAAAGTCCACGTGCTAAAACAGGAACAGCTTTCTCAATAGGCTCAATGGGAAGAATTTGACCGATAACGCCCGTTGAAGCAACAATAACCTGCTCCTGCGGAACACCAAGTTCCTTTGCCACAAGCTCGCACATTCTGTTTGCCTTTTCAATTCCGTCGGCGTTGCAAGTGTTGGCGTTTTTGGAATTGGCAATAACCGCAATAGCCTTGTTGCCGCTTTTTTCCAAGTTTGCCTTTGTTACAATTATCGGTGCGCCCTTTACCTTGTTTTGAGTATACACCGCCGCCGCGTTGCACTCCACATCACTGACATATAGGCATATATCATTTTTATGCTTTATGTTGGGATTGTAATTATCAACGGAAGGCTTTTTTATTCCGCAGTAGGTGCCGCTTGCCTTGAAACCTTTAGCGGCACAAATTCCGCCTTCAATTATTTTAAGTGCCATATTATTTATTCTCCTATATTTAGTCCTGTGGTTTCATCAATCCCGAGGACAATGTTCATATTTTGAATTGCCGCACCCGAAGCACCTTTTCCAAGATTATCAAATCGGGATACAAGCATTATTCTGTCATTATTTCCGAATACGCTTATTTCCATATCGTCTCTGCCAGAAAATGCAGAAGCAGAAAGGAAGCCGTTTTCGTCTGTGTTTTCACGGTATTTTATCAGCTTTCCCGTGTAATAAGATTTATAAGCTTTTTTTATGTCGTCTATTGTACCGTTTATCTGCTCACGGGCAAGTGTTATTACAACTTCCATTCCCGAATAATAGCTTGAAACAATGGGAGTGAAAAGTGGTAATTTTTCAAGCTCGCAGATTTTGCTCATTTCAGGTAAATGTTTATGGGTTTGGGAAAGTCCGTAACTCCTCGGCGCAAGCAATTTTTCCGTATTCTCTTCAGCTTCGTAATCAGCTATCATCGCTTTTCCGCCGCCCGAATAACCTGTTAGCGAAAAAGCGGAAAGAATTGCATCTTTCGGAATTATTCCGCACTCTGTAAGGGGTTTTATGAGGGATATAAATCCGCTGGCGTGACAGCCCGGGTTTGCTATTCTTGTTGATTTTTCTATTCTTTCTCTCTGCCCTGTAATTTCAGGGAAACCGTAAGCCCAACCGTCTGCCGTTCTGTGAGCGGTAGAAGTATCAATCACAACAGTTTTATTATTCTTTATGAGCGTTACAGCTTCTTTTGCAGCCGTATCAGGCAAGCATAAAAATGCAATGTCCGCAGTATTCAGCGCATCTTCTCTTGCTTTTAAATCTTTTCTTTTATCGCCTTTAAGGATTATAAGCTCAAGGTCTTTTCTTTCACCTAAACGCTCATAAATTCTAAGCCCCGTTGTGCCGGCACTCCCGTCAATAAATACCTTAGTCATTCTATACCGTTCTCTCTTACTTTGTCATTTTTTCCTGTTTAATTTTTTTGTCAATAACGTGGCGAGAAGCAAGTTCTTTGTGAATATCTGCAAGATCAATTCCCGCTTCAATCATAAGCACCATTACGTGATAGGCAAGGTCGGCTATTTCATAAACCGTTTCTGCCTTATCTTCAGATTTCGCCGCAATAATAACCTCTGTACTCTCTTCGCCGACTTTTTTAAGAATTTTGTCAAGTCCCTTTTCAAAAAGGTAAGTAGTGTATGAGCCTTCCTTTTTTTCTGTTTTTCTGCCTTTGATAAGCTCCATAAGATCTTCATAGGAAAAGTCGCTTAATTCGTCGCTTTGATAAATCTTATCATTAAAGCAAGATGTTGTACCTTTGTGGCAGGCAGGGCCGTCGGGCATTACGGAAACTACAAGGGCGTCAGCATCACAGTCCGCCGTAATGGACACTATATGCTGATAATTTCCGCTGGTTTCGCCTTTGAGCCAAAGTTCCTGTCTAGACCTGCTCCAAAAGCATGTAAGACCTTTTTCCATTGAAATTTTAAGACTTTCCCTGTTCATATAAGCAAGAGTTAAAACCTTTTTGCTTACTGAGTCAACAACTATTGCGGGAATAAGCCCTTTTTCGTCAAATTTAAGTTCATCAATATTTATCATTTTTATCGCCATGCGATACAGCAGTCGCACAAACAGTCATAAAAAACAGCTTTTCGTGCACGGTATCGTTCCTTTCGTTGTATTTTTCACACTAAACTTCTCACGGGAATGTTTGATTTTGCCATTTCTTTCTTCAAATCTGCTATTCTTACTTCGCCGAAATGGAAGATAGACGCCGCAAGACCTGCATCTACTTTCGGAATTTCCTTAAAAAGAGTAATGAAATCTTCGATTTTGCCTGCTCCGCCCGAAGCAATTACGGGAACCGAAACTGCATTGCAGACTTCATTCAGCATTTCCAAATCAAAACCGCCCTTAACGCCGTCTGTATCAATGGAATTTACTACAACCTCGCCTGCGCCGTTATTTACACAGTTTTTAATCCAGCTTATGGCCTCAATTCCTGTATTTTCTCTGCCGCCCTTGGCGAAAACCGTAAATTTGCCGTCTACACGTTTTACATCAACGGACAAAACAACACATTGGTCACCGTAAAGCTTGGCAGCTTTACTGATAAGCGATGGGTCTTTAATTGCGCCCGAATTTACGCTGACTTTATCTGCTCCGCATTTAAGCACGCGGTCAAAATCCTCAACTGTGTTTATTCCGCCGCCGACGGTTAGAGGTATAAACACCTTACTTGCCGTTTCACGAAGAATATCGGTAAAGATTTTTCGCCCGTCGGAGGATGCTGTAATATCGTAAAACACAAGCTCGTCTGCACCGCACATGGTATAAAACTTTGCAAGCTCCACGGGGGAAGAAACGTCCCGAAGTCCTTCAAAATTTACGCCTTTTACAACCCTTCCGTCCCTGACATCAAGGCAGGGAATGATTCTTTTTGTTATCATTTTGCTACCTCGACAGCCTGTTTTAAATCTATATCTTTCGTATAATATGCTTTTCCTATGATTGCTCCGTAAAGTTTCTTTTCTGCAAGTCTTTTAACGTCCTCAAGTGAAGATACACCGCCCGAAGCAATAATTTGCATATTAAATCTATCCATAAGTTCACTGTAAAGAGCGTGATTTGTGCCTTTCATTGCACCGTCTTTTGAAATATCGGTACAAATTAGAGTTTCAACTCCAACGCTCTGCATTTTTTCGCAAAATTCAAATGCAGTAAGCTCACTTTTTTCAGTCCAGCCTTTAATGGCCGCAAAGCCGTCTTTAATGTCAATGCCAACTGCGATTTTGCCGCCGTATTTTGCAACTGCCTCTTTTACAAAGTTTTCGTTTGTAACTGCCGCCGTGCCTAAAATTACTCGGTCAATACCCGCTGTTATATATCTGTCTACTGTATCCATATCACGGATGCCGCCGCCGACCTCGCAAAAAAGCCCGCTTCGTCTTTTAATCTCTATTACTGTGTCAAAATTCGGTGTAGTGCCGTTTTTTGCACCCTCTAAATCCACAATGTGAATGTGAGTTGCTCCGCATTTTTTGAAATCCTCTGCAATTTCAGGCGGATTATCGCTGTAAACCGTCATTTTATTGTAATCGCCTCTGTAAAGTCGAACTGCTTTACACTTAAATAAATCTATTGCAGGGTAAATAAGCATCAGTCTGCCCCCCTTATTTCAGTAAATGCACGAAGAATTTTAAGCCCCGTTTCACCGCTTTTCTCAGGATGGAACTGACAACCGAACACATTTTTATTTTGAACGGTTGCAGTAAGCGGTGCGCCGTATTCGGCGGTCGCCACAGTGAATTCATCACAATCCGTAGCATAAAACGAGTGAACAAAATAAACAAAATCGCCGCTATTTATATATTTATTGATAGGACTGTCTTTTTTAAAATTCAGCGCATTCCAACCAATATGCGGTATTTTAAAACTTTCAGGAATAACATCAGCAATGGGTTTTATATTTCCGTGAATAAGCCCTAAGCCCTTATGTTCTCCGTATTCAAAGCTCTTATCAAAAAGAAGCTGCATGCCAAGACAAATTCCCATAATTGGTTTATCTGCGTTCGCTTCGTTTATCAAAATTTCTCCAAGACCTGAGTCATAGAGTTTTTTTGATGCATCGCCGAATGCGCCAACACCCGGGAGAATAATTTGGTCTGCATTTTCTATTACTGCTTTGTCGCTTGTCACTACTGCCTCTGCACCTATTGCAGAAAATGAACTTTTCAGTGAAAAAAGATTACCTACTCCGTAATCTACAATTGCTATCATTAAAGAACTCCTTTAGTTGACGGAATTTCGTCAGCAAAATCCAGATTTATTGCCACAGCTTTTGAAACTGAGCGTGCCGCACTTTTAAATGCGCCTTCAATTATATGGTGCGAATTGCCGCCTGCAAGCTGTTTTATATGTAATGTGCATTCTGCCGTACGCACAAATCCGAGCCAAAACTCTTTTACCAGCTCCGTGTCAAAATCGCCGACTTTTTCTGTGGGAATATCTAAGTCGTAACCTAAGTACGCCCTGCCAGAAAGGTCAACGGCGGTGACAATTAAAGCTTCGTCCATGGGCAAAATAATATCGCCGTAACGCTCAATTCCCTTTTTATCGCCGAGGGCCTCTTTAAATGCCGTGCCAAGCACTATGCCAATATCCTCAACCGTGTGGTGATAATCAACATTAGTATCGCCAAGACACTCTACTGCAAGGTCAAATCTGCCGTGCTTTGCGAAAAGAGTCAGCATATGGTCAAGAAATCCGCATCCTGAATTTATTGTACTTTTACCTGTTCCGTCAAGGTTCAAGGAGAGTTTAATTTTAGTTTCTGCTGTGTTTCGGTCTATTCCCGAAGTTCTCATAAAGACACCTCCGTAATTTCATTTATGGCACTAATCAGTATATCCATTTGCTCACTTGTGCCTATTGTTATTCTGTTATACTCTTTCAGTCTTTCTTTGTCAAAGTGGCGGACAAGAATACCTTTTTCTTTAAGCTTTAAGTAAAGAGTTTTTCCGTCTATATCTTTTGACGATGTAAAAAGGAAATTTGCCTTTGAGTCGGTGAGTGTAAAGCCCATTTTTTTAAGCTTTTCTGCCGTATATTCACGGACTTTAATAATTTCTTTGCAGTTTTTTTCAAAATATTCGCTGTCAAGCAGTGCGCCCACGCCTGCCGCCATAGTCATTCGGTTTACGTTGTACGGATTTGTTGAATACTTTACAGTATTCAAATCTCTTATAAGATTTTCATTGGCAATTCCAAAGCCTAAGCGCGCGCCTGCCATTGAGCGTGATTTTGAAAACGTCTGCGTTACAAGCAAGTTGTCATATTTGTGAATGAGATTTACTGCACTTTCCGTTCCGAAATCAACGTACGCTTCATCAATAACGATAATATTATCCGGATTGCTTTTAATAATTTTCTCAATACGGTCAAGGGGAAGAGCTATTCCCGTAGGCGCATTTGGATTAGCAATAAACACGGTTTTATTTACTCCGCAAAAGGCGTCAACGTCTATCCCAAAATCATCTTTTAAAGGTATTTCCTCATAAGGCACATTATTAAGCTCCGCAAAAACAGGATAAAAGCCGTAAGTAATATCGGGAAAAACCGCAGGGTGCTCGTCGTCGCAAAATGCCATAAAAGCAAAATTTAATATTTCGTCGCTCCCGTTTGTAAAAAGAATTTCATTTTCTGAAATGCCGAAATGCTTTGAAGCAGTTTTTACAAGATCACGGCACTCAGGATCAGAATAAAGTTCTAAATGCTCTGCCTCTCTTTGGGCGAATTCCAAAGCCTTTGGAGACGGCGGAAAAGGTGACTCGTTAGTATTCAGTTTTATATATTTCATCTCTTTGGGCTGTTCACCCGGAACGTATGGCACAAGAGATTTATATTTTCCGCTGAAAAAACGGCTCATTACTTTTCCTCCTCAGTGCGAATTAACGCACTTTTTGCGTGAGCGGTAAGCCCCTCCTGCTGTGCAAAGAAAGCTACGTCTTTTGCAACTTTTTTCAGAGCATCCTTTGTATAATAAGTGTACTGTGTTTTCTTAACAAAATCGTCAACGGAAAGCGGACTTGAAAATTTTGCTGTGCCGCCCGTGGGTAAAGTGTGGTTAGGCCCTGCAAAATAGTCGCCTAATGCTTCAGGGCAATTTTTGCCCATGAAAATTGAGCCTGCGTGACGGATTTTATCAAGACAGTCAAAGGGATTTTCAACGCACAACTCCAAATGCTCGGGCGCAATTTCATTGGCAATCTCAAATACTGTTTCAAGGTTCTCGGCAATAATAATCTTTCCGTTTGCATCTATTGACGCTCTTGCAATTTCACTTCTCTCAAGAAGCGGAATCTGATTTTCAATTTCATCGGCAACATTTTTTGCAAGCTCTTCGGAATTGGTAACTAGAACGGCGCTTGCCATTTTGTCATGCTCGGCTTGGGAAAGAAGATCTGCCGCTAAGTGAGCAGGGTTATTCTTAGCGTCAGCAACAATTAAAATCTCGCTCGGGCCTGCTATCATATCAATGGAAACCACGCCGAAAACCTGCTTTTTAGCCTCTGCAACAAATGCGTTGCCGGGACCTACTATTTTATCAACTTTAGGAACGGACTGAGTGCCGAAAGCCAGAGCGGCAACCGCTTGCGCGCCGCCTACTTTGAAAATTTTATCTACACCTGCAATTTTTGCCGCCGCCAAAATTACGGGGTTAACTTTTCCGTCTGCCCCGGGCGGTGTTACGATAACAACCTCTTTACAGCCTGCAATTTTGGCAGGGATAGAATCCATTAAAACCGTTGACGGGTAAGCCGCCGTACCGCCGGGAACATAAAGTCCTGCTCTGTCAACGGGAATTACTTTCTGCCCGATTACAATGCCGTCTTCGTCATTTATAATAAAGCTGTTTCTAACCTGTTTTTCGTGAAATTTGCGGATATTCTTTGCGGCTCTTTCGAGTATTTCAATAAATTTAGGCTCAACTACACTCAATGCCTCGCTTATTTCTTCTTCGGTTACAAGTAAAGATGAAAGCTCTGCCTTATCAAATTTTTTGCAGTATTCAAAAAGCGCTTTGTCCCCGTTTGCTTTTACGTTTTCTATAATTTCTGCAACAATATCGGTTACATTAACGGTTGGAACAACACGGTCAAAGATTTCGTCATTTGAAAGCTCGCTGTATTTCATTATTTTAATCATAACTGTCCCTCCGTCTGTTCTGCAAGTTTTTGAGTGAGCTTATCTATTTCACTGCTCTTGAATTTATAGCTTGCCTTGTTTGAAATAAGTCTTGCGCTTATGGGTACTACCGTATCAAACACTGTAAGGTCATTTTCTTTAAGAGTAGTCCCCGTTTCAACAATATCTACTATTACATCTGAAAGCCCTAAAATAGGAGCAATTTCTATTGAGCCGTTCAGGTGGATAATATCAATATCTCTGCCCTTTGAGCGATAAAAATTTCCTGCTATATTTGAAAATTTAGTTGCTACTTTAAGCGTTTTGCCTTTGTCGTCACGGAAATCCTTCTTTGCGGCAACCGCCATTTTGCATTTGCCGATTTTAAGGTCTAAAAGCTCGTAAATATCCGGCTCATATTCAAGTAAAATGTCCTTGCCTGCAACGCCAATGTCCGCCGCTCCCCGCTCAACATAAATTGCAACGTCTGACGGCTTTACCCAAAAGTAGCGAACTCCAATTTCCTCGTTTTCAAAAATAAGCTTTCTGTTATTCTCTTCAATTGACGGGCAAGGGTAACCTGCTTGCCGAAACATTGAATAAACTTTTTCGCCGAGTCTGCCTTTCGGAAGAGCTACATTAAGCATTGTCTTCAATGCAAATCACCTCTCCGTCTTTCATGGTTACAAGTCTTTTATATTTAATACCGTCAGGTTTCTCTGCTTGCATTAAAACACTTTCGCCCTTTGCGATTATTTCATCTGCCTTACTTTTGAGCATTGAAATATCCGCATTTTCCGAATAAACAAAAAGAACATCAACGTCATATTCAGAAGACACCGTATTTTCAAAGCTGTCAAGATAGACCGCAAAGCCGATAGCCCCCGACTGCCTTTTCATATTTTTCATCAAAGCGTCATACTGACCGCCTGAAAGTACACTTGTGGGAACGCCCTCGGCAAATCCCTTAAACACAAAGCCGTTATAATACCGCAAATCGTCAACAACAGAAAAATCTATACGAATAACGTCGCCGTTTTCTTCACGGCTCAAAGCAGTCATTACATTTTCAAATATTTCTATATTCTTTTCATCGGCAATATCTTTAAGGTTTTCCCGTATCCATGGCAAAACTTCGCTCGGTGTGCCGTAAATTTTAGCCGTGTTTGCCAAAAATTCTGCTTTTTCTTTCTCAATTCCGAGAGAGTCGCAAAATGCGAGAAGCTCATGAACATTTTTCTCACCGATAAAGTGAATTATTTTTTTTATTTCCCCTTTAGGCACGCCCACATAATTGATAATATCAGAAAGCAGTCCTAAATGAGATATTTCCATAATGCAGTTTTTTTCTGCACAGACAAGGCTTTTTACCGCCAAAGAAATAACCTCAAAAATGCAGTATTCGTCAATATTGCCTATTGCCTCAAGACCCACCTGTGTAATTTCCTTAAAGGAATGTGTTCCTTTTGAAACACGGTAAACATTTTCATTATAATAAAGCTTTTGAACCGTATTTCCTGCATCTTTCGTATTCTTAACTATTGAAAGAGTAACGTCGGGCTTTAATGCCATAAGCTTACCGTTAGTGTCGGTAAATGTAATAACCCCGTCGGAAATGAGAAAATCCTTATTTTTTGCGTAAAGGTCATATTCCTCAAATTTATTCATTTTGTAACGGGAATAACCGTATTTATCATAAAGCTCGCGAAGCAAAAATATTAAATTTTCACTTGGGAGTAGCTGTGATGATTTCATTTGTTTTTGCTCTCTTCTTCTAATTTTTTAATAGCGGTTTCATACCCGCCGCTGCCGTAGTTTAAACATTTGCTCACTTTTCCTATGGTTGCGGTGCTAATGTCCAGCGTTTCGCTGATTTTTTGATAGCTCATACCCTTTTTAAGAAGAATTGCAGTATCAAGGCGCTGTGCCATATCGCGTATTTCCTTAATAGTGCAGATATCCTCAAAGTAAGCGTAGCACTCGTCTATTGT
>JAFLUO010000057.1 GCA_022508705.1 Oscillospiraceae bacterium
GAAGAAATTAAACTTACAGATGAGCACAACGTACTTGAGCAGATAATTATTCATTATATGAAAACCTGCCAATGCCCGAGATATATGAATCAGGATAAGGTTCGCGGCAGAAAAGAATATGTAAAACAATTAGTAAACGATTACCACGCTGACGGCGTAATATACGAGCAGCTTAAATTCTGTGAATATTGGGGCTATGAAAGAGCCCTTGCTTCTCACATTATGACAAATGAATACGGTATCCCGTCTGTAACGGTTGACAGGCAATACACCGCCAGCGCTTCAGGTCAGCTTCGCACAAGAGTTCAGGCTTTTGTAGAAAGTCTTGAAATCAAAAAAATTCAAAAGGAAAAGGAGGAGAAATAATGGGATTTTGGGTTAATCAGCCTAAAAATTTAGGCAATCTCCATAAAGATAAAACAGGTATTTTAAAGCACCGTGAATGGCGAGGACTTCGCGACACTATGTACGATTATTACCGCTGGCTAATTACTTGGAAAAACATTATTGTTATGGCATTAAAAGCACCCGTTTCAACAGTTAAGGGGCTTTGGAATTACCGCTGGATGGCATCTTATCTTTCAGCTCCCGCTTGGGTTGACAGACATACCGAAGGGCTTCGCGGAACTCATCTTCGCATAGCACACCTTCACTTTAACGGGCTTGTAAAGCCCACAACGGATATGATTCGTTACCTTCTTTCAAACGATAAGCATTTCCATAAAAAATCAAAAATGAATGATAAAACCGTTCTTGTTGATGAGATTTTCTCCTCTGAGCTGACAGCAGGATTCCCCGGTCTTCATGATGTTCACCTTTCAACTATTCCGATTTTCTTAACGTCAATGGTTGACCAGCAAATAACTCCTCACTATCTTGATATTACCGAGGGCTACGGCGTTCCTGCCGATGTTTGTCCGCTCCCGTCGGCTGAGGCAGGCGTCGCCATAAACGACGACTATCCGCTTTTCGGCAAATGTGCTCTTACCTGCAACATGCCTTGTGACGGCTCGGTTATCAACGCAAGTTTTATTGACAGACGTTTTGATATACCCACTCACCCCATAAATGTTCCCCTTCGCTATAACGGTGAGGATGTTCAGGAATACGCCGTTGCTGAGGTTAAATCTGCTATTAAATTCATTGAAGAACAGACAGGAGTTAAATTTAACTGGGATGCCTTTTCAAAAGCAATGGAAAGGTATAATCTTCAGCTTGATTACGAAATGCAGAAGTGGGATATAAACAAAACAGATTATCCGCAGTTAACAGGCGCAACCTTCTGGCTTTACAGACTTTTCTATTTCCATATTTCAGGCGGTATGAATAAGCTTTATCCTAAAACCGATAAAAAGGTTAATAAGCTTATGATGAAGGGCTACCAAAGGAAAGAAAAGGTTTCAAAGGAAATGCGCCACAGAGCTATTGTTTGGTCTTGCCCCGCAAACTATTACACAAGCCTTGCAAACTGGCTTGAAAACTGCTGGGGTGTCAATGTCGTAATGGATATGGAAACCATGATTTCCTACATAAAGTACGATACAACTGACGAAGAAAAAGCCCTTGCTACATACGCAAAAACTCTTCAGAGAACAACAATGAGAAAGCATACAAAAGGCGGTTATCAAAACGTTGTTGACGAGCTTTGGAGAATTGTCGATGAGTTTAATGCCGATATGGTCATAATGTACAATCAGATTTCCTGCAAGGGTATGGACGGACTTAACGGTATATTTGACGATCAGGCAAGAGAAAGAAACATTAAATTCATTTGGGTGGATCAGGATCTTATGGACCCGAGAACTGTTTCAAGAAGAGATATGCGTGAGCAAATCAACAAGTATATGACAACAGTTTTGGGCGAAGAACCCGTTGACCCGACGCTTGTTGATTTTGACGATACAATGTCTTGGTAAAGGGAAAAGGAGAAATTAACGATGAAATATTTTGGTGGATGCGATGTAGGTTCAACCTATGCAAAGTGTGTAATTCTTGATGAAAACGGCAAAATTGTTGCAGATGCAACAGTAAGAAGTAAAATAAATCCTGTTAAAAGCGCAGAACTTGCACTCGGTGAGGCAATAGACAAGGTTGCATATTTAAATTCAGCAGAAAATTTAAGTTATCTTATCGGTACGGGCTACGGCAGAAACAAAGTTCCCTTTGCTGATGAGAATATTTCCGAAATAAGCTGTCATGCAATGGGCGTACACGTTACAAATCCTGAGGTTAAGGCGATTATCGACATCGGCGGTCAGGACGTTAAGGGCATTGCTATTGATAAAGACGGCACGGTTAAGAATTTTGCAATGAACGATAAATGTGCCGCAGGTACAGGCAGATTCTTTGAAGCTATGGCAAATGCTTTTGAAATGACTCTTCCCGAATTCTGCAAACTGTCTCTTAACGCTAAAAATACAATCCCGATTACAGCGCAGTGTACTGTTTTCGCAGAAAGTGAAGTTATATCACTTGTCGGCGAGGGTAAGCCCATGGATGAAATTGCGGCAGGTATTCAGCTATCAGTTGCAAAGCGCTGCTTCGTTATGGCTAAAAAAGCAGGCGCAACAGACGCTATTACACTTACGGGCGGCTGCGCAAAAAATGACGGACTTAAAAAGGCTATAGAAAAGGTTCTTAAAATAAAAGTTGTAGACCTTGCCATTGACCCACAGCTTATGGGAGCGCTGGGCGCTGCTGAATACGCAAGGCAGAAAGGACTTTCAAAATGATTAAAGCTTTGATTATTATTGCAATAGTGCTTTTGTGCCTGTTTGCAATTACGTTTATTATTTATTTTTTCAATCTCGATATGAAGCTTGTCCGCTTTATATACGATAAACTCGGAAAGCATTATGACAATCTTGAAAAGGACAGAAAGCTTTAATGAAGTTCTTTGATAAGCAAATAAGCGAATTTGAAGCTGAAATTCAAAGCAAAGAAAAAGTAGTTTTCCCTTTTTCCGACAATATGTGGGAAGATGTCGGCAGAAATGAAATCGTAATGCAAAAAGAATCGGCATACGAACTGCAAGGCACGGGCTTTGAGCTTTTTACGTCTAAAAAAATCGGCGCTGATGAGGTAATTGTCATTGGTGACGATTTAAGGAAAATCAAAGGAAACGTTTCTTTTGCCCGTGTAAGCCTTGTAGAGCTTGACGATATTCAGGACGAGCAGAGCGCGCATGATACGGTGCGGAAAGTTGAGTACATTAAGTACCATTATTTTCCCAAAGGGTATATGGTTCGCACAAATTCCCTGAGCAGTCAGGAAAATGTCCGTGTTTCAAAAAAAGCGATTAAAGATAAAATTTCATTTGAAGCCGTCGGAAATCTGCTTATTTCAAAATACAAAGAAAATTCCGCAGTAAAAGCAGTCAAGGTGTTTTTTATTACGGATAAAACAGTGAATTTTTCGTCTCTCAAAGCAATAGCCGAGAAAAGCAGTGAAATTACCGAGGCTCTTGACCATGTAATAAGAGATTTGAATTTAGACTGCAACGTTTGCAAGCTCAAAGCCATTTGCGACGAGGTTGAGGGTATGAAAGAATTGCATTTTAAGAATGCAATGCAATAAATTCACTTGCAGGAGTGATAATTTTGGAGTTCCTTACAAAAGAATATACGTTTCCGTCAGCGTCGGGACTTTGTGATATTTATGCTCAAAGCGCCGCACCTATTGACTACGGTCAAATTAAAGGTGTAGTTCAGATTTCCCACGGAATGGCGGAATATTCAAACAGATATGCAGGTTTTGCGTTGGAGCTTTGTAAAAACGGATATGCCGTTTTTGTAAGTGACCACATAGGGCACGGCTCCTCTGTGACGGACAAGGATATGCTTGGCTTTTTCGGTGACAACGGCGAGGAAACCTTCGTTGAAGACCTTAAAACCCTCACGGATATTATTAAAAGTGAATATAATGATTTACCCGTGTATTTGCTTGGTCACGGAATGGGTTCTCTCATTGCCCGAAAATATACCAATAAATACGGTTATTTGCTTGACGGCGTAATTTACACGGGAACGAGCGGTGAAAACCCTGCTTTAGGAGTCGGAATTCAGCTTGCTAATACGCTGATTAAGCAAAACGGGCCGTATTACCGTTCAGAGCTTCTTGATACTATTGCCTTTGGTACATATAACCGAAAAACAGAAAAAAGAACGGAATACGATTGGGTATCGAGGGACACAAAAGAGGTTGACAAATTTATTGCCGACGACCTTTGCGGTTACACATACACGGTAAGCGGAATGAAAGCTCTCTTTATGACGCTCAAAACCGTTTCAACAAAGCGTTGGTATAACTCCGTGCCCTTAAGTATGCCTATTCTTCTGATGTCGGGTTCAATGGATCCCATAGGCGATTACTCCAAAGGCGTAGAAGAGGTTTATAAGACCTTGAAAAAGACGGGGCACAAATATGTTACGTTAAAGCTTTATGATGGCGCCCGTCATGAAATACTTAACGAAACAAACCGAAAAGAAGTTTATAACGATATAATAACTTGGCTTGACAGTTTAAAGAAAAAAGACGCAAATACAGAGCAGATTCCCGTTTAAAAGATAATTATGAATAAGAATATATAAGGGAGTGTTTTTGTGGCAACATCAATGAATTATATTAAAAAGTACGGTAACAGCAGTTTTGAGGAGCTTGCCTTCAACGATATAGACAATATCGCCCTTTGCGAAATTCTCTATATGCCCTTTGAAAAGGTTATTTCATCGAGCTTTAATGAAGAGCCCGTTCCCTTTGCAGAAGCGTGCCAAAGATTGTTCGAGTACAACGGCGGCCGTCATGTTGCGCCCGGTCTTGTTCTTATGAAGAAGATAAGCGTTAAAATGATGGCAATGGCACAAACAGAGCGGTTTGCTTCAATGAAGGTTGTTGGCTGCAAATGCGCATTTGACATTGAACCGCCCCTGCAATTCGGCGCAATGACATTCCTTTTGCCTGACGGCACTGCCGTTGTGGTTTTCCGCGGTACAGACGATTCACTTATCGGTTGGAAAGAGGATATGTCCCTTTATACAAGAAAGGGAATACCGTCCCACGATTTGGCGGTGGAATACATTGAAAAAGTTGCCCAAAAATATGACGGAGATATAATCATTTGCGGCCATTCAAAAGGCGGAAATCTTGCCATTTACAGCGCGGTTAAATGCTCTGAGGAGACAAGAAAACGAATAGCGAGAATTTATAATAACGACGGCCCCGGCTTTGTAACCGACGATTTAATGAGATGTCCTGAATACAAAGAAGTTCTACCTAATTACCGCCATTTTGTTCCGTCAAACTCGTTTATAGGTATGCTTTTAGTTCATGATAACGATTTTAAAGCTGTTAAATGCAAGCATTTTCTCGGCTTTATTCAGCATGATCTTTCTTTGTGGAGAACGAAAGGTACGGAAATTTTATTCAGAGACGACATTTCAAAGCTTGCTAAAATAACCGATGAATTTTTGAAACAGATGATATACCGCGTTACCGATGACCAAGGAGAGCTTATTGACAAATGGTTCGGCGATTTGATAGCGGGCATGGGTCAAGAAAATCTTATAAATATTCCCCGCAATTTATTGAGTACCGTTAAAGGCTTTAAAAAAGTATGTGCCGAGGTTGATAGTGAAACTAAGGCGGCAATTGATAATTTCCTTGGCGGGCTTGGAAAAATAGCAATTAAATCAACGAAGTTTGTATTGCTCAATGCCGCAGACGTTGCCGAAAACAGTATGGAGAAAATTGCAGAAGCAGTTTTAGCATAATATAAACTAAAATATCGGAAGATTAAAAAAGGAAAATAAAAAAATGGAATCATGGGATGCTTATAATTCATCTTTTGTTAAAATTGAAAATGTAACGCTTGTAAGAGGTGAAAGTATTCCAAAGGATATGTTTCATTTAGTGTGTGATATTTTAGTAAAGCATACGGACGGAACATTTTTGCTGATGAAAAGAGACCCCCAAAAGCATTTTGGAGGTATGTGGGAAGCAACAGCGGGAGGAAGTGCATTAGCGGGGGAAAATCCTCTTCAATGCGCAATCAGAGAATTAAAAGAGGAAACGGGGATTATTTCTACTGACCTTGTCGAAGTCGGAAGAGAGGTAAGCGACAGAACGCATTCTATTTACATAGAGTTTTTATGTGTTACAGACTGGAATAAAGATGAAATTTCACTTCAAAAAGGTGAAACCGTAGATTATAAGTGGGTAAGCAGAGAAGAACTGCTCTCAATGAATAAAGAAGAACTGGCAACAGAAAGAATTCAAAAATACATAGATGAGTTGAGTCAAAATTGAACAGAATTGTTGCCATAAAAGCCTTGAGGGAAAAGATTTATCATAGTTTGCTCACTCTACCCATAACTTTAAAAGCAAGGGCAGATGAGGCTTTTAAGCCTGTCTGTCCTTTTAATTTGCAAAATAATCTTTGCTTGGAATTTTATAAAATCAATTTCGCTTTATAAAGTGAGGAGAAAGAATTGATTATCAACAGAAAAATTTTATTGGCGTGTATTGTATGTTTATCTATTGCATGTTTATTTAATATTTGTTGCACCCAACCCGTGTACGCCGAAACTGCACCTGCAACAGAGGCAGATATTTACAGCGATATAGATGCTTACTTGCAGTCTGGCGTAAAAAATGCGCATATCCCGTCCCTGTCTGTAACTATTGTGGATAAAGACAAAGTGTTATTCTCTCAAAGTTACGGGAACTGTGAAAACTGTGATACACTGTTTCTGCTTGGCTCGGTCAGTAAATCGTTTACTGCTGTTTGTATTATGCAGTTAGCTGAGCAGGGAAAAATAGATTTGAATGCCAATATATCAACGTATCTTCCGACTGCAACCGACGGCGATAAAATCACAGTGCGACAATTATTAAATCATACAAGCGGATTAGGCGAGCATCAAACGATTAAAAATTACAAGATTATAAATCAACAGGGAACTCATAACTATGCCAATGTAAATTATTCCTTGCTTGGTGAAATCATTGAAACGGTCAGCGGTAAATCATACAACGATTATATAACTGAAAACCTTTTTGAACCTCTTCAACTTTCAAATACGGCCGCAACGCTTGACAAAAGCATCAAAAATGGCTTGATTGACGGATATACGAATTATTGGGGATTTCATATCAAAAGCAAGCATAAATATCCTTCATCTAAAAACGACTGGATAACCGTATCGGCAGGTTATATTTCCTCTTCCGCAAACGATTTGGGAAAATATTTGCAAATGTATTTAAACGGCGGACAGGGCATTATATCTAAACAGAGCATAGATACAATGTTTTACGGCGACACGGTCTATGTGTACGATGATGTTCCCTATTGGTACGGATACGGCTGGACCACCGTAAAAGAGCCTCTTTCCGAGCCTGTATTGCGCCATTCCGGCTTGATTGAAACAGGAACTTCCTGCATTTTCGTTCTTCCTGAAAGCGACATTGCAATCGCAGTTACAGCAAACGTGAATGATTATTTTGTTACAAATGAAATGATGGATAGTTTGGGCTGGGGCGTTGTTCTCATGCTTTTGGGAAGCTCACCTAATGAAATTACGGGCAATGAGTATGTATTGAGCCATATACGAATTGACCTGATTATGCTCGTTGTATTAACCGTAGCAGTTTTATCAATATGTTTGATTCCTAAATATATAAAAATCATTAACCGCCGTAAAAGACTTTTAACGGTACTGCTTCTCATAGCATTTCATTTGATTTTGCCGATTTTCATATTGATGCTTGTTCCGATATTCTTTGCAACACCGCTATGGGTAGCAAAAGCTTTTGTTCCCGATGTTTTTATAACGGTAATTATTTCGTCAACATTACTCTTTGTCAGCGGTTTAATAAAGAGCATTATCCTATATAAAAATATATTAAATAAATAAAACAAAAGAAAAGAGCGCCGCAAATTGCGACGCTCTTAAAATTTTATCTTATTATAATTATTTTATGCTTTTGTCTCAACCTTAACAGCTTCAAAGGTATCTTCAATTTCCTTGTCAGGCGCTTTTGTCAGAAGGCTTACAACTACAATAGCAATAAGACCGACAATAAATGCAGGAAGCAATTCATAAATATTAAGAATTGTATCCGCAAACTGAACACGGACAACGAATTTCCAAACGAATACGGTCACACCGCCTGCAACCATGCCCGCAATAGCGCCCCATTTGTTTGCGCGCTTCCAGAAAAGCGCCGCAAGAACAACAGGACCGAATGCGGCGCCGAAGCCTGCCCACGCAAATGAAACTATGCGGAAAACAGAGCTGTCAGGGTTGCGTGCCAGGAATACGGCAATAATTGAAATAACAACAACGGAAAGTCTTGCAAGGAGCATGGATTTTTTCTGAGAAAGCTTAATGCCGAAGGTTTCCTGAACCAAATTCTGCGAAACGGCAGAGGCGGCGGCAAGAAGCTGTGAGTCAGCGGTGGACATTGTTGAGGCAAGAATACCTGCAAGAATAAGACCGCCTACAAAAGCGGGAACGTAACCGTAATTCGCAATAACCTTTGCAATATCAACAATAATCGTTTCAGCGGCAGAGCCGTTTGCATATGTGGGAATAATGCCCGATTTCATAAGCGAATAGCCGATAATGCCGATAATTATTGCAACTGCCATTGAAATTGTAACCCAAATTGAAGCAACACGGCGTGAGGTTTTTAACTTGTTTTTATCCTCAATAGCCATAAATCTGAGAAGCACGTGGGGCATACCGAAATAACCGAGGCCCCATGCAAGGGTTGAGGCAACTGGCAATGCGCCGTAACTGCCTGTGGTGCCTGTTGCCACGTCAAAGCCCTTGAACACATCGAGATAACCTGAAAGATTTTGAACGTTAGCGAAAACAGTGCCGAATCCTTTTGCGGCACCCTCACCGAACCCGATAACCACGAAAAGAGCTATCGTCATAATAATACTCTGGATAAAGTCTGTTGTTGATGCGGCAAGGAATCCGCCGAGAGCACAGTAAAGAATAATAACTATCGCACTGATAATCATTGCCGTTATGTAATCCATTCCGAACAGCGCGGAGAAAAGCTTGCCGCATGCTGAAAATCCCGAAGCGGTATAGGGGATAAAGAATACTATAATAAATACAGCCGCAACGGTAGTAAGGATTTTCGATTTATCGCCGAAACGCTTTGCAAAGAAATCGGGAAGCGTGAATGCGTCAATCTTATGGCTGTAAACACGAAGCCTTTTTGCAACGATAAGCCAGTTTATGTATGTACCGATTGCAAGACCGATAGCAGTCCATGAAGCCTCGGCAAGTCCGCCCATTAAGGCAACTGCGGGAAGACCCATTAAGAGCCAACCACTCATGTCTGACGCCTCTGCGCTCATGGCGGTAACGAAAGGTCCTAATTTTCTTCCGCCGAGAAAAAAGTCACCTGATGTTTTGTTTTTGTCAGCAACGGCAATACCGATGCTTATCATCATTACCATGTAAAGCACAATGGCAATGAGAATTACAATACTTGATGCTGTCATATTCATTCTCCTTCAAAAATGATAAAAATCATTCAAAATAAGCGATTGCGCCTATTTTACCATACTTTTTTCAAGAATGGAATAGAGAACAAAGTATAGACTGATTTTAATAAAAAACAAGCCATAATTTCAAAAATACATTGAAAATTAAGGCTTGTTATATAGAACAAGGTATAGACTAAAAAACAGTATAAAAATATTTTTTTATTTTACCTTAAATATCCGTTCAAAAATAATGGCAACATCTTTGAACTGTAATCAGAAAGTGAATATTCGCCGTTGCAAAGACACCAATCGTAAAGCATTGCCCGTTCATAGAGCGCATATGCCTTTACAATATCGTTTGCAGAGTTTCTGTCGGAAATTTCACCGTTTTTTTGCCCTGCTATTACAATTGAGCGTAAAAGCTTATAATATGTTCTGTTGTGGTCAAGCAGGCTTTTTTCATTTTTGGTAATGAGCTGTGAAGATAAAAGCTGCTTTAAAAGGTCAATGGAAATACTGTCATCAATCATTCTGAAAAGCTCTTTGTTAAGAAAAAGCATTTTTTCTATGCAGGACATATCTTCGGTCATTATTTCCTCAAGCTCCTCATACTTTTCGTCAAAAAGATAGGCAAGAGAGGACAGCAAATCGTCTTTGCTTGAGAAATAATGATAAAACGAACCTTTAGATGTGCCTGATTCCGACACAATGTCATCAATCGTCGTGCCGTTATACCCCTGCTCGTAAAACAGCTTCCATGCGGCTGATACTATTTTCTTCTTTGTGCTTTGCGAATTTTTCTTTTTCATATTATTCTGTCAAATTCCTTGGATACATCTTTAAGTAAATCGCGTATGGGCAACTGTTGCGGGCAAATCGTTTCGCACTTTCCGCATCCGATGCAATCCTTCGCTTTTCCGGAATTTTTAACATGAGCATTATAATACTGACGTGAATTCCATTTAATAAGACCTTTATCCTGCTTCTTAGCGTTAAGGCAAGCGAACAGCTCGGGAATATTTATATTCTTCGGGCAACCTGCTGTGCAGTAGCGGCATGCGGTACACTGAATAATATCACTGTTTTTAAGAACGGCGCAAACCTTGTTTACGGCTTCCGCTTCCTTTTCGTTTAACGGTTCAAAGTTTGTCATAAACGAAAGGTTGTCCTTCATTTGCTCCATATTACTCATACCTGAAATTACCATGCAAACACCCTCAAACCCTGCGGCATAGCGAAGAGCATAAGACGCGTAGCTTTTATCGCTTTGCAAAGCGTCAAAAACATCTTTGGCGGGCTTTGGAAGATTGACAAGAGCTCCGCCCTTAACAGGCTCCATAACTATAACTGGTTTTCCGTGCTTGCGGCAAACCTCAAGACACTCACGGCCCTGAACGCCTGCATCGTCATAATCTCTGTAATTAAACTGAATCTGAACAACCTCAACCTCAGGATTTTCAGTAAGAATCATATCCAGTACATCGGCTTTGTCATGGAATGAAAGACCGACATGGCGGATTTTACCCTCTTTTTTAAGCTCTGCCGCCACTTTATAAGCATTGGCATTTTTATATTGCGGATAGTTTTTTGCGCTTTGAGCGTGCATAAGATAAAAATCAAAATAATCAACGCCGCAATATTTTAACTGCTTTTCAAAAAACGGGCGAATATCCTCTTCCGTTTTAAAAAGATTTGACGAAAGTTTATTCGTAAGAATAAAGGACTCTCTTGGGTAACGCTTTGAAAGACAGTCACGAATGCTTGTTTCGCTTTGTGTTGCAACATAACCGTGTGCGGTATCAAAATAATTAAATCCTGCCGCCATAAAGGTGTCAATCATTTCTGAAAATTCCTTGTAATCAACCTTTACTTTAAGCTTCATCGGAAGGCGCATACAGCCAAAGCCGAAATTCTTTTTTATTTCAGGAAAATAAGGATTGCTCCCGTCTGCGTTTACAAATACTGTCATAATAATTACCATAGCCTTTCCGGCTACAAAAGTTTAGGTACATCACATTTGACCCTTGCGTAGCCGGACAAGGCGTGATGGTAATTTCGTCCATCTCAAAATTTGTCT
>JAFLUO010000058.1 GCA_022508705.1 Oscillospiraceae bacterium
AATGAAGGAAAGAAAGAAATACGGTCTCAAAGGCGCTCGCCGTGCACCGCAGTTCAGCAAACGATAATTTACTATATTATCAAAGTATTGAAACCCCCGAAACCTTTACGGATTCGGGGTTTTATTTATGTCTTAAAATTTGTCGATGTTTTTGCCTGTAATATTGAAAGAGACCGACAAACCGAGATTTATTTTTTGATTTTCCTGTAAATAACATAATCGCTTAACAGCAAAAGAAACACAGATGGAATAACAAAAAATAATAGTAACCAGCCGTCCACTCCTGGAAAATACTCACTGTCAGCAGTAGTTATTATATCATAAACAGCAAATAAAAAAGAGCCAAATCCAATAACAATGTCAGTTATAGCAAAAATCCGGTAGGCAGATACGTTTTTGTTAACTCGCTTAACAATGCTAACGCAAAGAAGACAAATGAACAGAATTGAAAAACATACAGCAGATAATACTAAAGCGGTTTCAAAATTTGATGGATAGGTAACCAACTCTGCCACCCAACAAATAATCGCTAAAAAGAGTGAAACAATTGTACCTATCAGAGCCTTGGACATAATAATTACCTCTGAAAATTTCAGTTATCGAACTAATTATACCACATATAATATCAATCTTCAATATTTCACAATTATGCAATTCTAATAAAACCCGTCGCCAATGCAACATAACAGGGGAATGACTGAAAAATCCACTAAAAAATTAAAAATAAATTTCCTATATATAATAGTATATAATAAATAATGTATATTTTTGAAATTTATGGCATATAATATTGTAAAAATACAAGCTTAAATGTGTACAAAAATAGTCTTAAAAGTATCAATTTGTAACTGTTTTTGTAACCGTTTTGTAATATTTTGCGACTTTTTTAAAAAACTCACAAAAATTGTAACAGTTTTTAAAGACAAAACCGCAATATATTGTGGTAAAAACAAGAATTTACGGGTATTTAGTCAAAAATTAACATTTGGCTTTATATAATTTGCACAAAAAGAGATTGTCGAAAAAATTGACTTTTTTTTAAGATGTGGGTATAATACGCAAAGTTACAAGGTAAAGGGACTTTTTTGTCCTGCCCTTGTGATTTAAAATAAGAATCAATTGGCGAGAATAACGGTCGAACCTTAAGCGATTCGCAAAACCCCTTTTCAAAGGAGGCGGAGCGATAGCGCAAGTGGCTTTTGCATTTGTTTGGTGCGGCTTATTAAAGGAGCAAACTGATGATTAAAAATTATAAGGGGCGTGCGAAGGCTATAAACGGTTATTTAATCCGTTCCTTAGCACTTATTATGGCACTTGTTATTGCTTGGGCCGTAACTGCATTCGCTGCCGCTAATGAGTCGTACACAGTTGACATCTATGACGGCTCAGAGGTTACAAGAGTTGAAACATCTAAAAAAGATGCGAACGCAATTGTTTCCGAAGCTGAAATTTCTGTTTCAGAAAACGACAAGTTAATATTAAACGATTTTGTACCGGGTTCACAGAGCAAAATTATTATTTGCCGTGAATCTAAAATCAGGTTTACTGATGTAAACGGACACACAAACGAATATCTTTTTGCAGGAAGAGTAAACGAATTTCTTTCCTCACAGGGAATAGAAATCAGCGATGACACTTTTTTGAGTGTAAGTTCCACCGCTATTTGCTATGACGGAATGGAAATTGTAATGGCTTCTCTTTACAATGTAACCGTGAATTATGACGGCAAAAGCAAGGCTGTCAGCTCTGCGGCCGCTAATGTAGGCGAGATGCTTAGTGAAATAGGCATTACTTTAAAGGAAAATGACGAGGTTGAGCCATCTCTTGACACTCCTATTTCCGAAGGCCTCACGGTAAATGTTTTAAGAGTTGAGTATAATTCCTACGAAAAGGAAGAAACAATTTCTTTCACTAAAAAAACCGAATATTCAGCCTCAATGGAAAAAGGCACGACAAAGGTTACTCAAAAGGGCGTTGACGGACAAAAGCATGTAGTTTACAAAGAAAAAATTGTAAACGGCAAAGTTGTAAATACAACCGTTGAGAGTGAAAAAGAAATTGTTGCTCCTGTTCCTCAGATTACAACTGTCGGAACTAAAACAGTGGGTAATGCAACTGTTATCAAAAACTCATCAGCCATTTCAGAGCTTCAAATGCCGTCTCAATATACATTGGACTCAAACGGCATTCCCACAAGCTATAAATACACAATAAGCGGCAGATCGGCGGCTTATTGCATTCCGGGCGGAACAACCTCAACCGGTAAAAAAGTAAAGCCGGGCTATGTTGCCGTTGACCCTAATAAGATACCGTACGGAACGAAAATGTATATCGTATCGGACGACGGCATTGTTTACGGATATGCCATTGCGGCGGACACAGGCTCGTTTTCATCCGATATTGTTGTTGACCTTTATATGAACTCAACCAGTCAATGCTACTCCTGGGGTTCAAGAAACGTTACGATTTACGTTTTAGGCTAAATAAAAAATGAATATTTAACTTTATAGGGGGAGGGCTTTATGCCTTCCCTTACTTTTTGCTATTTAAATTCAACCGTTGTTAGAAAAAATTTCTGCAAATAGGTTATTGTTATATTTGGTGGAATGTTATATTATAAAATCACAAGCTTTGAAAATAATGAGGTGATGAAGTGAATATTTATTTGGGTGAAAATATAAAAAAGCTTCGGAAGAAAAGGGATTTAACTCAGGAAAAGCTTGCAGATTTAATTGGTGTGTCATTTCAGGCAATCAGCAAGTGGGAGCGGGGAGAGAGCTTTCCCGATATTACAATACTGCCCGTTATTGCAGATTTTTTCGGCTGTACAATAGACGATTTGTTTGGTGTGGATAAAGCAAAAAATGAGCAGATAATAAATGAATATCTTGATTTTTACAGCAAAGAATGTTCAAAAAACAGGGAATTAACCTTTAAGAAATTCCAACAGGCAGTTAAGGAATTCCCTAATGATTTTCGTATTCTTGTGAGATATATGGAGCTGTTAAATGAGTATACTGAATTTGATAAAGCATCAAATGAAATGATGTCGATTTATGAAAAAATACAGAACAACTGCACAGATGATCATATCAGAATATGGTCAAAACGGATAATTTGTGACCATCTTATGATGAAATTTGACTGCTTAGGATTTGACGAAAAATACCTGCAAAAGGTAAATGACATTATCAGTACCTTGCCTGCAATGAGTGACTCAAGAGAGTATCTTTCAATGTGCTTTAACAGGGATAATTCAAGAAGGTATGAAAGTCACGAAGAGACAATTGAGGAACTGCTGTATTTACTCCAAAGCACAATAATCGGCTACTGTTATTATGACGATAATTTTTCTGCCCAATACAAAATAAACGTTATAAAGCATATGAACGGGCTTTTCCAAATTGTTGACGGGGAAAACAAGTACAGCAAAAACAGGATTCATATAATTTATAACTGCGGTCATTTAGGGCATCTTCACTGTGAAATCGGTGACAGGGAAAATGCAATAAAATATCTTAGAATTGCCGCTTGGCTTGCAAAAGATTTAGATTCGCACCCTGAAATAATGGAAAGAATAGCCCGTTTTTATGAGAAGGAAAAACAAATTCTACCTTTGAGTATGTGCACTCGAATGACTAAACTTATGTGTGAGCATTACCGTTTACCTGAGGATTTCAAATCTACACTTGAATTTCAGGAAATACTGAAAATTATGGAATGACATTTTGAGCGAAATATGGTAAAATTATTTTAGAATTTTTAGAGGGGTGTGTTGTTTATGTTAGTTTTGACTGTGGATGACGTCAGGCTTGTTGAGAAAGAGGCAAATGAAAGCAGTATTTCATATTTACAGCTTATGGAAAATGCAGGCTCTTACTGTGCAAGGGTTATACGCAAAACCTTTGAAAATACCAATAGGCGAAATGTGCTGATAGTTTGCGGAAAAGGCAAGAACGGCGGTGACGGTTTTGTTATAGCACGAAAACTATTGGAGTACGGCTATAATATTACCGTTATGATAACCGCAGGGCTGCCGAAAGACGAAGACTCCTCTGAAATGCTTTCACGAATAAGAGCTTCGGGCGTGCCCATAGTGTATTTCGATGAAAATAATGAAAAAATTGATTATTTTCATAATGCGCAGATTATAGTTGACTGTGTTTTCGGCATAGGCTTTAAGGGCGTTGCGGATTCTGTAAGTGAAAAAGTCTTTAACAGAATAAATTCATCGTCAGCAACCGTTGTGAGCGTTGATATTCCGTCAGGTCTTTACGGGGACAGCGGTGAAATCGGCGGAGCGCACGTTAAAGCAGACTTAACTGTTGCAGTAACCTGCCTTAAACCCGTTCATGTGCTGAAACCTGCCTGCAATTTCTGCGGTCAGGTGGTAACGGCGCCGATAGGAATACCGGATGTGTGCTATGAAGTGGCAACATCTCCGCTTTTTTCCTGTAACAGCGAAGATATTAAAAAACTGTTCCCAAAGCGTAAGCACAATAGCCATAAAGGTACATACGGTACGGTTCTTTTTATCGGCGGAAGCTACGAAATGCCTGGAGCGGCGTTTATGGCAACATCAGCCGCCGTTAACAGCGGTACGGGAATAGTTAAAGCGGCTTTTCCCGATATTGCGTATTCCGCGCTGTCTGCAAAAACGGTTGAGCAGCTTTTAATTCCTCTTCCGAGTAATGAGAACGGCAGAATTTCCCGAAAAGCACTACCGAGAATAGCAAAAGAATTATCATCATGTTCCGCCGTTGTGATCGGGTGCGGAATGGGTGTTGACAGTGACACGGAAGAGGTAGTGCGTTATGTAATTGAAAATTCACCCGTGCCCGTAATTCTTGACGCGGACGGAATAAATACGATTAAAGATAATATAGATATATTAGACAGGGCAAAATCCACCGTGATTTTAACTCCGCATCCCGGTGAAATGTCGCGCCTTGCAAAATGCACCGTTGACGAAATTCAGGCTGACAGATGTGTTGCGGTGAAAAATTTTGTAAATGCTCAAAATTGTGTTTTAGTACTCAAAGGTTCTTCAACTCTTGTGGGCGAAACGGGCAATGAAAGTATTTACATAAACACAACGGGCAATCCGGGGCTTGCAACAGGGGGCAGCGGAGATGTTCTTGCAGGCATTATCGGCTCTTTCTGCGCACAAGGGTTATCGCCCTTTGATGCCGCAATAGCAGGCGCTTACATTCACGGGGAGGCGGGAGATATTGTTTCCGAAAAGTATTCAATGATGGGAAATACTCCTTCACGGCTTTTGGAGCAACTGCCTTTTACTTTAAAAAAATACGAATGAGGTAATTATGAAAAAACTGCTTTGCATTTGTTTGAGCCTTTTGTTTTTGGCAGGATGTGCAAAGAAAGAAGATGTAAAAAACATAAAAAATGAGCCGCTGGTTCTCAGCGGCTTTAATGCTGTAATAACAACTGATTTTAACGGAATTACTATTTCGTCCAATGTAAGCTATGACCCTGCGGGCGGATATAACTTTTCATTCAACTCTCCAAAAATTTTAGAGAATCTGACTGTCAGCGGCAAGGACGGTGAATTTACTCTTTCGGGCGAAACGCTTACTTTGAATCTTCAAAGCGATAAGCTGCCAACCTCAATGATATGTCGGGCGCTCAACGATTGCGTAAACGCTGTCAGCGGAGCGTACCCCATAAAAGACGGTGCAGGACTTTTTGAGTACGCTTATTCTGTTGACAAAGTGCCGTGCGTGCTTTATACGGATGAAAATAAAAATTTTCAAAAACTGCTTGTGGGCGGTCAGGAATTTATTTTTGAAAGTTTTTCTTATAACTGACAGGGACTTTCAAACTCAAAATTGAATATTATGTATTGCTCCCCTAAATTTTGTCTTAAATGTTTAAATACGGAATAAAACGGCAAAAATAGTAATATGAAAATCGGGCGAATAAAAAACGCCTATACGGAAGAGTGATACTGATGAATGTTAAAAGAGGGGACATTTATTACGCTGATTTAAGTCCTGTTGTAGGAAGCGAGCAGGGCGGAGTAAGACCTGTACTGATAGTTCAAAACGATGTGGGCAATAAATACAGCCCGACTGTTATTGCGGCAGCTATAACGAGCCAACAGGATAAAACCCGTTTGCCTACGCACATAAATGTGAACGGTGACGGCTGCGGTCTTTCAAAGGATTCCGTTGTACTGCTTGAACAGGTCAGAACGCTCGACAAACAGAGACTTCGTGAGCGTATGGGAAATTTGTCCCAAACAGATATGTCAAAAGTAAACAGAGCGCTGTTTGTAAGTTTCGGATTACAATAATTCCGGCTTGCAATAGTTTGCTTGAATATCGGGAGGTGTCGAAAGGCACCTCTTTTTTGAAATGTAAAAACATATTTTAAAGGACTATTTTACATAGTTTTTAAATAATATTAAAAATATGTGAATTTTTAATAAAGTACTTGATTTTTTGGTAAAATATGGCTACAATATATTTAGCACTCAAAACATTAGAGTGCTAAATAAATATTCAATCTTTTAGGAGGTAATATAAAATGACTATTAAACCGCTTGCAGACAGAGTTGTTCTTAAACCCTGCGAAACGGAAGAAACAACAAAGAGCGGAATCGTTCTTGCAGCCGCTGCTCAGGAGAAACCGCAGGTTTTTGAGGTAGTAGCAGTAGGCCCCGGCGGAGTTGTTGACGGTAAAGAAATTACAATGTACGTAAAAGTAGGAGATAAGGTAATCTCCGGCAAATATGCAGGTACAGAGGTTAAGGTTGACAGTGTTGAATACACAGTAGTTCGTCAGTCTGAAATTCTGGCCGTTGTTGAATAAAGGAGAAATGCACTATGGCTAAACAGATTATTTACGGTGAAGAAGCTCGCAAGGCTTTGCAGGCAGGTATTGATAAACTCAGCAATACAGTTAAAATTACTTTAGGCCCCAAAGGCAGAAACGTTGTTCTTGACAGAAAATACGGCGCACCGCTCATAACAAACGACGGTGTAACAATCGCTAAGGAAATTGAGCTTGAGGATGCTTTTGAAAACATGGGCGCTCAGCTTGTAAAAGAAGTTGCTACAAAGACTAATGACGTTGCAGGCGACGGCACAACAACCGCAACTCTTCTCGCTCAGGCTCTTGTTCGTGAGGGCATGAAGAACGTTGCCGCAGGTGCTAACCCGATGGTTGTTAAGAAGGGTATGCAGGCTGCCGTTGATGCAGTTGTTGCAGAGGTTCTTAAAAATGCAAATAAGGTTAAGAGCAGTGAGGATATTGCAAAGGTTGCAACTGTTTCCGCTGCTGATGAATATATCGGTTCCCTTATTGCAGAGGCAATGGAAAAGGTTACTGCTGACGGTGTAATTACCATTGAAGAGTCAAAGACAAGCGAAACCTACAGCGATGTTGTTGAGGGTATGCAGTTTGACCGCGGTTACATTTCACCCTACATGGTAACCGATACCGACAAAATGGAAGCAGTAATTGACGACGCTCTTATTCTTATAACCGATAAGAAGATTTCAAATATTCAGGAAATTTTGCCCCTTCTTGAGCAAATCGTTCAGTCAGGCAAAAAGCTTGTTATTATTGCTGAGGATGTTGAGGGCGAGGCTCTTTCAACAATTCTTGTTAACAAGCTCCGCGGCACCTTCACTTGCGTTTGCGTAAAAGCTCCCGGCTTTGGCGACAGAAGAAAAGAAATGCTTCAGGACATCGCAATCCTTACAGGCGGCGAGGTTATTACCTCAGACCTCGGTCTTGAGCTTAAAGATGCTCAGCTTTATCAGCTCGGTAAAGCAAAGCAGGTTAAAATTTCAAAGGAAAATACAATTATCGTTGACGGCGCAGGTGACAGCGACGCAATCAAAGGCAGAGTTGCTCAAATCCGTGCACAGATTGAAGCTTCAACATCTGAATTTGATACAGAAAAGCTCAAAGAGCGTCTTGCAAAGCTTGCAGGCGGCGTTGCAGTTATCCGCGTAGGTGCCGCTACTGAAACTGAAATGAAAGAAAAGAAGCTCCGTATTGAAGATGCGTTGGCGGCAACGAAGGCGGCGGTTGAGGAAGGCTCAGTTGCAGGCGGCGGTGTTGCGCTTCTCGGTGCAGTTAAGGCGGCAACCACGCTTCTTGATACTGACGATGCTGATTTCAAAACAGGTGTTAACATTGTTATTAAGGCTATTGAAGAGCCTGTTCGCCAAATCGCAAAGAATGCAGGTCTTGAAGGCTCAGTAATTGTTAACGAAATTGTTAATAAGAATCAGCCTGGCTACGGCTTCAATTTTGCAACAGGCGAATATGTTGATATGTTCAAGGCGGGTATCCTTGACCCTGCAAAGGTAACACGTTCAGCTCTTCAGAATGCGGCTTCGGTTGCGGCTATGGTTCTTACAACCGAATCCTTGGTTGCCGATATTCCCGACCCGCAGGCAGATGCAGCAGCGGCAGCGGCAATGGCTCAGGCAGGCGGCGGAATGTATTGATTCCCTAAAAATAGAATTTTTTATACAGCAGGTGATTTACACCTGCTGTATTTTTTTGTTTTCCTTTTTATAATATTTTTTGTTTTTCGATAATTTTTTATTGACAAACGATAAATTTAGTGATATATTGACCTTACAAAGAAGATTTTAAGCAGGCTTAGTTTGAAAAAATCACACGGACCGAATCACGCCTTGTCGGCTGCAACAAGGGTGTACCGTGGTTTTAAATACTTTTGCAGTCGGAAAGGCTATTATTATGTCACGAACTAAAAATTCTGCAATTATTTCACTTGTAATTTGTGCGCTGTCAAGCATTTTACTTGTAGTCTGGTTATTTACATTTCCTTGGTTTTTTAATTGGTTTTACACAATTTATCATGGGCTCGGCTCTGAATACACTCAAACAAATACTGTAATAAAAATTGTAATTCCTACATTTTACGCATGTGCGCCCTTTGCCGCCTGCGCGCTTTATATGCTTATAAGACTTTTGCTCAATATTATTCACGAAGTAATTTTTACGGTTTCAAATGTCAAATACTTAAAATGGATTTCGCACTCTTGTTATGCTGTAATGCTCATAACGGTAATTACGGGAATATTTTATATTCCGCTTTTGGTAATCGGTTTTGCAACGGGTATTGTGGGTACACTGCTTCGCGTTGTGAAAAATTTAATGGATTCAGCGGTAACGATTAAAGAAGAAAACGATATGACGATATGAGGAATTAAATTGGCAATTAAAATAAATCTTGATTTGATGTTAGCAAAAAATAAAATGTCTTCCGGTGAGCTTGCTGAAAAGGTAGGTATCACTCAGGCGAATTTATCTATTTTAAAAACTGGGAAGGCAAAAGCCGTAAGGTTTTCAACGCTTGAAGCAATTTGCAGAGAGCTGAATTGCCAACCCGGCGATATTCTCGAATACAAGGAGGATTAACTATGGATACCAACAACAGTACGGTAAACAACACCGCAAATACTCCCGAAACAGTGCAAACTGAAACAGTGCAACCTGCAACGGTTCCGCTTGTTCCGAAAACACCGCCCATGCCGCCGATTTACGCGCAGTATGAGCCAAAAAAGCCTAAAACCGAAATTACGTTTCAAAAGAAGGATAAGGTCTTTATGGGACTGTTTATCCTTGCGGCAGGGCTGATAGCTTTCTTCGGACTTTTCGGAGGCTTATCATTAGGGCTTACGCTTTCAGTTTGGATACTTGCAATTGTAACTGCAATATACCTTAGAGATAACGGCGATTTTTCAATTCTTTCGGTGTCGGCGCTTGCAGGCACTCTAATTTCATCGCTTTCGTTCACATTTTACGGTTGTAACGGCTTTAACGCTTTTCTTGCGTCGGTTTTAACAATGATTTGCTATACCGTTTTTGCCGTATCAACGTGTGACGGTGAAATCTTTGACAGCTTTCGAGGTTTGCTGAAATATACTTTTGTTTCAACGATATCACCTTATCTCAATGTTGCAGTGCCGATTAAGAGCAGTGTGGGTAAAGATAAGGATAAGCGTAAATCCGTAATTCAGATTTTTGCCGCAATTCTTGTTTCAGTACCTGTTCTTTCTGTGGTTATTGCGCTTTTAGTCAGCTCTGACGCCGCATTTGAGGGCCTTGTAGTCTACGCGGCGGGAAAAATCGGTATGACCGTATTAAAGCTTTGCATAACCCTTTTGATTGCTGCCTTGCTGACTGCATTTGTTGTTACAAACAGATTTGATATGTTTGACCGAAGCTCAATTGCATTGAGTGACCCCAAAAGACCCCTTAAGACCTTGTTCACTGTAACGCTTTTAAGTCTGTTTTCAGCAGTTTATTTAGCGTTTCTGTTTTCACAGCTTGCATATTTCATAAATTCTTTCAAAGGGCTTTTGCCCGAAGGCTTTACATTTGCCGATTATGCACGCCGCGGCTTTTTTGAAACTGAAACGGTTGCATTCATAAATCTTGTAATAGTTGTTTTGCTGATGTGGCTTACAAAAAGAAATGAAAAAGGCGAGCTGCCTGCGATCGTTAAAGCTTTAATGACGTTTATTTCAGCATTTTCGGTTTTCTTTATTGTAACCGCTATTGCAAAAATGGCAATGTATATCAATAAATACGGACTTACATCCTTGCGGATTTTCACATCTGTGTTTATGGTTGCAACCTGTGCGTTTATTGTGGCATACATTGTCCGTGTTTTCAATATAAATGCGAACACAATTAAATATGCAATTTCCTTTTCACTTGTAATTTTTTCGCTTTTGACAGCCGTAGGGCTTGAAAGAACGGTTGCAAGCTATAATGTAAACGCATATCTTTCAGGAAAACATCAAAGCATTGACCTTGAATATCTTTATGACCTTGGGGAAACGGCAATGCCGTATATTGCAAAGCTTAAAAACTGCCAGAATGAGGAAATTTCAAATCAAGCAGAGTCTTGTATTAAGTATTTTTTCTACACAAGGGTTGATACCGAGGCAATCGACGATGAATATAAGGCTGAAAACGGCTTGATGACAAGAACGTATCATAAAGACTATCGCTTCTCGCTGAATGCCTATTTAATATCGAAAATATATGAAAATGAAAAAATCGAATATAATCCAAGCGACTATTATTCATACCCGTTTGTGCAGTATTATGACAGCAGGGAAGATATAAATGAGTGGTACGGATAATACACAATTTTTATTCAGCGGATTTACAATATTCATGTCCGGCGGTTTATTTAAACCGTCGGATTTTTCTTTTGCTCATATTGACTTTAAAACAGCAGTATAATATAATTGATTAAAAGGTTTAATTAAATAGGTGGTAAAATGTTGGATTTTATTTCTGTTGAAAACGGCGT
>JAFLUO010000059.1 GCA_022508705.1 Oscillospiraceae bacterium
TTCGGAAATGCTCTCCGCTCCCGAAGCGCCTACTGACAGCGTTATGCCTGCCTTTTTATCGCCGTAAGTATAATTTCTTACAGCCGATAAAACGGAAAATTTATCCGCCTTCATTTTTTCGGCATTTTGTATGTCGGTAACGAGCATAAATCTGCCGTTGCCGAGCTTTCTTATAAGGCAGTCATATTTCGCAAACCAATTTTCAGCAAGCCCCTCAACGCCCGAAACGATTTCAGACACCTGGCTTTCACGGAGATTTCTGAAATTTTCCTCAGCAAAATCAAAGGTCATAAGCATAACAACGGGCCTTGAATTTCTGTATAAAAGCCTGAATGCTTTAAGCTCTGTGTCCTCAACAAAATAAAGGGCATAGAGCGTTTCTTTTTTGTATTCGGTAAAAGAATGAAACGCCGTATAGCTTTTACCGTTATATTCGCACTCAAATTTTTCGAGTTCTCTTATCTTTTCAGCTCCGAGCCCGCCCGTAAACTGCAAAAGGCTGTCGCTCGCAGGGTTTGTGTCGGCAACAATCTGCCTTTTAAATGCTGAGTTGCACCAGATAATTTTACTGTCGCTTGTAAATATTACAACGGGAATCGAAAAATTCTCAAGCCCGTTTCCGTCTTCCGCTGAAATGAAATTCTGACAGGCATTGATTTTGGCTATCATTCTTTTAAACTGAAAATTTTTGACCGAGACAGCAATAATAAAAAGAATTAAAACTACCGCTGACTCAACGAGTGCGATTTTATAATTTAAAAAGAAAGTGATTGTGCAAAATACCGCCGAAACAGCAAGAGAAAAAAACGTTAAGGGATAAACCGAAAACAAATCTTTAAGAGTTATCTTTGCTTTAACGGCAGAATTTTTTCCCATTACTGTCACCTCTCAAAAAAATTGTCAAACGGATGTAATTATCGGCAATACCATTGGACTGCGCTTTGTTCTGTCATAAAGAAGCCTTGAAATGTCATCACGCATACGGTTTCTGATAACGCCCCAGTCAATGTATCCGTCATGTATGCACTCATCTATAACTATTTGCGCAACAAGCTTTGCCTCGGAAATAAGCTTTTCGGAGTCACGCACAAACACAAAGCCTCTTGAAATAACGTCAGGACCTGAAACGAGCTTACCCGTTTCTTTTTCAATTACGGCGCTGATTATCATAAGACCGTCTTCTGCCAAACGCTTGCGTTCTCTGATAACTGCATTGCCCACATCGCCTACGCCGTATCCGTCAACAAAAACCTGACCTGCGGGAACATCCGAAACAGCGGTCATTTGACGTTTAGTAAGCTCAACCTGCTTGCCGTTATCGGCAATAAAAATATTTTTAGGGTTAATTCCGATACTTTCAGCTAAATATGCGTGTTTTTGCAAATGCTTTTGCTCACCGTGCACGGGTATAAAGAATTTAGGCTTTGTAATGCTCAGCATGAGTTTAAGCTCTTCCTGACAGGCGTGGCCCGAAACGTGAACGTCATACATTCTTTCGTAAACGACCTCGGCGCCCCGTTTTAACAGCTCGTCAACTACCTTGCCGACGGTTTTTTCATTACCGGGAATAGGCGTTGCAGAAATAATAACGCAGTCACCGCTTCCTATCTCAACTCTTCTATGCTCAGAAAAAGCCATTCTGTAAAGGGCGGACATAGGCTCGCCCTGGCTTCCTGTAGTTATAATGACGAGCTTGTCATGAGGATAGCGTGAAATTTGGTCTATGCCGATAAGAATTCCTTCGGGAACCCGCAAATACCCAAGCTCAGACGCAGTTGCAACCACATTTTCAAGGCTTCTGCCCGAAAGAGCCACCTTTCTGCCCACAGTTTCGGCGGCATCAATAATCTGCTGAACTCTGTGTATATTTGAGGCAAAGGTTGCAACGATAAGCCTTTTTCCGTCAGCCTTCGGGAAAAGTCTTTCAAAAGACTCGCCAACGGTTCGCTCACTGGGAGTAAACCCGGGGCGCTCGGCATTAGTTGAATCTGACAGCAAACATAAAATGCCTTTTTCGCCCAGTCTTGCAATACGGGCAAGGTCAATAACCTCACCGTCAATGGGAGTTGTATCAATTTTAAAGTCGCCCGTTTGCAAAATAACCCCTGCGGGAGTGCTTATGGCAAGCGCCAAAGCATCAGGAATTGAATGATTGACGTGAATTGCCTCAACCTCAAACGCGCCTAAGTTTACCTTGCCTTTAGGTTTTATTTCGTGAAGCTTTACTTTATCAAGGATTTTATGTTCCTCAAGCTTGCTCTTGATAAGACCTATTGTCAGCTTTGTGCCGTAAACGGGGATATTGTAATTCATTAAAAGATACGGCAATCCGCCGATATGGTCTTCATGACCGTGAGTTATGAATATACCTTTTATTTTATCTTTATTTTTTTCAACGTAAGCAAAATCGGGAATAACCAAATCCACACCCAGCATTTCAGGCTCTGGGAAAGAAAGACCGCAGTCAACTAAAATCATTTCCCCTTCGCTTTCGTAAAGGGTCATATTTTTGCCGACCTCGTTAAGACCGCCTAGGAAAGCAATTTTTACGCTTTTTTCAGGCACTTGTTTCTTCGGCTTCTGTTTTTTATCATTATTCATTTTTGCGATTTGCTTTTGATTTGTTTTTCTGTTATGATTTTGCGATTTTTTTGTTTTTTGACTCTTTTGTGCTGTGTTTTCGGTGCGTTTCTTATTTTTATTCGTCTGTTTAGCACCGAGTGAGCGTTTTTCGGCTTTTTTATTTTTATTTTCAGCCATACTGTCCTCCGTAAAAATTTTCGTCTGAATACATCTGAAATGCAATTTTAATTAAATATATGTAAAAATTCCCATAGTAATACAATTATAATTGTCATATTATAATACTCCAATTACCTTTTATTGTCAAGAAATACCGTGCAGGTCTATGTAAATTTATATTGAAATAATATTATGTCCGTGGTAAAATCAATACATTGATATTTTTGATAACTTGAAAAGAGTTTATACAAGAGGAAACGATATGTCGCTTACAAAAGTTGAAATGTTTACTGACGGAGCCTGTTCGGGAAATCCGGGTCCAGGCGGTTGGGGCACTATCCTGCGGTGCGGAACCACAGAAAAGGAGCTGTCCGGCGGAGAAAGTGATACCACAAACAACCGTATGGAGCTTTTAGCGGTAATTAACGGGCTTTCTGCACTTAAAAGAAAGTGTGACATTACGATTTATACCGATTCCCAATACGTTGTGAACGGGATTACAAAGGGCTGGGCCCAAAGCTGGAAGAAAAACGGCTGGCGGAAAAAGGATAAAAAGCCTGCCCTAAACGCAGATCTTTGGGATATGCTTTTAAATCTGCTCTCAGAACATGAGTATTCATTCGTTTGGCTTAAAGGTCACGACGGGCATCCGGAAAATGAGCGATGCGATGCTCTTGCAGTGGCAGAATCCCAAAAATTTTTAAAGTAAAAAATTTTAGTTTTTTAATTGATTATTTTTTAATATTATGATATTATTAAATTTGTATTATGAAATTAGGATGTGATGAACCGTGGATGAAACAAAAACCACTGTTGCCGAAGAGCTTGACGAAGCGGCTGTGGAGGCAGAGCTTGAGGCTCTTTCCACCTCAGACAGAAAATATCTTCGCCCGCGTGAGATTGTTGCTTTCCTTCTCACCTCTTTCGGTCAAAAGAATTTAAGCCAGTACGTTAACGCATTCCGTCAGTTCTTTATTATCAGTTTCCTCGGAATGTCGGGCAGTACATACGGTATTATAATGTTTATCGAGTCAATCTACGATGCGGTTGACGACTCTATTTCAGGTCTTATTATTGACAGAACAAGAACACGCTGGGGCAGGCTTCGCCCGTGGCTTGTAGTTCCGACTCCCTTTTGGGCAATCGCAAACATAATGCTGTTTACAGCACCCGTATTCCTTGTTCACGAATGGCAAAAGATTGTTTGGGTTGTTTTTGCAATATTTGTTTACAACCTCGGTATGTCATATTTCGGCGCATGGACTATTATGCTTTACAACATTACGCCGAACACCAACGAGCGTGACTCTCTTATTGCAACGTCGAAGTTTATGGAGCTTTTCGGCACATGGCTTCCGTCAATTGCCACCGTTTGCGTTGCCTTTTTACCGAAATTGACTAATAACAAAGTCGGCATGCAGGATGTTTACACATGGTTTGCCGTTTTCCTTGCTATAATTGCCGCTGCAACCGCATTTTACGGCTTTAAAAATATGCGTGAGCGCGTTCCACTTGCCTCCCGTGAGCAAATGCAGGAAATCGGTGTTATTGAATCGTTCAAAAACGTTTTCAAAAACAGACCGATGTTTGTGCTCGTTCTTTCAGGCTTCTTTAATGGATTCAAATCTGTCGGAGTTGCAAGCGAAAGCTTCTACTGGATGCACAACTCAAAGAATATTGTTCACCAAACTATATCAGGTTTATTCACAGGTATTCCCGCTTACATTATGACGCCTTTAGCACCTAAGCTTATCCGCAAATTCGGCGCTAAGAACGTTTGCGTAGGTTCAGGTATATTTGCAGGTCTTGCATATCTTGCCACATTCTTTATAGGAATTTGCGGTAACGACAAAAAAGGCTTCCTTGTTGACTGGTCAGGCTGTAACGCAGTAATCAATATGGCAGTTATTGCACTTCTGCTCACAATTTGCGGTCTTCCAAACTCTCTTATGAACGTTGCAGGCGCTGTTTTGCAGGGCGACGTTTATGATTACAGCGAGTGGAAAACAGGCGCCCGTAACGAAGCTCTTGTTCAGACCGTTCAGAACTATTTCGGCAAAGCGGCAAACTCTGTTATTCAGCTCATGTCTGGCGTTGTTATTTCTGTTGTTGGATACGTTGCACATAAAGACGAATTCGGCAACATTATTGCTGAGACAAACCATAATGTTCTTCTCGGTTTCTGGGCTGTGTTCTGCCTGCTCCCCGCAATTGCAAGATTCCTTTACGGTATAACCCTTATGTTCTTTAACGTTACAGGTAAAACTAAAGAGCAGATGCTCAAAGACCTTGAGGTTCGCCGCCGTGAAAAAATTCAGATGATGGAAGCTAATGAAAATTCAAAAGACGCTTAAATCAAAAATATAAATCTAAAATTTTTCCGCTGAATTTACTGATAATTCAGCGGATTTTTTATGTAATAAGTATATTGCTTAAATTTTCTAAAAAATGTATAATAAAATAAATCTAAAAAAGTGAGGAAACACGAATGAAAAAAAGTATCACGTTTGATAAATCCAAAAAAGTTTTCCCGATTATTATAATGGCAATTGCCGTGTGTTTAGCCCTTGCGCTGCAAATTTTAAGGCTTAACCTTGTTGCAGTTGTAAATGTGGCGTTTATGTGCGTTATTTCCGCGCTTATAATACTCGGTGTGCTTATTTTCAAAAAGCTGTATGTATGGTTCTTTGCAGGCTACGCCGCTTCTGCTCTGTCAATAGTGTTGTACTATGCAATATGGGGCGCAGACGCAGGCTTCGGTGCTTTCTCTTCGGGCAAAGCAGGCTGGAGCTCTACAGCAAAAGCGCTGTTTTCAGGTGCATCCAATTATAACTTTTTCGTAAGGCTTGGCGGTAACTTATTGCTCATTCTCCCCTGCGCTATCGCCTTGCTCGCTTTATTTTTCGTAGGGAAAAAACAGTTTGCTAAAAAAGGCTTGCATTTTTCCTTAACTGCCATTTTAAGCGTTATTTTGGCAGGTACATCGGTTTTCTATGTACTTACAATGAACCTTCGTTCAAAGCCCAATGTTGACCGTCTTTGGGAAGGTCATGACGATTATCTTGACGGCGTTGACAAGGCAAAAAGCGGAAGTCCGAACGTACTTTTCATTCTTATGGACGACATGGGCTGGGGTGACACTTCTCTTAACGGCGCAATTTACGAAACTCCCAATATGGACAGAATCGGCGAAGAGGGCCTGAATTTTGACAATTTCTATTCAAGCTATTCAGTTTGCTCACCTGCACGCTTTTCGCTTATGACAGGTCGTTATCCGTTCCGCGGATACGCCGATAACGTTATGTACCCGACTATTGATACACTTTCACCCTTTGCTTCAACACGAATTTTTAACTCTATTGAAATGGGCGCTAACTGCGACGGTATGCTGGGTGACGAAATCACCATTGCAGAGGTTTTCCAGAATGCAGGCTACAACACAGGCGCATTCGGCAAATGGCATTTGGGTGACTACGGCGAATACCTTCCCACAAATCAAGGCTTCGATTATTTCTACGGAAGCCATCACGTTAACGACATGACCCCGTTCTATCATGTTTCCGAAGAAAACGGCGAATATGAAATTATTCACGGCACAGACGAAATGTTCGTTAACGGCAAAAAAGACCAAAGCAAGCTTACAGAGTGGATACATAAAGAAATGAACGATTGGATTACCGATCAGGTAACAAATACAGATGATCCGTTCTTTGTTTACTATGCTACTCCGTGGCCTCACGCACCTGTTTTTGCAGGCGATGATTTTGACGGCGCAAGCGGTATGGGAACATACGTTGACTGCATTACTGAGGTTGACTATTACCTTGGTCAGCTTTTCAATACCCTTGAAAAGCTTGGCGTTATGGATGATACAATCATAATATTCACAAGCGACAACGGTCCTGCTCTTGAAGGCTCTGTAAATGAGCTTCGCGGCGGTAAATACTTAGCATATGACGGCGGTCAAAAAGTCCCCTGTATGATTCGCTGGGGCAATAACGGCGGTCTTTGGGAAGATGGCACAACAATTACCAACAGCGCAACGCTTGTTGACATGTTCCCCACACTTATTGAGCTTTGCGGAATTACGGGTGACGGTGGAAAGTCAAATTATCTCCCCTTTGACCGTGATATTGACGGCGTTTCAATGCTTCCGCTTCTCACAAAAGACGCGGTTATTCACACTCCCGACCATCCAATCCTTCACATGAAGCGTGAAAACTTAAGAGCAATTCAGTATACAGTTCCCACAAGCAGTATTCTCTCAAGAGAAGAATATGCCGATTATAAATATCCGATACTTAAAGACAATGAGTACATCACCTTTAAGTATTACAAAAAGATTCAAAACGATAACTCTGCATTCTTCGACAAATACCGTAAGAACTGGCTTCATATTTTGAGTGACGACATCGGTGAAAACTATAACCGTTCGGTTACATACCCCACAGTTGCCAATGAAATGAACGAGAAAATTGACGAGATTGTGAAAAATCTTAAAGAAAACCGCAGAGGCATAAACAGAGAGTATTATGCGAACAAATAATTGAGGTGAAAATATGCCGCCGCTTTCAATAATGATAAAGCCTGCCTCAAGCCTTTGCAATTTAAGGTGTAAATACTGCTTTTATCATAATGTTTCGGAAATTCGTGACGTTTACTCCTTTGGAATTATGACAGAGGAAACGTCTGAAAACATAATAAAAAAAGCTCTTGACTTCGCAAACGGTGAAAGCGTGGCATTTGCCTTTCAGGGCGGCGAACCGCTGATTGCAGGACTGCCCTATTTTAAGCATTTTGTAAAAAAGGTCAAAGAAGAAAATAAAAAAGGCAGTAAAATTTATTTCAGTGTTCAGACAAACGGAACGCTTGTGACAGACGAATGGGCACAGTTTTTTCACGACAGCGGTTTTCTTGTTGGCTTGAGCCTTGACGGTGATTTTAATAATAACAAATTCCGTTTAGATGAAAAGCGGCAAAACGCCTTTTATAAAATTCTCACTGCTGCCGAAAAGTTTAAACAGTATAATGTGGATTTCAATATTCTGACTGTTTTGACGGGGCATTGCTCTGAGAATATTGATAAAATTTATAACTATTTTCGCAGTAAAGGCTTTCGTTATCTTCAGTTTATTCCGTGTCTGCGCCCCTTTGGCGACACCAGCGAAAATGAGCTTTACATGACCAATGATCAGTATGCGCATTTTCTTATTCACTGCTTTAATTCTTACGTTAAGGACTATGTAAGGGGTCAATACACGAGTGTTCGGTATTTTGACAACCTTGTTCACCTTTACTTAGGGAATCCTACGGAGCAATGCGGTATGTGCGGCCATTGTATGCACCAATTTGTTGCAGAGGGTAACGGAAATATTTACCCGTGTGACTTTTACTGCACAAACGAGTGGCTTTTAGGCAATATAAACGATGAAAACGAGAATTTTGACACGATTGCACACTCAAAAAAAGCTATTGATTTTCTGCGCGAGAGCCTTGAAACTCCCGACAAGTGCAAAAAGTGTAAATACTACCCTATTTGCCGTGCAGGCGGCTGCAAACGCACCCGTGAGGACAGAGATTACTGCGAAGCTTACAAGCAATTTTTCTCTGCCTGTATGCCATTGTTCAGAGTATTTATAAATGAGAAGAAATAAAAAGTTTTATACTGCAAAAAGCAAAGAAATAGGTGATTAAAATAGATTTATCAAAATTCAGAGGCGTTTTTGTAGCTTTAAATGCTATTTATGATGAAAATGACTGCGTTAACCTTGAGGCAACGAAGGCTCTTGTAAAAATATACCGTGAAAAAGGCGTTAAAGGCGTTTATGTGTGCGGCTCTACGGGTGAAGGATTTCTTTTATCCACAGAGGAGCGCATGCAAATTACAGAAGCTGTTAAAGAAGCCGCAGGAAATGACTTTACAGTTATTGTGCATGTAGGCTGTGCGAGCAGTAAAGAAAGCATTATTTTAGCACGGCATGCAGAGAAAATAGGTGTTGATGCAATTTCTGCCGTGCCAAGCGTATATTACCGCTTACCTGCAAAAAGCGTTGAAATGCATTGGAATGCAATAATAGATTCAACGGATTTGCCGTTTATTATCTATAACATTCCTCAGTTAACTTCTTTCACCCTGCCCTACGATTTATTTGAAAGAATGGCAAAAAATCCTAAGGTTATTGGCATAAAAAATTCCGAAGAACCTGTTTACAATATGGAACGCTTCAGAACGATTGCAGGAAAAGATTTTATAATATTTAACGGTTCTGATGAACAATACCTTGGCGGTCGGTTAATGGGGGCAGATGCCGGAATCGGCGGAACGTACGGCACAATGCCGGAGCTTTTTGTTCAAATTGACAAATTCATTTGCGAAGGTAAAATCAAAAAAGCAAAAGAGCTTCAATATAAAATAAACGATATTATTTTCGATTTGCTTTCTTGCGATTCCCTTTACGGCGCCGCAAAGCAGGTTATATCTGTCCGCTTTAATATTGATGCTGGTCAGCCTCGGTCTCCGTTTTTACCCGTTAAACGTGACGAAAAAATCTTTGCAATAGCGGATAAAATTGAAAAAGCCGTTGCAGAAATTAACAGCAACGCATAAATGTAAATAATAGAATATAAAAAATAAGCGATAGAGAATTTTCTCTGTCGCTTTTTCTTGTAGGGGACGATGCCTCATAGTCCCGTATTATCTTTTTCATCTTTTGACAATGCTGATGGAATATAATCACAATAACTCCATCAGTCAAAGCTAACGCTTTGCCAGCTCACTCAAAGAGTAGGCTAATAGAAGATTGCCACACAAAATTGTATAAAAAAGTACCGTTATGCTCAAAGGAAAGCGCAAGCGCGCAGCATAACGGTATTTTTATTTAATTCTTTTTATACCGCAGGCGCAGAGTGTCTACACCTGCGGTCAAAGGTCAAATAGAATAAATTGAAAAGTTACTGTTTAGAATCAGGTTAATTATTTACCTGCGATTGTGATTGTAACATAATCAAGTGTGTAGTTTTCTAAAGTAGTAGGAACAGCTCCATCGATTGTAACATCGAGTGCGTGTGCAACACCGTCTGCGGTATTAACAGCAGAAGCAAGAGAGAATGAACCTTCAGCAAGAGTTGCTGTAACGCCATATGATTTAGCAGTTAAAGCTGCAACTGTTTCATTAGCATCATCACCGGCATTTTTCCACTCAGCAGTAACATCAAGGCTGGTGTTTGAGTGGTTTGTTACTATGATTGCACCTTTAAGGTCATCAGCTGTTGAAACTGAATCTACAACATAAGAATCAGTCCAAGTACCTTTATTATACTGGTGAGTTTCAGTATCATAATCCGCAGCAGTTAATGTGTAAGTAAATACAGCACCGCTTGCGTCGATATCAACCTTATATGTTGCGTCATCAGGATCAACATCAGTAGGATCATCATATTTATCATCAAGTACATCTTTGTTGATTATAACCTCAACTTTAGCATCTTCAGAGCCTTCATTTTCTGTGATTGCTGCAAAAGAAACAGTAGACATTGCAAATGCAAGTGAAAGTGCAAGAACAATAGCTAAAAATTTTCTCATAGTTTTTTTCTCCTTTCATAAAAAAAGTTTGACAAATTAAATTTAAATGTTATGTTTCAGTTAGGTTAATTATTTACCTGCAATTGTGATTGTAACAAAGTCAAGTGTGTAGGTTTCATAAACTGTGGGAACATCGTTCTTACCAACTGAAACGCCGAGGTCGAATGAAGGAACATCATCGCCAGAGGTATTAACAGCAGAGCCGAGGTCGAATGAATCTGTAGCAAGAGTTGCTGTAACACCATTGAAAGTAGCCTTTAATTCGTCATTAGTATCAATTGTTACACCATCAGCAACTTTCCAAGCTGCTGTAACATCAATGCTTGTGTTTGAGTGGTTTGTAACAACGATCTTACCGTCTGTATAGTCGTCTTTCCAAGAACCTTTGTCATACTTGTGAGTATCAACATTGTACTCCGAGTCAAATATGTATGTGAATACAGCGCCGGTAGCGTCAATGTCAACCTTGTATGTTGCCTTATCAGGATCAACATCGTCAGGATCAACATCAGGCTCCCCATCACCGTCTTCATCAAATATGCTTGAATCGACAACAATTTCAACTTTGGCGTCTTCAGACTTGTTGTTTTCTGTGATTGCTGCAAAAGATACAGTAGACATTGCGAAAACAAGTGCCAAAGCGAGCATAATAGCTACTATTTTTTTCATAATCTTTTTTCTCCTTTGAAAAATATTTTTTATTGCTACACTTCTGCAGCCTTTGTCTGCAGTGTGATGTATAACCTTAGATGTCAGATGTTAGATTTTAGATGTAGACATTGTGCAGTAACTAATATCTAACAACTAATGTCTAAAATCTAACATCTAAATTAGTGCAAAAACATCGTTATATTCAATGTAAACGCAGTACACTGCATAACGGTATTTTTGTTTAATTTTTTGTACCGCAGGTGCAGGCGCTTTCTACA
>JAFLUO010000006.1 GCA_022508705.1 Oscillospiraceae bacterium
GGACTTCTTGACCCTGAAATTGAGGTGCGTGCAACAGAGGGGCAAATTGACGATTTGATTTCTGAAATAAACCTCAGAACAGAAAAGCAAGAGCGTGTTCTTGTAACAACGCTTACTAAAAAAATGGCTGAGAATTTGACTGACTATCTGTCACAGCACGGCATAAATGTTAAATACATGCATTACGATATTGATACCATTGAGCGTATGGAACTTATCCGTGATTTGCGTTTGGGTGAGTTTGATGTTTTGGTAGGCATTAACCTTCTTCGTGAAGGTCTTGATATTCCCGAAGTGTCGCTTATAGCCATTCTTGATGCGGATAAAGAGGGCTTTTTACGGTCGGAAACCTCGCTTATTCAGATTATCGGCCGCGCGGCGCGTAATGAAAACGGCAAAGTAATAATGTATGCCGACTCTGTTACTCCTTCAATGGAGAGGGCTATTTCCGAAACCTACCGACGCAGAGAAAAACAGATAGCGTTTAATGAGGAGAACGGAATAGTTCCGAAAACTATTAAGAAAGATGTTCGGGATATTCTTGAAATATCTAAGAAAGATAAATCAGGCAAACGTATGTCGCGTGAAGAGAAGCAAAAGCTCATAGCTGTTCTTACCGAAGAAATGAAGGCGGCTGCCAAGATTCTTGAATTTGAGCATGCGGCATATTTAAGAGATAAAATTGAAAAATTGAAATCAGGGAAATAATAGAAAATGTACAACGATAAAATTATAATTAAAGGCGCAAAAGAGAATAACCTTAAAAATATTGATATTGAAATACCAAGGGACAAGCTTGTTGTTTTTACAGGTCTTTCAGGTTCGGGCAAGTCATCCCTTGCCTTTGACACAATCTACGCAGAGGGGCAAAGAAGATATATAGAATCCCTTTCTTCCTATGCGAGAATGTTTTTGGGACAAATGGACAAGCCAAATGTTGAGTCAATCGACGGTCTTTCGCCTGCAATTTCCATTGACCAGAAAACTACATCGAAGAATCCTCGCTCAACAGTGGGAACAGTAACGGAAATTTACGACTATTTGAGACTACTTTATGCTCGTATCGGTGTGCCGCACTGTCCCGTATGCGGAAGAGAAATAAAACAGCAAACCGTTGATCAAATTGTTGACACTGTTTTTGAATATCCGAAAGGAACGAAAATTCAAGTTCTCGCACCCATTGTGCGTGCAAAAAAAGGAGAGCATGTCAAAGAGCTTGAGCACGCAAAAAAAGAGGGGTTTGTAAGAGCGAGAATTAACGGCGAACTTTATGACCTTTCAGATGAAATTAAGCTAAAAAAGCAAAATAAGCATAATATTGAAATAATTGTTGATAGGTTAGTTTTAAAAGAAGATATAAGATCCCGTCTTGCAGATTCAATTGAAACTGCCACAAAAGAATCGGGAGGCAATGTGTTAATTGATATTGTGGGGGAGAAAGAGAATTTATATTCGCTCAATTATGCCTGTCCTGAGCACGGAATAAGCATTGATGAACTCTCCCCGAGAATGTTTTCGTTTAATAATCCTTTCGGTGCATGTGAAAAATGCGCAGGTCTCGGCGTTTTTCTTAAAGTCAGTCCTGACCTTATTATGCCGAATAAAAATCTTTCAATTTCAAGCGGCGGAATATGTGCCAGTGGTTGGAGTAAGGCAGATTCAGGCACAATTGCCGAAATGTACTATAATGCACTCGGTAAAAAGTACGGATTTACTATTGACACTCCGCTTAAAGATATTTCCGATGAGGGAATTAACGCTTTGCTTTACGGAACAGAGGAAAAACTCGACATGAAGCGCCCCACACTCTACGGAACAGGTGTTTACAGCAATAGCTTTGAAGGTCTTGTAAACAATATGGAACGACGTTACAGGGAAGCAAAAAGCGATTGGGCACGTTGGGAAATTGAGCAGGTGATGACGACCTGCGAATGTCCTGCCTGCAAAGGCACAAGGCTTAAACCTGAAGTGCTTTCAGTAACGGTGGGCAAGAAGAATATCAGCGAATTTTGCGATCTTTCTGTTACTAAAGCCATTGAATATATAGAAAATCTTAATCTTTCAAACAGAGATCAATTTATCGGCGAAACAATAATCAAAGAAATAATTTCAAGACTTAAATTCCTTCAAAGCGTAGGACTTGAATATTTAACCCTTTCCCGTTCTTCAGGCACTCTTTCAGGCGGTGAAAGCCAAAGAATCCGCTTAGCCACTCAAATCGGTTCTTCCCTTATGGGCGTTCTTTATATTCTTGATGAACCGAGCATTGGTCTTCATCAAAGAGATAACGACAAGCTTTTGGGAACATTAAAGCATTTGAGAGATTTGGGAAACACTCTTATTGTTGTTGAACACGATGAAGATACTATGCGAGAGGCAGATTTCATTGTAGATATCGGCCCAGGTGCGGGAGTACACGGCGGTGAAGTTATTTGCGCAGGCACAGCTGAAGACATAATGAACTGTAAAGAGTCAATAACAGGGCAATATCTTTCGGGCGCAAAAACAATTTCCGTTCCAAAGGTAAGGCGAAAGGGGAATGGAAACTGCCTTAAAATTATAGGCGCTAAAGAGAACAATTTGAAAAATATTGATGTGAATATCCCTCTTGGAACTTTCACTTGCGTTACAGGTGTTTCGGGCTCGGGTAAGTCCTCTTTAATCAATGAAATTCTTTATAAGAGTCTTGCAAACGAATTAAACGGCGCAAAAAAACCACTCGGCAAATTCAAGCAAATTTTGGGAACTGAATATACTGATAAAGTTATAAATATTGACCAGTCTCCTATAGGCAGAACGCCACGGTCTAATCCTGCAACATATACGGGTGTGTTTACTGATATAAGAAACCTCTTTGCTGCTACGCAGGATTCTAAAATAAGAGGTTATGCTGCAAGCCGTTATTCCTTTAATGTAAAAGGCGGTCGGTGTGAAGCCTGCCAGGGCGACGGCATTAAGAAAATTGAAATGCACTTTTTAGCGGATGTTTATGTACCTTGCGACGTCTGCAAAGGCGCAAGGTACAACCGTGAAACTCTTGAAGTTAAGTATAAAGGTAAAGACATATCCGAAGTGCTTGAAATGACCGTTGACGAAGCGTTGATTTTCTTCGATAATCAGCCGAGAATCCGTGATAAATTAAAAACAATTGCAGAAGTCGGTCTCGGTTATATTAAACTCGGTCAATCTGCAACAACCCTTTCAGGCGGTGAGGCCCAAAGAGTAAAACTGTCTACAGAGCTTTCAAAGCGGTCAACAGGAAAAACTGTTTATATTCTTGATGAGCCCACAACAGGTCTTCACACAGCGGACGTTCACAGACTGATTGATGTTTTACAACGGCTTGTTGATTCAGGCAACACGGTAATTGTTATTGAGCATAATCTTGACGTTATAAAATCTGCCGACCACATTATTGATTTAGGACCTGAAGGAGGAGACCGTGGCGGAACAATCGTTACGCAAGGTACACCCGAAAAAGTTGCAAAGTGCAAAAAATCCTATACGGGAATATATCTAAAGAAGATGTTATAAAAAAGCTGTCCCAGAAATGCTGGGACAGCTTTTTACTATAAATGCTAATGGTTATTCTGTTGTAAAATCATCATGATCTGTGTCTGGCATAGCATCTTTTATATTATTGTCATCATCGCTATTCGTTGATGTTTCAATAATGATTTCTTCATCCTGCAAAATTGGCGGTTTATCTGCCTGTTGCCAAATATTTTCTTTACATTTTTTAAAGAACAGTAACTTTTTAGATTTAAAAATATATAGCAAAAGCAAAATAATCGTGAATACAGCAGAGAAAGTAACCCATTGTGTATAATAAGGAATTTCAAATTTGAAAACAATTTCGTGAGTACCTGCAGAAGTTTTTATTCCTAAAAGAGCATCTGAAATCGCTATAATACAGTCTTTTGAAACCTTTTTACCGTCAATATATACATTCCAACCCTTGTCATAGGGAATTGATGTGAACAGAATCTCATTGTCTTGTGCGGTATATTTACCTTTAATATAGGTTTCGTCGAACTGTTCGTATTCAATCTGACCGTTCGCAAGCTCTTCAAACCCTGCATTGAATTTTTCTTTGTCTATTGTGAAAGCGCAAAATTCAAGCTGAGCAAAAGAAACGTCATCCTTCAGGAGAATTTCAACAGAAATTTCATCTCCGATTTCGTGTTTACCCACATCAAGAATATATCCGTCTGAAACAGTCATAGTATTTTGAATTACAGGGGAATAAACAACAACATTTTCAACATTGCGTGAGTAAACGTAAATATAAACATTATCGTTTACGGGGGAGTCAATCAGCAAAGTTACGGACGCTGAACTTCCCGAATCAAGCTTTGTAAGAGTGAACGACTCGCTTTCTTTTTCAAAATCAGTAACCGTCATTATGTTACTGTAATGAATTTCATAATCATAAATACGGTTAAATATTCCGTCAATTCCCGTTGCTGCCTTGAACAGTTGTTCCTGTGCCTCAACGGGATTTTTGGCATCGGCCGCATTAAAGCTTTCAATATCGGCAGAAACCGGGAAGGCAACATTTAAAAAGTAGTTGTTTTGATATGCAGTAAACATATCGTTTTCACTGATTTTTGTATAGTAATCATTTTCGCCTATATATGAGTTTTTATCATATACATATTTAAGCGAGAAAAACGAATTGTAAATCGGAGTTTGCGGATTATAAGTGTAGCTGTTTATCTTATTACCGTAAAGACCGAGATACTTTTGCAAATTCGCAGTTTTCTCATAAGCCATTGAAGAAAAGACGGAAATGCCGTTGTAATCAAACCATGACGGATCCATTCTTGCTCTTGATTTCGTAGTTTCTTCGCGGAAGAATAAATCAGTATTTTCCGAATGAACCGTATTTTGAATACTTTTAAAATCATCATAATCAATGGTAAAAGAAGATTTAGTTTGATTTGCTACATAATGCTCAGTGCTTGCAGATACCGCTTCGGCAGTTACGGAGCAGGCTACCATCACAGACAGTGCAAATGCCTGATTTTTCTTGCTTTGCATTAAGCCTAAAATAATAGTGAACAGTAAAACAAATGCAATAGTCAAATAAATTGAAGTGTCATTTACGTTATTTGAAGTTATTTCCTGCACTAAGATTATAAAAGCGATTAAACCGATTCCTGAAGCAATAATTGTTTTTCTATCCGTAAATTCAATATTTTTAATGGCTCTAAATGCAAGTGCAACAAGGATAAATGAATACATAAACGACTGTCTGTACGGCAAGTCATTTGGAAAATGGAATCCGTGCCAAATAAAATTAAGATAGTTTATGTTAAAACTAAAAAACATAAATACCAAAAGAATGGTTGACGCAATTTTTTCTTTTGATGATATTTTTTTAGAAAAAATATAAATCGGAATCAAAAGAACAGTAAGAATTCCGCAATAAATATTCGGCAAAACCACGTCGCCGCTGCTACGGATTGTGGGTTCAAGGCTTGCAATATGATTTGCAAGAAAATCAAAGATAGTAAAATAAAACTTTAATTCAGTGGGAAAAGAGCCTTTCGTTGCCGAAGATGAGCTTAAAATATAAACTAAAGGAAATAGCATAAACACAAGAATCAGAGCCGCACACATAGAGGCAAACACAAATTTCACGCCACTGTTTAATATAAAGAGATTTTTAATTTTTTCATAGCGAGTGTTGCTTTGAAGATTTTTTCTCTTAATTTTTATTTCGTCGAATTTGCAAACGTAATAGTAAAAGAAATACACACAAGAGAAAATGCAGACCATATAGCCTATATAATAATTGGAGAAAATACAGTAGATAAGAGAAAGAAGGTATGTTCCGCATTTGCCATTGTCAATAATTCGCTCAATTCCAAGTACAACAAAGGGAAGAACGTACATAGCGTCTATCCACATTACATTCCAATAATATGCAATGAAGAAACCCGAAAAGGCATATAAAATACCAAATGCACAAATAAGGGAAGAATTTACTTTCTGGGATTTTTTTAGATAATTTGCCATTGACATAGAAGAAAGCACAGATTTAATTGCAATAAGTGCCGCTACGGCTTCAAAAGTATTTTTGTGACCGAATAAAAGGACTATAAGTGAAAGGGGGCTTGAAAGATAGTTATAAAAATTTCCTAAGAAGGGCATGCCAAGCCCTGTGTTCCACGAATATATTAAGTTTTTTCCACCCACAAGTCTGTCATAAAGCTCAGAAAAAAGAGGACCGTATTGATGATACAAATCCATTCGGTAAATTGTTCTGTCGCCGAAGGGAATAATGTCAAAACAAAAATAGACAAGCAAAATCACAAATACAGCAATTCCGCCTGTAATAAATGTATACATATTATTTTTGCAGAACTTTTTTAATCGATTCAAAATATTCGCCCCAATTCATTTATCTATATTTTAACTGAGAATTTTATAAATAACTGCGATTATTTTATCATAAAAGAGCAGTCTTTTCAAGAAAAATGTACTAAATACGGACAAGGATTCATATTCTTTGACAGAGGTGAAAATAATGGAGTTTAAAAATCCCGTCCCCAAAGAAATATTAGACTGCGTTTCTCCGAGAATAAGACAGTCACTTGAGAATTTACAAAATACAGAGGTTTTTGAAATAAGACTTAGAATAAAATCTCCGGTAGTGATAGTAACAAAGCAGGGAAGTGCATTTATAACAAAAAACGGAAGACTTACTCAGATACTTTCCGACCAATGCCTGATTACCGCTGAATATGAAATAACCGATACGCTCAATAAGTGTTGCGGCTACTCGCTGCATTCTTATACAAAGGAATTTATGAACGGATTTGTAACTTTGCCGTGCGGAGCCAGAGTGGGTGTTTGCGGTACAGCGGTTTATGAAAATGAAAGCTTAAAATCAGTTAAGGATATATCCTGCCTTAACATTCGAATACCGAGAATTGTAAAAGGTTCATCGGACAGTTTGATTAAATCAGTTTTTTCTAACGAAATAAATAATTTAATGATAATAGGCCCGCCGTCATCGGGAAAGACCACAATTATTAAAGACTTAGCATATCAAATTTCAGACGGCAGACTTGGAAAATATTACAAAGTATGTGTGATTGACGAACGCTTTGAAATTTCAGGTGACGCATCTGCTCTTGGACCTAATACGGATATAATCAAAGGATTCCCTAAAGCTAAAGCCATATCAATGGCGATAAGAACCATGTCACCCGACGTAATCATATGCGACGAGGTTGCCTTAGACGGTGAGACAGAAGAAATAATTTATGGGGTTAACTGCGGAGTAAAATTTATGATTACCGCACATGCAAATGAAGATGATTTTTACAGAAGAGCAGACTTGATAAATCTTTGCAAAAAAGGCAGATTTACGAAAATCGCTTTTCTTTTGGGTGCAAATTCCCCGGGAAAAGTCAAAAAGGTTGTAGATCTTGATGAACTTACTGAAAACAGCAGGGATACTTTTAATGACAGTATCAGCAATTTTGGTGAATATAAGCTATATAAAGCAAATTAAAAACAGAACAGAGGCACTTCGTCAGGTTTTTTTAATGATTGACTATATTGAAATCAGCATTAAATATCAAAGCTTAGATTTAAAAGAAATTTTTCAGAATATTTGTAATTCCAATAAATTTCCGCTTCTGTTATTTATTAAAGATTTTAAAAGACAGGATTTTGCTGTTGATTTTGCCAATTACAACTTTCACACGTTTAAAAATCTTAATCTTTTTTCAACCTATTCCTGTAATTTACTAAACGGATATTTTTCCATGCTCGGAAAATCGGATGTAGACGGTCAAATTTTAAACTGTGAAACGTATAAAGAATTTTTTAAACAGGAAATTGAAAAGTCAAGTGAGTCAGAGGAAAGAAAAATTAAAACAGGTTCATGTCTTTTATTTGGAATTGTGTTTTTGTTGTTGATCATATTGTTGTGAGGAAAAATTATGGATATTTCATTTTTATTTAAAATTGCGGCCATCGGACTCATTGTTGCCGTCTTGAACCAAATGCTCTCAAAGGCCGGTCGTGAGGAATATGCCACTTTAACAGTGCTGACGGGAATAGTCGTAATAATTGCAATGCTTATTCCTCAGGTAAGCTCTCTGTTCTCAGATATAAAATACATATTTAACTTATGACTGTAATTATAAAAATAACGGCTGTCACTTTAATTTTTATTTGCTGCGCTGTATTTATTCGGCAGTACAGACCCGAATACACATTGCTTTTGCGATTTTCAGCGATTATTATTATCGTTTTTTTGCTACTTGACGAAGCTCAAGTTCTTCTTAAAGAATTCGATTATATTTTTTCTCAATTCAATATTTCGGTAGAGCATTTAACCTTACTTTTAAAAGTCGGTTTTGTAGCACTGCTTTCCGATTTCATAATAGATACGTTAAAAGATTCGGGAGATAATTCACTTGCAGGTATTGTTGCCGTAGCATCGCGAATAGTGATTATTTCTTTTTCACTTCCCGTTTTAAAAGGAATTATTATAATTTGCAGAGATTTAATAAAATGAAAAAAGTTGTTTTAATTTTATTTTCGGTATTCACTTTACTGTTTATCCTTTATATTCCATCAACCGCCGCAAAAAGTGAATCAGATGTTTTAAAAAATATTGATTCTGCAACAAAAGAATATTTAGAGGATTTAGGCATTGACACTGAAAGCGGAGAGGGTATATCGGATATTTCTTTAAAGACCGTTTTTAAATTTTTGATTTCTCTTGTTACAGACAAAACAAAAAGAGTTTCAGGATTTCTAATAATAGTAATAGCGGTAATAATTATTGATTCAATTTTGTCATCATTCATTGAGGAAAATGCTTCTGCAAAGACTGCTGTCAATTATATTTCCGTCATCTGCATTATAACCGCTATTATTGTTCCTCTGAAAGAGCTTATCATCAATGCCGGCGCCGTTATCAAAACTGCCGCTATATTTACGGACAGCTATGTTCCGATTTTAGGAGCAATAATTGCCGCTAGCGGTAATGTTAAATTGGCTTTTACATATAATTCTTTTGCAATAGCTCTTTCAGCATTCATAGCTGAAGTAGCAGATAAATTTTTTATCCCTGTAGTAAACATGCTGTTTGCGTTTAATATTTTAACTTCGTTCACATTTGAATCCTATAAGCATAAAATAATTAAATCGGTAAAGCGCCTCATAATTATTATACTTTCTCTGATTTCCACGATTTATACAGGACTTTTAACAACTCAAAGTATTTTAGCAGTTTCATCCGACAGTTTGACAGTCAGGGGAATACGTTTTTTCTCAGGCACTTTTATTCCGGTTGTAGGTTCAGGGGTGAGCGAATCGGTAGCCTCTGTAATGAGCAGTCTTTCCGTTATGAAAAATACGGCAGGGGTAGTTGTAATCGTAATAATTATTTTAATTTTCCTGCCTGTTATTATTGAATTACTTGTTTGGTACTTTGCGCTGAGTTTTTGTTCTATTACAGCAGATCTTTTCGGAAACAATGAAGTTTCTGAAATGATTGAAGAGCTGTCGTCGGTAATTTCTCTTATAAATATTATTCTATTTTACATAACCTTTGTTCTTATCATTTCGACAGGAATAATTATTGTATCGGGTAAATAATATGGAACTGGTTAAAAATTATATTTTTTCTCTTTGCGGAGCAAGTATTGTCGTTTCTGTTTCAAAAATGATTTTGCACAATTCAAAATTGAAAAAAACGGTTAACATATTTCTGTCTCTGTTTTTGCTTTTTTATATGGTAGCTCCATTCGGTAAACAAAACGTAAGCACTGATTTTTATATAGATCAAAAAGAAAGTAATTTTGAAGAATATTCAATTGATAATTATTCGGATTTTATTGATTTTGCTGTCAATGGAGTGTGTGAAGAGGAAAATTGTTCAGCAGATAAAATAACAATTTACGAAAAAGAAAAGGACGGTGAAAAAGTAATTGATTACATTGAAATAAAACTGAGCGACCCGTCAAAATCAGAAAAAATTGCTGAGAGATTAAAAAAAGAATACGGCTTTGAGGTGAGTGTAAGTTGAATGTAAAAAAGCTTCTGAGTGTTGAATTTATAAAGACTAACAAAAAAACTTTTATTTGCTTTATTGCCGGTTTACTTGGAATATTACTTATCTTTGCATCGGAAGCGTTTGGAAATTCTTCAAAAAAGAGTGAAACAAGTAACAAGGAATACGTTTCATATTCAAATGAAATGGAAGAAAAGCTTGCAGATATAATTTCAAAAGTTGAGGGTGCAGGAAAAACAAAAGTTTTTTTAACAATTGAAGAATCGGAGGAATACGTATATGCTCAGGATATTTCGACCGACAGAAAAGATAATACACAGATAAATGATGATAAGAAATATGTAATAGTTGACGGCAACAGCGGTAAAGACGGATTGCTTATTAAAACCGTAAATCCAAAAATAAGAGGCGTTGCCATTGTTTGCGAAGGCGGGGACGACCCTGTTGTTCAACAAAGAATTTATTCTTGCGTCAGTGCTTCGTTAGGGATTAGCACGGCAAGAATTTCAATATCAAAAATGACATCTATGGAGGTAAATAATGAAAAGTAGAATTCTGAAAAAAAGACAAATTGCGGCAGGAGCAGCAGCAATAGCACTTTGTACGGCGGTTTTTCTGAATTGGTATTACACTAAGCAAGGAACAAATCTGCCGGAATCCCCTGAGGTTACAAGCGAAGTAAACTTAGGCGATGCACAATATGTAAACGGCACCAATGTAACAAATGAAAGCGATTATTTCACATCGGCTGAAATTAACCGTTCAAAGGCTCACGACACCGCAAAGGAATATCTTGAATCAATAGTGTCGGATGAAAGTGTTGATTCTGAAGAAAGGGAAGAAGCAAAGAAAAAACTCCTTGAAATTTCAAATGAAATCAAAACTGAAGCCGACATTCAAAATTTAATTACGGCAAAGCTTAACTGTAAATGTTTGGTAACGTTAAACGAATCTTCTCTTGAGGTTATTTTACCGAAAGGTGTTTTAACAGACGATAAACTTATAACTATAAAGGATATAGTAACAAGTAATTCAAATGTATCTTCCGACAATATAACCGTGATTGAACTAAAATAAAGAATATTATTCGTTTTTCTATTGATATTTTTCAGTTTCGGTGGTAAACTATACATAAATAAATGTATATACATTTTGCACCGCTGAAAGCTTATAACGCTCCCCGTTATTTTTAGCGGGGAGTATATTTTTGGAGGAAATTATGACTCGAAGAGAAGAAAGAGAGCTTGCCTTTATACTTGGATTTGAAAAGATTTTTAACGATGAGTTAACTATAAGCGAAATTGTTGATATTGCGTTGGAGGCTGAAATTATTGCAAACGACAATCTTTTTGCAATTTCTCTTGCCCAAATGACAAACGATCATATTGAAGAATTTGACACTATAATTGCCGAAAACGCAATAGGTTGGCGTATTGAGCGTTTGCCGAAAGTTTCCGTGGCAATTCTTCGCTTAGCCCTTTGCGAAATGTTTTACGTTGAATCAATCCCTGTAAAAGTTTCAGCTAATGAAGCGGTTGAGATTGCAAAAAAATTCGGCACAAAGGACGACGCATCGTTCATTAACGGAGTTCTCGGCAAGGTCATCAGAGAAAAAGACTTAAAATGAGTTGGGTTTTAGGTATTGATACAAGCAATTATACAACGTCAGTTTCTGCATTTGACGGAGAAAATATGCTTTACCGCAAAAAGCTTTTGCCCGTAAAGCCAGGGGAAAAGGGAATTCGTCAAAGTGACGCCGTTTTTCATCACACTTTGCAACTGCCTGAACTTTTATCTGATTTGTGTTCGGAAATATCTTCCGATATTTCAGCTGTGGGCGTATCGGTTAAGCCCTCAAATCAAGAGGTCTCGTATATGCCTTGTTTTCTAACGGGAATTTCTGTTGCAAAGTCGCTTTCATCAGCACTTAAAATCCCACTTTATGAATTTTCCCATCAGGACGGCCACATTGCCGCGGCTCTTTATTCTTCAAAGAAAACTGATTTAATCGGTGAAAGATTTCTTGCATTTCATATTTCGGGCGGAACGTCGCAAGGAGTGCTTGTTACTCCTAATGAGAATTATTTCAGTGCACAGATTCTTTGCGATTCTCTTGACTTAAAGGCAGGGCAGGCAATCGACAGAGTAGGAATTGAGTTAGGATTGAAGTTTCCGTGCGGTCCTGAACTTGAAAAGCTTGCGCTCAAATCAAACAAGAATTTTGATAATATTAAGGTTTTTCATCGGGACTTATCCTTCAGCCTTTCAGGCGTGGAAAATAAATGTAAGCAGATGCTTAAAAACAATGAATCCCCGTGTGATATAGCTCTTTACTGCATTAAATATATTGAATCAGCTATATCGGACACTTGCGATTTACTTTTAAAGCAATACGGTAATTTGCCCCTTGTTTTTTCAGGCGGAGTAATGTCAAATTCAATAATAAGAAAAAATTTTGAGAAAAAATACGGCGCATATTTTGCCGAACCTGCATTTTCTTCCGATAACGCTTGCGGTATTGCGTATCTTACATACCGTATGCACAACAAACAATTACATAATGGCGATTAAAATGAATTTACAGTCAATTATTTCCGTTTCACAATTAAATACATATGCCCGTTCTCTTTTGGAAGGGGACGAAAACCTTAGAAATGTTTTTGTACGCGGTGAAATATCAAATTTTACTGCAAATGCACGAAGCGGTCACCTTTATATGTCTTTAAAAGACACTAACGCTTCAATTAAAGCCGTAATGTTTGCAGGCAATGCCTCACAGCTTAAATTTCGCATTGAAAACGGTATGTCGGTTATAGTCAGGGGCAGAGTGTCACTGTATGAGCGTGACGGCGCATTTCAACTTTACATAGACGACATTCAGCCTGAGGGAATAGGCTCCCTTGCCATAGCTTTTGAACAGTTAAAAGAAAAACTGTCAAATGAAGGCATCTTTGATTCAAATAGAAAAAAGCAAATCCCGCCAATGCCTAAAAGAATCGGTGTTATATCTTCGCCTAACGGTGCGGCTGTTCAGGATGTTCTCAATGTAATTTCACGCCGTTTTCCATTGGCTGATATAGTTTTTGCAGGCGCTCCCGTTCAAGGCGACGGTGCAGGTGAAATTATTGCCCGAGCAGTTGTTGATTTTAATTATCTTAATTGCGTAGATGTTATTATTATTGCCCGTGGGGGCGGTTCTGCCGAAGATTTATGGGAATTTAACAATGAAAATTTAGCAAGAGCAATTTATAATTCCGAAATTCCCGTAATTTCAGGTGTAGGTCATGAAACTGACTTTACAATTTGTGATTTTGCTGCAGATTTAAGAGCACCGACTCCGTCTGCTGCGGCAGAGCTTGCCGTTCCGGATATTTATGAATTAGCCTCTTACATAAATTTATTGAGCGATAAAATCAATAAAGCAGTTTCTTCAAAAATATTGCTTGAAGAAATGCGGCTTGACAAATTAGCGGATTCCGGTTATTTAAAGAAGCCCGCTGATTATATTGATGAATGTAACAAAACCCTTGCCGACTTAGATAAATCACTGAATAATGCAGTTAAAAGCATTTTTGAAAATAAGTACAGTCAAGCAGCAATTCTTGTTTCAAAGCTTGATGCACTGAGTCCTCTTAAAATTCTTTCAAGAGGCTTTTCCGTTATAAAATCAAACAACAGTGTTGTATCGTCTGTAAATCAGTTAAGTGTAGGTGAGAGTATTGAACTTAAATTTTCAGACGGAACTGCAAATGCAGTTATAACACAAATTAAAGATCAGGTGAAATAGAATTATGAATTACGAAGAATCAGTTAAAAAGCTTGAAGAAATCGTTTCAAAGCTTGAAGAGGGCAATATTTCCTTGGAAGAGTCTTTGAAATTATATGAAGAGGGGACTCTTCTGTCCGAAAATTGCAGAAAAATGCTAAGTGAAGCAAAACTGAAAATTACAAATATTAACGAGGTTGCAGAAAATGGCTGATTTCTCTGAATTTTCAAGCGATATAAAACTCATTAACGAATTTTTGGAAAATAAAGCTGTCGAGGGCTGTGAATCTTCTGTTGTGCTCGACGCAATGAATTACAGTTTAAAAAACGGCGGGAAAAGAATTCGACCGCTTTTAACTCTTTATTTTTCCGAGATTGCAGGCGGTAGTAAAGAGTCCGCAATTAAGCTGGGCTGTGCCCTTGAAATGATTCACACTTATTCTTTAATCCATGACGATTTACCGTGTATGGATAATGACGATACCCGCCGTGGAAAACCGTCTTGCCATATTGCATACGGCGAAGCAAATGCACTACTTGCAGGAGATGCACTTTTGACAGAAGCCTTTTATTTAGCAACTCAAAGCGGTATTCCTGCTGAGAATATAAGCCTTGCGGTTAAATGCCTGTCAGAATTTGCAGGAGTTCGCGGAATGGTAATGGGGCAGGTGCTCGATTTACAGTTTGAGAATACCGAACCTACTCTTTCCGATATTAAAAAAATGTATTCCCTTAAAACCTGCGCTCTTTTAAAATGCGCTTGTGTTTTAGGCTATCTTACAGGGGAAAATTTTGATAAAAAAGAAATAGATACTATTTGTGAATACGCTGAGAATCTTGGGCTTGCTTTTCAGATTACAGACGATATTCTTGATATTGTAAGCGATTCGCAAACCCTCGGAAAGCCCGTCGGAAGCGATGAAAAAAACAATAAACCCACTTTTGTGAAGCTTTACGGTCTGGAAAAATCGAAAGCTCTTGTAAATGAACTTACAAATAGTGCGATTTCAATTTTGAATTCCTACAATAAAAGCGAAAAGCTTATTAAATTAACTTTGGCGCTCGCATCACGCGAGTTTTGATTGGGGATTTTACTTTGCCTAACAATAATTTATTATCCGAAATTAAATCACCTGATGATATAAAGAATTTATCTTTTGATAAGCTCCGCGAGCTGTGCGCAGAGATAAGAAATGTGTTGATTGAAACCGTTTCCAATAACGGCGGACATCTTTCATCTAACCTCGGTGTAGTTGAGCTTTCTGTTGCGTTACATAAAGTGTTCAACTCTCCTAAAGACAAAATTATTTGGGACGTTGGCCATCAGGTGTATACTCATAAAATTCTTACGGGAAGATGTGAACAGTTCTCAACCTTGCGTACGGAAGGCGGAATTTCGGGCTTTTCTTCACCTGAAGAGAGCGAGCACGATATTTTTTACAGCGGTCACTCAAGTACCTCTGTTTCGTCTGCTTTCGGCATTGCAATGGCTAACCGTATCAACGGTAAAAAGGATTATACCATTGCAGTTATAGGCGACGGTGCTCTTACGGGCGGTCTTGCTTATGAAGCACTCAACAATGCAGGAAGGTCAAAGGCAAGGCTTATTGTTATTCTTAACGATAACAAAATGTCAATATCCGAAAATGTGGGCGGAGTTGCAAGGTATTTAGCGGTAATTCGCTCAAAACCTGAGTATTTTCGATTAAAGGCGAAGACAGAATCTACAATAACAAAAATTCCTTTAATCGGCCGCCCTTTAGCAAAACAAATATTTGACCTTAAAACAAGAATCAAAAACAGAATGTATAAAAGTACATTTTTCGAGGATATGGGTTTTCGCTATATGGGTCCCATTGACGGTCATAATTTGGAGCAGCTTTCCGAAGCTCTTGACAGTGCAAAGCTCGTAAACGGCCCTGTACTTTTACATATTAACACCATAAAAGGAAAAGGGTACGATTTTGCTGAAAAATCGCCCAGCGAATTTCACGGAATTTCAAAATTCAATATTGACAACGGAGAAACCAATATAGGCTCTGATAATTTTTCTTCTGTTTTCGGTTCAACAATTTGTGAATTGGCGGAAAAAGACAAGAGGGTATGTGCTGTTACCGCCGCAATGGCTCTTGGGACAGGTCTTAAGGATTTTTCTAAGAAGTATCCCGAAAGATTTTTTGACGTAGGGATAGCAGAAGAGCACGCAATTACATTTACTGCAGGGCTGTCAAAGGGCGGAATGAAGCCTGTTGTTGCACTCTACTCAACTTTTTTACAGAGATCCTTTGACCAGCTAATACACGACTGCTCTTTGCAAAATGCTAATATGATAATTGCCGTTGACAGAGCCGGTTTTGTGGGTGAAGACGGCGTAACTCACCAAGGTCTTTTCGATGTACCAATGCTTTTAGCCGTTCCGAATATCAAAATCTATTCACCATTTACGTTTAAACGAATGAAATATGATTTTGAGTCTGCTGTAAAGCAAGACGGATTGTTTGCCATAAGATACCCAAGGGGTAATGATGCTGATTTGCCCAAAGGCTATGAAATAAGTGAAAACGATTTCGATTTTTTCAATGAAAACGGCGCGGCTTTAATTGTCACTTATGGGCGAATCTCTGCCGAGACAATGTTTGCAGTTGAAAAACTTAAATCTGAAAATAAAATAGTTTCGCTTCTTGTGCTTAATTGCATAAAACCCATTCCAAAAGAAGTTTTTAACATTGCTTTAACTTACAGAAAGATTGTTTTTTACGAAGAGTCCGAAAAGGCAGGTTCTGTAGGTACTGCTTTTGCCGAAATCCTTGCTGAGAAAGGATATAACGGCAAATTCGAGCATATTGCCGTAAATGATGAGTTTGTTCACCACGCATCTGTTCCTGCACTTTTGAAAAAGTTCGGGCTTGACAGAGACTCAATTTACAATAAATTTTCGGAGAAATTAAATGGCTGAAAAGAAAAGACTTGACACAGCGGTTTTTGAATTGGGTTTGTGCGAAAGCCGTTCAAAAGCGTCCGCGTTAATAATGTCGGGTTCGGTTTATGTAAACGGTCAAAAGGAAACTAAGGCAGGGTACACAGTAAAACCGACTGATAAAATTGAATTAAAAGGCAAACAGATGCCATATGTCAGCCGTGGCGGGTATAAGCTTGAAAAGGCTATGCAGTCGTTTCCCATAACGCTTACAAACAGTATTTGCATGGACATTGGCGCATCAACGGGCGGATTTACCGATTGTATGCTTCAAAACGGCGCAAAAAAGGTTTATTCAATTGACGTTGGCTACGGTCAACTTGCCTGGAAGCTTCGCAGTGATGAGCGTGTAGTAAATTTAGAGAGAACTAATTTTCGATACCTTACGAAAGATACTGTAACTGACGAAATTGACTTTGCGAGCATTGACGTTTCTTTTATTTCACTAAAGCTGATTTTACCCGTTCTTTTTGATTTTCTGACACAAAGCGGAAAATGCGTTGCTCTTATTAAACCTCAGTTTGAAGCAGGAAGAGAAAAGGTTGGCAAGAAAGGCGTTGTTCGTGAACTTTCAACTCATATCGAGGTTATTGAATCAATTGTAGAATTTGCTCTTGAAACAGGATTCTCAGTCTTAGGCTTAACATTTTCTCCAATAAAAGGACCTGAGGGAAACATTGAATACTTAATTTATCTTTCAAAAGATGAAAAATCCTCTCTTGACTTTGATAAAACCCATATTACTGAAATTGCAGTAGCATCTCATAAAAACTTAAGCGGTGATAACAATGATTAAAGCAGGAATTATCCCAAACCTTACAAGAGAAAAGGCAGAAAGCGTAACTTATGCCGTAACCGATATGCTTGAAAGACTTAATATTGAATATATTTTTGAGCCTGACACAAAATCGGTGTTTGGAAACCGTTTTACATATTCTGAAAATTTGTATAAGTATGCCGATGTTGTAATCGCAATAGGTGGTGACGGTTCATTTATTCATACCGCAAAACAGTGTGCAATTGCTGGCAAGCCTGTTCTTTGTATAAATGCGGGCAATCTTGCCTTTTTAGCAGGGCTTGAAGCAAATGAGCTTGAATTACTAAAATCGCTTTTAAACGGCAATTACACGAAAGAAAAGCACATGATGCTCAAGTGTTACTTGGAAACTGACGGTAAATCCGAGATGATTGGCTACTGCCTTAACGACATTGCAGTAGCCCGTGGAAAAGCTTTTAATGTTCTTAATTTTAACGCTTATTGTGATGATAAAATCGTCAATTTTTACAGAGCAGACGGTATTATAGTTTCCACCCCTACAGGCTCAACCGCTTATTCCTGGTCTGCAGGCGGCCCTGTAATTGACCCTGCTCTTAGTTGTATAATTATGACACCGCTTTGTACTCATTCACCGCTAAATAGGTCGATGGTTTTTAACAGCTCTTCAAAAATCAGTATTACAGCGCCTGATAATGGCAATAAGGATATAGTTATTTCTCTCGACGGGGAAACCAATATCGACTTACCGCAAAACGGCAAGGTCATTATTGAGAAGTCTGATATTTCAGCCGAATTTATTAGAATTAAATCAGACGAATTTTTTGACGTTTTGAACAGAAAACTTACGCAAAGGAGAGTTGAAAGATGAAAAAGGACAGGCAAAAATTGATTATAGATTTTATTGAAAACAATAATGTTTCTACTCAAGAAGAAATAATCAAAATGTTGAGCAATAACGGTTATAAAGTCACTCAGGCAACAATTTCCAGAGACATAAAGGACTTAAAGCTTGTTAAAGAGCATTTCGGAAAAAATGAAACAAGATATGTTATAAGCAAAAGCGAAACTCATAACAATTTTGCATTGATTTTTGCCCGTTCTGTTTTATCAGTTGAGCTTGCTATGAATATTGTTGTTGTAAAATGTTATGTAGGCACAGCAAATGCCGCCTGCGTAGCTTTGGAAAATGCTCACATGAAAGGTGTTGTAGGTGCAATAGCAGGGGACGACACCATATTCCTTGCGTGTGATTCTCTTGAAAACGCCAAAGATAACCGCGTCGAAATTCTTTCAATGCTTAAAGATTGATTTTAGTTTAAGGAATGATTTTATGCTTCAAAACCTTAAAATCAACAATATAGCAATAATAAAAGAGGCTGTTATTGATTTTAATAACGGCCTTAATGTGTTGACGGGTGAAACGGGCGCAGGTAAATCAATTATTATTGACGCAATAAATGCAGTTTTAGGTGAGCGTACTTCACGGGAGCTTATCCGCACAGGTAGTGATTTTGCCGAGGTGTCTGCTCTCTTTAGTGATATAAACAGTTCTGTAAAATCGGCACTTCTTGAAATCGGCATTACTCCCGAAGAAGATGAAACTCTCCTTATTTTGCGTAAAATTTTTGCAGACGGTAAGAATATCTGTAAAATTAACGGTCAGTCGGTTACGGTTTCAATGCTGAAAAGAATAGGTCGCACTCTTATTAACATTCACGGTCAGCTTGATAATCAAAATCTTCTCAATGAGGATTATCACATTTTCTACATTGATTCTTTTGCCCAAAACGATGACATAAAAAGCGAATATCAACTCGCCTTTAATGATTTTAAAGAGGCAGAAAGAAAATATAAATCCTTTATTGAAAACGAATCCGAAAAGGCAAGAAAAATTGATATTTTAACATATCAGACTGAGGAAATTGAAGCTGCTGATATTAAAGTAGGGGAATATTCCGATTTAATTAAACGCAGAAATTTCTTACAAAATGCAGAATCTCTTCTGGAACTTGTCAGCTCTGCTTTGAGTTCGCTTGACGGACAAGACGGTGAAAACGGTGCTGTTTCGCAGGTGTCGTTTGCCGCTTCTTCTCTTCAAAAAGCAATAGATTATGATGATTCTTTAAAAACTGTGTCGGAAACTCTGACTGACATTTCTTATTCTCTTTCCGATTGCATATCAACACTTAACGACTTTTTATTTTCTGCCGATGTTGACCCGAGAGAACTCGATGATATTGAAGAAAGGCTTTCGCTTCTTGAATCAATATTTAAGAAATACGGCGAAACCGAAGAAGATGTTTTAAAGTATTTTGAAAACGCTCAGAAAGAGCTTGAAGAAATTACTTTCTCAGATCAAATTAAAGAAAAATTAAAGGCTGTGGCTGATGAAAAACGAATTATCATGCAAAATGCCGCAGACAAGTTAAGTGAAGCACGAAAATCTGCATCTATTCAATTTGCTGAAAAAGTAGCCGAAGAACTTGCTTTTCTTGAAATGCCTTCAATCGTTTTTAAGATAGTTCAAAATAAAGTTGAATGCACTGAAAACGGTCAGGATGAAATATATTTCTTGATTTCCGCAAATGTTGGCGAAGAACCAAAGGCGCTTTCAAAAATTGCATCAGGTGGTGAGCTTTCACGAATTATGCTCGCAATCAAAAACGTTCTTGCAAGTAACGATGAAATCCAAACCCTTATTTTTGATGAAATCGACACGGGTGTAAGCGGCAGAACCGCTCAGAAGATTGGAATTAAGCTTAAAGAGGTTTCTTTTGACAGACAAGTGCTTTGTGTTACGCACTTGGCGCAGATTGCCGCATTTGCAAACAGCCATTATTTAATATCAAAGTCAGAACGAGATAACAAGACTTTTACTGATGTAAAACATATTGAATATGGCGAACGTGTCAGCGAGCTTTCAAGAATAATAGGCGGAATTGAAAGCACCGACATATCAAAGCAGGCGGCGGCTGAGCTTATAGATTACGCTGAAAATTATTTTCTTGACAAAAATTAAATTTTATGTATAATTGTCTCATAAAGACTGTGATGCGAAGAAGTAACATTCGCCTAAAGCTTAGAGAGTTTTCGGTTGGTGTAAGAAAACGTGACGGCATTGTGAAATACATCGCGGAGTCGTTGCCTTGAAATTTCAGTAGGGGCAAACGGGTGTTCCCGTTACAGAACAGGGTAATGTCAGTTACCCGTTAAGGCCGTTTTCGTGAGGAAGCGGTAAATTGAGGTGGTAACACGGTTTTTCGTCCTCTGCTTTTTAGCAGGGGACTTGATTTTTTTTGGAGGTATTTGAAATGCAGATTTATGAAGAACTCGTTGCCCGTGGTCTTATTGCACAGGTTACGAATGAAAGTGAAATCAGAGAAATGATCAATAACGGTAAGGCAACCTTTTATATAGGCTTTGACTGCACGGCAGACAGCCTTACTGCCGGTCACTTTATGGCTCTTACTCTTATGAAAAGACTTCAAATGGCTGGTAACAAGCCAATCGCCCTTATCGGCGGCGGCACAACTATGATAGGCGACCCGTCAGGCAGAACCGATATGCGTAAAATGCTTACCCGTGAGGACATTGACCATAATGCAGAATGCTTTAAACGCCAAATGGAAAAGTTTATTGATTTTTCAGAGGGTAAGGCACTTATGGTTAACAATGCAGATTGGCTTCTTGACCTTAATTATGTTGAATTACTGCGTGAGGTTGGCGCTTGCTTCTCTGTTAACAATATGCTTCGTGCAGAATGCTACAAACAGAGAATGGAAAAGGGACTTTCTTTCTTTGAGTTTAACTATATGATTATGCAGTCTTACGACTTCTATCATCTTTTCCAGCACTACAATTGCAATATGCAGTTCGGCGGCGACGACCAGTGGAGCAATATGCTTGGCGGTACTGAGCTTATACGTAAAAAATTAGGCGAAGATGCCCACGCTATGACAATCACGCTTTTAACAGACTCGCAGGGTAAAAAGATGGGTAAAACAGCAGGCAATGCGGTCTGGCTTGACCCGAATAAAACATCTCCCTTTGAGTTTTATCAGTATTGGCGCAATGTGGCCGATGCCGATGTTCTTAAGTGCATAAGAATGCTCACGTTTATTCCCGTTGAGGAAATTGATAAAATGGATTCCTGGGAAGGCAGTCAGCTTAATACTGCAAAAGAAATACTTGCTTTTGAGCTTACAAAGCTTGTTCACGGTGAGGAAGAAGCAAATAAAGCGCAGGAGGCGGCAAGAGCAATTTTTTCAGGTGCAGGCAGTGCTGAAAATATGCCGACAGTTGAAATTCAAGAAAGCGATTTTGCAGACGGTGAGATTTCCGTTGCAGATATTATGCTTATGGCAGGTATCGTTAAGTCAAAAGGCGAAGCGAGAAGAGCAATAGAGCAGGGCGGCGTTTCAGTTGACGATGAAAAGGTCACAGATGCCTTTAAAAAGCTTTCTAAGGCAGATTTTGAAAAAGGACACATTGTAATCAAAAAGGGCAAAAAGGTGTTCTATAAAGCCGTTATTGCAGAATAAATAATCTAATCACAAAAAGTATGCACCCCTAACAGTATTTACTGTCAGAGGTGCATTTTTTCATTTACACAATATTATTCGGCATTTTCAACTGCATCAATTTCATAAATTATTATATCGAATTCATCAAAATCGCTGGATAATGATTCCGAAATATCAAAATTATTGGCTTCTTCTGCATCAAATTCACCTGTAGCTTCAAATACGAATTTTCCAACCTTGTTTCCGTTTTCATCAGTATACATTTCTTTTTCGACAAGTTTAATTTCAGCCGAAATTTTCTCGTCAGTATTTGAAGTTTGACCGCTCAACAGCGTTTTTACTCCGTTTGTCAACGCACCGTCAGTAGCGGCGTTAGCACAAATGCAGGTTGCTAAAAATATTGACACAATAACTATAAGTGCAATAATACCTTTTTGGCAAAATTTAATCTGCTTTTTTTCAGTCATATCAAAAATCCTTTCAACAGTTACAGCAGACGGATGGATTTTTGAAAAAGTATTTTTGTATTCGTTTCTATTCATTTATCCATTCATCTCCTAAATTTTCTTTAATTTTATTTCTTGCACGGTTCAGTCGTGTTTTAACGGCAGATTCGCTGATTTTTAGCAATTTTGCAATTTCGTTTACTTTATAATCTTCATAGTAAAACAAGTGAATAACCGTGCGCTCTTTTTCAGGTAAACGCATAATCGTTTTAAACAAATCGTACTGTGAAGAATTGTCAAAATCCGCTTTTTCCATAAAACTATCATCTAAATCTTTATGCTTGCGAAAAAAATCCTTAAGAATATTTTTGCTTTCATTTATGCAGACAACAGTCAGCCATTTGTCCATATGAGCTGTATTTTCAAAGGATTTGTTGTGTTTCCAAAGCTTTAAAAATACACTTTGTAAAATATCCTCCGCATCGTCTGCACATGAAGTAAATGACAGCGCAATTAAAAATAATCGTTGATTATTGCGCTTAACGGCATCAATATATTCTTCTTGTGTCATTTTTTCATCACCTGTATTGAAAGGACCTTTCACTTATATAACAATTCAAAGCTTAAAAAGGTTACAAAAAAATTACAGGTTTACTGAATTTCATCAGTAAAGCCTGTAATTTTCATCAGCTCGGCGTACTATGCGACCGAGTTTTTATATTTTAAAATACCTTTTTAATTGCTGAGTAAACTGCCGTACTGTCATGGCTGAAAACAAGAATTGAAATGTCAACCTCACTGGTTGTAATCATCCTCACCTCAGCACCGACCTCTGCAATAGCGGAAAAAACCTTTGATGCAATACCGGGGCAATTCTTCATATCCTCGCCGAAAACAGAAATTTTGCTGTTTCCTGAGCTAATGCCGAGCTTTACCTCAGGGAGTAATTCACGAAGACTTGAAGCGGCGGTAAAAACCTTTCCGAGATCATCGTCATTTACGGTAAATGAAAGACAGGGCGTTGAGGCATGAGGGGGAATTTGCGAAATCATATCAACATCAATATCATTTTTTGAAAGGAATTCAAATATTTTTGCCGTAACACCAATGTCCGAAGGGGAGTCATTAAGAGAAATAAGTGTTACATTTTCAGTAATTGAAACTTCGTATGCCATATTTTACGCCTCCTTAAGTACATCTTTCATTGAGTACATACCGCTTTGGGCATTTACGATAAATTTTGCGGCATTTATAGCCCCGTTTGCAAAAAGCTTTTTAGAATAAGCTGAATGCGAAATTTTAATAACCTCGTCAGTACCTGCAAAAATTATTTCGTGTTCGCCCACAATAGTGCCGCCGCGAACAGCGCTGATACCTATTTCATTCTTTGACCTCTTCATTCTTTTTGAATGGCGGTCAAACTCATAAACCGGTTCATTTTCCAATACACTTGAAATTTCATTTGCAAGTAAAAGGGCAGTTCCGCTGGGCGCATCGATTTTTTGATTGTGGTGCATTTCAACTATTTCAATGTCAAATTCAGGGGAAAGAACGGAAGCTGCTTTTTTCGCAAGCTCTGAAATAAGGTTAATTCCTAAACTCATATTTGCAGTGAAAAATACAGGAATTTCCTTTGATGCATCTTTAATTTCTTGCAAACCGCTTTCATCAATACCCGTCGTTGCCACAACTGCGGGTATCTTTTTTTCGGTTGCATATTTCAGCATTGAAGAAAGCAAGGCAGGGTGCGAAAAGTCAATAATAACATCCGCCTCTGTATCAATTTCGTCAAATGAACGGTAAAGAGGAAAATTGTTATTTTCACCGTATGGGTCCACACCTGCTACAACACTTGTGTTTTCAAATGCTGATGCACATTCATAAACGACTTTTCCCATTTTTCCGTTTGCACCGCATAAAAGTATCCTCATATTTTTCACATCCTATACATTTTTTATACTAAAGCGTACTTTTTAAGAATTGAGCAAAGCTTTTCCGTTTTCGCATCATCCATTTCGCAAAGAGGTAAACGAAGTGGACCTACATCCATTCCCATCATGTTCATAGCAACCTTAACAGGGATTGGGTTCACATCCATAAACATAGCGTTGCAAAGCTCTAAGTATTTGAGCTGTAGTTCTGCACTTTCACGGCATTTACCCTCAAGATAAAGAGAGGGGATATCGTGAGCAATTTTCGGGCAAATATTGGAAAGAACTGAAATAACACCTTTTCCGCCCAAAGACATAATCGGAACGATTTGGTCATCGTTGCCTGAATAAACATCTAATTTATCACCGCAAAGAGCAATTGTCTGTGCAATCTGTGAAAGATTTCCCGATGCTTCCTTTGCGCCGATAATATTTTTATGTTCAGCGAGCTCAGCATAAGTTTCTGGAAGAAGATTAACACCCGTTCTGCTCGGAACATTGTAAATGATAATCGGAGAAGAAACTCTGTCTGCAATGTAGTTGTAATGCTTTACAAGTCCTTTTTGAGATGCTTTGTTATAGTAGGGGGTAACGATTAACAGTCCGTCTGCTCCTGCCTTTTCTGCATCGTTTGAAAGTTCAACTGCATAAGCTGTTTCATTACTGCCTGTGCCTGCAATAACGGGTATTCTGTGATTTACTACGTCAACAGTATATTTAATAACATCTAAATGCTCTTTGTGACTCAAAGTAGCGCTTTCGCCCGTAGTTCCGCAAATAACTATAGCGTCTGTTGAATTTGCGATTTGATCTTCCAGAATTTTTGCAAGACATTCGTAATTTACACTGCCGTCCTCATGAAAAGGGGTAATAATTGCAACGCCTGAACCGGTAAAAATAGGATTAGTACTCATAATTTTCTCCTTTAGTCAAGATAGCCTTCTGCTGCCAAAAGCTCAGCCATAAGAACTGCGCCGCCTGCAGCGCCACGAAGTGTGTTATGTGAAAGAGCAACAAATTTATAATCATACTGAGTATCTTCACGAAGTCTGCCTATCGAAATTGCCATTCCGCCTTCAAGGTCACGGTGTACCTTTGTCTGCGGGTAATTGTCTTCTTCAAAATAATTAAGGAACTGCTTCGGGGCAGACGGAAGCTCTAACTCCTGTGCTCTGCCTTTGTAATTTTTCCAAACATTTAATATTTCCTCTTTAGACGGTTTATTTTCAAATCTAACGAAAGCCGCTGCCATGTGACCGTTAGAAACGGGAACACGAATGCACTGAGCTGTAAAATTAGGTCTTTCTGAGTCAACAATTTCATCGCTGTTAATTTCGCCCCAGATTTTAAGTGGTTCTTTTTCGCTTTTTTCCTCTTCGCCGCCAATGAAAGGAATAACGTTATCAACCATTTCAGGCCATGTTTCAAACGTTTTTCCTGCACCTGAAATTGCCTGATAAGTACACACAAGAACGTCTTTTACTTTATAGCCTGCCTTATCAAGAGGGAAAAGAGCGGGAACATAGCCTTGAAGTGAGCAGTTAGGTTTAACGGCAATAAATCCGCGCTTTGTTCCGAGACGCTTACGCTGTGCTGGAATAATCTCAGCATGTTTATCGTTAAGTTCAGGAAGAATCATGGGAACATCTGGAGTATGCCTATGAGCGCTGTTGTTAGATACCACTGGGCATTCAGCCTTGGCATAAGCCTCTTCCAATGCTTTAATTTCATCCTTTTTCATATCAACTGCGCAGAATACAAAATCAACTGCTGAGGCAATTTCTTCAATATCTTCAGTAGCGTTTTTAACGATAATGTCTTTCATTGTTTCGGGAATATCAACATCCATACACCATTTACTGCCAACAGCATCCTCGTATTTTTTACCGGCTGAACGGGGACTTGCGGCAAGAACGGTTACGTTAAACCATGGATGATTATCCAAAATGGTCATAAAACGCTGTCCGACCATGCCCGTAGCGCCGATAATTCCCACATTAAACTTTTTCACTTGCAATTACCTCCAAAAAATGATATCCTATCATTTGTATTAAAAAATCAGTAATGATATGTCATCATTACTGATAAAGTTTGGTATTATTTTAATCAATAATACGAAAGCACTCCATCAAATGATGACAGTCACATTACTGTTAATAATGCAACCAGCTTTTGAGCATTCAGGCGAACAAAAGCTTCGGCAACAAATCCTTTTTGTCCGTTGTCACAAACCCCTGAAGGCCTCAAACGGCATACTGATATTTATTGCGCCTCAATCGTGATAATATAATAACATTTTACTATCTTTGTGTCAAACATTTTTAGCATTTTTATCAACTTAACGGAGAATTACATATGAAAAAGTCTGATTTTTATTATGATTTACCAAAAGAACTGATTGCTCAAACGCCGCTTATGCAAAGAGACGGCTCCAAAATGATGGTAATTAACAGAAAAAGCGGTGAAATATACCATAAGCATTTTTATGATATAGTTGATTATTTAAATTCAGGCGACTGCCTTGTGCTTAATAATACCCGTGTTCTTCCTGCGAGAATTTACGGAGTAAAAAAAGATACGGGAGCAAATGTTGAATTTCTTCTGCTTAATAATTTAGGAAACGACGAATGGGAAACGATAGCAGGACCCGGTAAAAAGGCAAAAGAAGGCACTGAGTTTACCTTCGGGGACGGAATTCTTAGATGTAAGGTGCTAAAGGTTCTCACAAACGGCAATAGAATTGCAAAATTCTCTTATGACGGCTCCAATATTTACGAGGTTCTTGATAAAATAGGCGAAATGCCTCTTCCGCATTACATTACCGAGGAACTTCAAGACAAAGAACGTTACCAAACCGTATATTCAAAAGAGCTGGGCTCTGCTGCGGCACCTACCGCAGGACTTCATTTTACAGAAGATTTGCTTATAAAGCTCACTGATAAAGGGGTAAAAGTTTGCTATGTTACATTACATGTCGGCATAGGCACATTCAGACCTGTTAAAGCAGACAATATTGAAGACCACGAAATGCATTCAGAGCATTACCAAATTCCGAAAGAAACTGCTGAAATAATCAATGAAACCAAGAAAAAGGGCGGAAGAGTAATTGCCGTGGGAACAACCTGCTGCCGAACTCTTGAAAGTGTTATGAGTACACAAGATGAAATGAAAGCGTTTGACGATTGGACAAACATATTTATTTATCCGGGTTACAAGTTCAAGTGTATAGATGCACTTATCACTAATTTCCATTTACCTGAAAGCACTCTTATTATGCTCGTTTCAGCATTTTATAACAGAGAAAAGGTTCTTGAAGCATATAAAACGGCTGTCGAAAATAAATACAGATTTTTTAGCTTCGGGGATGCAATGTTTATAGAGTAGGAATTATTAGTTTGCTAAAAGGGGGTATTCTGTGAAAAGAATTGTTGTGATTTCTGATATTCATTCAAATTACGCCGCTTTTGAATCTGCTTTTAATACTGTCGAAAAAATAAATCCTGACGGTATTATTTTTCTCGGCGATTATGTGACAGACTTTCCGTATCCGCAAAGGACTATGGATATTTTATATAAATGTAAAACGGCATATAAATGTTGGTTTTTAAGAGGTAATCGGGAAGATTACTTATTGCAACACCATAAAAATTCAGATGACGGTTGGTGTCACAGTTCAAGTGTCGGTTCGCTACTTTATACATATGAAAATTTAGCGGAAAATGATCTTGATTTTTTCAGCAATATGCCAATTTGTTTAGAAATTAGAGTAGGCGGTACTCCGATTATAACCGCTTGCCACGGCTCGCCTAAAAGTACTACGGAAAATATGTTACTGAATTCGTCAGTTTATATCGACTATGCTAAAAATCTTAAAGGAAATATCTTGTTGTGCGGTCATACGCATCACAGAAAAATCGTTTCTGCGGAAGATAAACAAATTGTTTTCTGCCCGAGTTTGGGATTACCTCAAGACGGTGAAGAGTACGGACATACTTGGATTACTCTTTTAACTTCAACGGAAAACACATGGAAAACAGAATTTATTGATATAAAATATGATGCAGACACTTTAATTGATGATTACAGAAAAAGCGATTTAATAAAATATGCACCGATCTTTTCTGAATGTATAATAAAAAGCTTGGAACTGCACGGCGATCTTGCATACGAATGCGTTGTTTTAGCTTGGGATTATGCAAAAAAGGACAATTTTGCAGGCGGAAGAATTTTACCTGAAAAATATTGGATAAAAGCGGCTAAGGATCTAAAAATCATATAAAAAATACAGGAGAAATTATGTACAAATTATTAAAACAAGATGGAGCAGCAAGGAGAGGCGAATTTGAAACCGTTCACGGAACGGTACAAACCCCTGCCTTTATGAATGTTGCAACACAAGGCGCAATTAAAGGTGGTGTTTCTGCCCTTGATTTAAAGGAAAATCTCAAAACGCAGGTAATGCTTTGTAATACATATCATCTGCATTTGCGCCCGACAGACACTCGTGTTAAGGAACTCGGTGGACTCCACAAAATGACAGGATGGAACGGTCCTATTTTAACCGACAGCGGCGGATTTCAGGTTTTTTCGCTGGCATCTCTCAGAAAAATAAAAGAGGAGGGCGTACATTTCCAATCGCACATTGACGGTCACCATATATTCATGGGACCTGAGGAAAGCATGCAAATTCAGTCGAACCTCGGCTCAACTATTGCAATGGCATTTGACGAATGCGTTGAAAATCCTGCGCCGTATGATTACGCTAAAAAATCATGTGAGAGAACAACTCGCTGGCTTATTCGCTGCAAAAAAGAAATGACAAGGCTTAACTCTCTTCCTAACACAATAAATAAAAATCAGCTTTTATTTGGGATAAACCAAGGATGTACTTATGATGATTTAAGAATAGAGCACATGAAAGAAATTGCGGCCTTAGATTTAGACGGTTACGCAATCGGAGGGCTTGCTGTCGGCGAGCCTAAAGAAGAAATGTACAGAATAATTTCTGCTGTTGAGCCGTTTATGCCGAAGGACAAACCCCGTTATCTTATGGGAGTCGGCACCCCGGGAAATATTCTTGAGGGTGTTCGCCGTGGAATTGACATTTTCGACTGCGTAATGCCTTCACGCAATGCCCGTCACGGCCATTTATTCACGGACAGCGGAATTATAAATATGAATAACAAAAAATATGAAAATGACATGTCACCGATTGATCCGGAATGCGATTGCCCTGCATGCAAAAATTTCTCCCGCGCATATATTCATCATTTGATTAAGGCCAAAGAAATGCTTGCGGCAAGACTGTGCGTAATGCATAATTTGTATTTTTATAATTCGCTTATGGAAAAGATAAGAAACGCTCTTGATGCAGGTACATTTGAAGATTTTTATCAAAAATATGTAGATAGGCTCGATACGAGAATATAAATTTCAAAAAACTGTTGCAAAAGACTTAGTCTTTTTGTATAATATAGGTGAAATTTTTCTTACGGAGGAAAACAATGAATATTTTTATGACTTTAGCCGCTGCTGCATCCGCAGGTGGCGGACTCGGCGGTTCAACCGGTATGATTATAATGATGGTTGCGCTTTTCGGTGCAATGTATTTCTTCACAATCAGACCGCAGAAAAAACAGCAAAAAAGAGAGCAGGAGCTTCGTGATAACACTCAGGTTGGTGATGAAATCACAACAATAGGCGGTATTTGCGGCAAAGTTGTTGCCATTAAGGACGATACTGTTACAATCGAAACAGGCTCCGACAGAACAAAAATTAAATTCAAAAAGTTTGCTATCGGCACAAATATCACTGCTAATGAGAAAATGCAGGCTGAGCGTGAGGCCGCAAGAGCTGCCGCACAGTCTAAAAAAGAAAAGAAAACAAAAGACAGTGTTGACGACAGACCGAAAGACGAATAATATCTGTAATATTTATATTTTTTCCCTCATATTCTTTTGTAGAATGTGAGGGATTTTTTTATGCGAAAAAGCAAAAGCAATAATACTAACATTAAAGCTAACTCAAGTCTTATAAAAAATGCAGTCGGAATAACATTATCATCAGTAATATCTATAATAATTCTTGTTTTACTTACAGCATTAGTATCTTTATTTCTCTTAAAATCGGAAACTGTTTCGGAAAGCTACATAATGTATTTCTATTTTTGCTCTGCTGTATCCTCCTTTATAGGCGGATTTATATCCTCAAAAAGAACTACTTTTAAGGGCATATTTTCAGGGTTGATTGCATCTGTAGCTTATAATTTTTTGCTTACAATAATTCTTCTTTTTGTGTCAGTTGGTCAAATAAGAGCCAATACAGGTATTCTTTATCTGCTTTCAACAGTATTTTTTGTTTTGGGCGGAATAGTAGCTGCAAATACAAAAAGAAGAAAATAAATACAGTAAAGGTGGAAGTTTATGAACAAGGTTATTAGTTTAAAAGGATTAAGATTAAAAAGCAGAAGAAGTATTGTTTCTAAGCCCAAAAGAAATGTTGACGTCAAGCCGGATGTCAGCACCGGTAACATATACCGAATCGCCTTGTCTTTTGCGTGCATTTCTTCAGTCTTACTCGGAGCGCTTTTTTATTCAAAAATGGCACCCGCATGGATTGAACAGTATATAATAAACGCAATAAAAGAATTACAAAGTACAAATTTTGCAGGCATTTTTAAGTATCTTTGCAGTATGGAGATAATTTTTGTAGTCACTTGCTTTATTTTTGGGACAAACCTTTTCGGAAATATTCTGATTTCCGTAGTACCGATTATTAAAACGTTTTTTGCAGGTTTTTTAGGAGCGTTAATGTACAATAAATATGAGCTTAACGGAGTTCTTTTTTCGCTTATATTCTTTGTACCGTATTTTTCGGTAACAAGCTCTGCATTGATCGCTTTAACAAAAGAAGGATTTACTATGAGCAGAAATCTCACACACTGTATTTTACAAAGAAAAACAACCAAAGACGGAGACCTTCAGTTGTTTTTAATAAGATTTCTGTTAATTACATTGTTTGATTTA
>JAFLUO010000060.1 GCA_022508705.1 Oscillospiraceae bacterium
CGCGCTTGACTGGGGGTCAAGAGGCCGTGAGTTCAAGTCTCGCCACTCGGACCAAAACAGATACCGTAATTGATACTATCGTGTCAATTACGGTATCTGCGTTTTGCAATAAAAGTTGATGCGTTTCTTTTGTATATATATGTTACATCATTGACTTTGCGTATTCTTTCATTTTTCATCTAAATTTAAGTTAATAGGAGTGATTGTTACTGTGAAAAAAGTTCTATCAGTTCTACTTATTATAGTATTGATATCTACCTTTTCCTCCTGCACCAATAAACCGGATACTCAAGTAGATTCCAAAATGGAGTATGCTGAGTTTGAATGGCCGGACAGTGAAATTGCAAAATTAATTCCGGTACCAAAGTCAAATATCGGGTACATATATTGGGCTGAGGATTATGGATTTGTTATCTACGTCGCCAACACAACTGCAGATGATTATGCAGAATATGTCAAAGCCTGTGAAGAAAGTGGATTCACCATTGATGGTAGAAAAGGCGATGATTTCTTTTGGGCTGACAATGAAAATGGTTATCAGGTAACGGTTCGTTTACAAGAAGATGACGTAATGTTTATCCGCATGGATGATCCGGAAGATGAGTTCTTGGACGATTCAACTGAAGACCTTGAAACAGAATCTGTTCCTGAACAGACAGATAGTTCAGTTGAATCAGTTTCTGATCAAAGCGGAGAATCGAATGATATTTCTACCGAAGCATCAACAACAAAGCCACCGCAATCGCTCTATTATTCTACTAATACATTAGAACAAGCTAAAGAAGGAAATTTAGGAATATACTCGTATAAACGAAGTGGGTCTAACTACGATCTCTACTGGATAATTGACTTTGATGAAGGCTGTGCCTATTACTTTACTTATGGTAATAACAATGGTATCTGTGATAGGGTTATGATTGACAATGGAAACTTAAATTCTTATGTCACTGTTACCTACCACGATGGTGATAGTTCTTGGCAATATGGGCTTTGTTTTAAGCGAGTACGACAGCCTGATCGTCTAATTCAGTCAGAATCAAATGGTACTCAATATGAATTTATTGCTACAGATTTGAATGATGCATTAAAAATTCGAGATAGTATGAAAATCGTCAACTACTAACAACAATTATCTTGAAAAAAGTTCAATTCTGTATACTAAAAAACTGAAAACATCTTTTTTATGTTTATTAAACAAATCACCGCAAACTGAATTATAGTTTGTGGTGATTTTTATAATCGTTCTACAAATAGTATTTGTCAAAGCAAAAAACCTGTCGATCTGACAGGTTTTATTTTTAAATTAAAATGATTTAATCTCGCCGCTTTTATATTTGAAAATAAGCAACGCGTCGGAAATGTCCACAGTACCGTTTTTATTTGTATCCGCCGCCTTTTGTGCTTTTTCGGATAAAGTTTTCTCGCCTGACTTATGTTTGAAAATCATAAGTGCATCAGTTATTGTGATTTTTCCGTCCATATCAACATCACCGAGAACAAAATCCGTAGATGTTGACGGTTGTTGAGGTTCGGAGACAGTACAATTAACTTTAATAGAATACGTCCGCTTTTCTCCGTTTTCGGCAGTAACTACTACATTTATTGTGTTTTCTCCTTTTTTAAGCGTTACTTTTCCCGTTCCGCTTATATTGGCTTTGGAATTTACCGCAGTTGCCTTAACGGTAAAGCTGTTTGAGTTAACTGTTCCTACATCCCAAGATAATGTTCCACCGTCAAAGCCGGTAATATAATCTTTATTTGTTGAATTATCAGTAAAATAGAGAGCTTTCAGCCAGTTGTTAGGATTGTTGTTATTGCTTGCAGGAAGCGCACACGCCTTTTTAGGCATATTTCTGTAATACGGGATAATAAAAGTAAAACTTTTATCAAGTATTCCAAGCTTATTGTAAGTGCTTTTAACTGATCTTCCTTCACTTAACGGCGCCATAATATTGCCCATATACTGATGCCCGAAATTGCCCCCTGAGGTATTAAATTTTTGAAAATATAAGGTGTTTTGCTTATAAACGCTGTTAATATATCCGTTACCTATCCAAATTGCTCCGCCAACAATAGCCTTGTACTGTGAATTCCACGGAAGCATATATTTCGCTTTCTTTTGGGCACAACTATTGCATGTACCATTGATTTTTTTACATTCGTCACAGGAATATGTTGCACCTGTAGCGTAACGAAGCCCGTTTGCAATCGGGTATTTGCCCTGAGTGGCACCGATATTATAAAAATTATAATAGCCCTTGTAGTCTATTGTTCCTTTATCGTCTATCGTTGTGCCCTGACCTTTTACGGAATTGCTGGTAGGCAAATATATTGTCTTTCCGTTTGCATCCTTTACAATATTACCCTTGTCATCTTTCTTTGGCGTTCCTTTTCCAACCTCTTGAATAGTACGGGAAGCAAGGTGATAAGGGCTAACCTTTGTAATTTCCGCCGCTTTAATGTAAGTCTGAGCATAGGTTAATTTGTCCTTGGCGGTGTCACCAATTATAACGTTATCCAAAAAGTTATCCATGAAAGAGTTTTCAAGGATTTTTTCAACTCCGTCAAGAGTTTGAGTTGTCTTGTCGTAAGAAAGACTTTCAAACATAAATACATCATTTATATTAAGGAAATTTCTCGGGTCCATATAATAAGCAATTGCCTGAGTGTTTGCCTGATACCAACCGCCTGCATCCTGCATAATCCACTCGTCTGAACGCCAGTTATAACAACCGGATGCAGTTGAACGATATGAAAGAGGACTGCTACTCGGAATAAGGCTTCTTCCTACATAGCCTTGGGCATTTGTTCCAAAAAGCGAATTCCAATCAAGACCTGTATCGTAAAATACAAATTTCCAATTCGGATAATACTTTAAAATGTTTTCAATATAAGATTTATATTCTTCGGGAACTCCTTCGGGCATTGTAAAATCATGCTCAGTGGGGGTGATTGTTACATACCCCGTATAAACATACCCAGTATATTCTTTACTACTGTATGTAAATTTAATCTTATACCAGTTAACATATGTTGTATCGGTTGTTGATTTAACAGTTTCAAGAACAGTAACCTTATGTCCGCTTGAAAGCTGGATATTATTTTTATTACTGTCCTGAAGTATTGACTTGTCTGTCCCCGCGCCTGTGCGAACATTTACTTTGTCGGCAGATATAGTTCCTTGTGATTCTGCGGCGGAAGCAGTAAAAAAGCAAGAAATTCCTATAATGAAAGAAATGCAAAGCACAACAGCAATGATCTTGTGCAAAGAATTTCGAGCCATTATGTCACGTCCTTTTCGATAATATCCGATTATATATTATCAAAAAGACGCTTTTTCGTCAAGTTACAGATGATGGAAAATAGTTATTAACTGTATTTTTTATATTCTTTTTTTCCTGCTCAATTCCTTCGTCGCCGTCCTTATAAAGAAAAGACGCAGAATAATACACAAAACCGATTTTTTCATAATTTTGGCAAATTAAATCAATTTCTTTTGAAATTACTTCTCGGCTTTTCCATTCATATTTTCCGTCTTTTGCATATGAGTCCGATGTGCCTGATTTATAAACCGCTAAACCTATCAGTAATTTACTGCTGTCGCCCGTTAATTCAATCCACTTTTCAAGAGTTTCTTTAAACGGCTGAACAGTATTTTGAAAACCGAAATAAATTTGCGGTATTATGTAATCGACATAAGACTCCGAAGTCGCCCAAAGCTTCACGTCGGCATAATAACTGTTAATATTTTGATTTATGTTGCTAATGGGACTTACTGAAAAAACTTTATTATATTTTCTTGCAAGAGCGCAAACAGAAAAAATGAGTGAATTTACATTTTCACGGCGAAAGTCTGCAAGCGATAAAGCTCCACCGTCTGCTTTATATTTCTCATAATAAATACTGTCTATTTTCTCGTCTGTTGTCGGATAAAAATAGTCGTCAAAATGTATTCCGTCAACGTCGTAATTTTCAATAATCTCCCGTATTCCGTCAATAATGTGCTTTTTAACCTGCTCGTCGGCAGGATTGTAATATACTCCGTTTGGAGAACGAATTATCATCTGCTCGTTTTGTGATGTCAAGGCGTCATATTGAAAATAACCTTCTTTTATGACAGAAATATCGTCAACCTTATTTATTCTGTAGGGGTTTACCCAGCACCATAAGGTTATTCCTTTACTGTGACAAACGTCAATAAAACATTGAAGCACATCAAATTTTAAATCACCGTTTCCGTCTTCGCAATATTTACTTACAGGAAAGATTTCGGATTTGTAAAAAGCATCGTCAAATGCTCTTGTATGAAGAATTACGGTATTTACGCCAAATTCTGCCAGCTTATCAACCGTGTTTTCGATATTCGCAATAAAATTACTTTCCGTTTCAGACGATTTTACTAAATCTTCAATCTCATTATAATAAAGCCAAGCTGCAATAATTCTGTTATTGCTATTGTCACTTTGAAACGAGTTTTCTGACGGCTGTTCGTTTTCCTTCGCGGACACAGTGCAAGAAGAAAAAAGTAACATGAATACAAGGCAAAACGAGAGTATTTTTTTCAATTACAGTACTCCCTGTTTCTTTAATGTCTTTATTTGATTTTCTGTGAGTATCCCCTTTTCGGCAAGTCTTTTAATAATTTCAATTTGTTCTTTTGTTAATTGTTTCTTGTCCATTATTATCACCGATAAACGATATGACGGAAAGAAGCAAAATATAACTAAATAATAATTTTTATTAAGTAAAAGCTCCCTGAACCTAAATGGTTCGGGAGCTAAAGTTTTCAAACTGTGAATTATTTTCTTTTCTTTGATTTTTTGGTGCCTTTGCCGTTTTGACCGCCTAATAGCACTGCTAAAATAACAACTACCGTAACCGCGGCAGCAATAATTAAATAAGTATTGTTATTAAATTTTGCCTTATCTTTATCTTCATTTTTATCGACGGTAACAGCGGAATTGTCACTTTCATTTTGAGATGAGCTTTCTGCTGAATTTGTAACTGCGCTTCCTGCATTTGAGGAAGTATCTGACGGATTATCTGAAGTTTCGGGAACATCAGAAGTGCTTTCCTCAGGTAACTCTGCTGGTTTTGTACTGTCAGCAGGGTTATTGTTAATTATATTTACTTTTCCGTTTTTAAATTCGGGAGTAACCGAACCCGTTACAGTAGAGATTTTATTACCGCTAACGGAAAGCTTTATATCTGTTTCGCCTGTGGCAGTATCATTCGCAACAAATGTAAGGGAAAGAAATTTGCCTGCGGACGAAAGTGCTCCGGATGAATCCTTATACTCTATTTGAACGTAAGAATTACCGACATTATTGATATTTTTATATGTTATCGCCTTACTGCCTGCGGTGACAATCGCTCCAACGCTAAGATTGATAAATTTAACTGCTTTTTCATCATACTGAACTATAAGTGTTGCGGTTTTTAACTGAGAATAATCGCTTATAAAAATGTCAACCGTAAATTCATCGCCTGCAAAGACTTCATTGTCCGAAGCCGAAAGCTCAACGCTTTTTGCCGCAAATGACGGCAATACCGAAAATGAAAGCATAAATAAAACGAGTAAAACAGAAATAAATTTTTTCATATCAATCACCTTTATTTTACCATAAAGCAAAGCATTATGGTAAAATTTCGTCCATCTTTGCCGGTATGCCGTAAGGCAAAGGCAAAGGGACATAAAAAAAATTTTAAAATAAATGCTTGCATTTATTTTAACATAAAGGGAATATCTTTACAAGTGAATTTATTAAAATGAAATATCTACCTGTTGTCAAGTAAATTTATGAAATTTCTTATAACATTTCAATTAAAATTGAAAAAACAGTAAGAATATGTTATTATTATGTTATTATAATTAAAATATTTTCGCAAAGCGTTGTAAAATCACAAGAAAGGAACGCTAATGAAAAGTTTTACTATTAACAAAAATGATGCAGGTCAGCGGCTTGATAAATTCATAACCAAATCAGTTCCCTTGCTACCCAAAACACTTATTTACAAATACATAAGAATTAAACGCATTAAAATAAACGGAAAACGGGCTGAAATATCAACAAAGCTTCAAGAGGGTGACATTATTGATATGTATATCAATGATGAGTTTTTTGAGGTTGCTCCTGAAAAATATGATTTTCTTAAAGCGTCAAAAAATATAAATGTTGTTTATGAGGATGAGAATATCATTCTTTGTGACAAAAAAGCAGGCATTCTTTGCCACCCTGATGACAAAGAATTTACCGATACGCTTATAAACCGCATTAAACGCTATCTTTACGAAAAAGGTGAATTTAATCCTGACGAGGAAAGCTCTTTTGTACCTGCTCTTGTAAACAGAATTGACCGAAACACAGGCGGAATTGTTATTGCGGCAAAAAACGCAGAGTCCCTTAGAATTTTAAATCAAAAAATGAAAGACCGCGAACTGCACAAATTTTATCTTTGCATAGTTCACGGTACACCAAAATTAAAAAGCGGTTTGTTAGAAGGCTATCTTTCAAAGGACGAAGACAAAAATATTGTTAAAATATCTAAAAACAGGCTTACGGATTCAAAAGAAATCCGCACAAAATATTCAGTTCTCGAAAGCAAAAACGGATTAAGCTTAATAGAGGTTGAGCTTTTAACGGGACGAACACACCAAATCCGTGCGCATTTTGCATCAATAGGGCATCCGTTGTTGGGTGACGGAAAATACGGCACAAACGCGCAAAACAAAAAATACGGATATAAAAAGCAATGTCTTTACTCATACAAGCTTGTGTTTGATTTTACAAGCGATGCAAGGTCTTTGGAATACCTGAACGGCAAAGAGTTTGCAGTAAAAGACGTTTGGTTCAAAGACGCATTTTACAATAATGAATTATAAAATTTTAAAGGGTGGCTTATCTGTTTAAAGTCACCCCTTTTTTTATTCTGATATCATTTTTTCAAAGTCGTCCTCGGTAATGACGGGAACGCCCAATTCATTAGCTTTTCTTAGCTTTGAGCCTGCCGCCTCGCCTGCTAAAACATAGCTTGTTTTCTTTGAAACGGAAGAAGCGGCTTTTCCGCCGTAGGACTCAATAAGCTCTTCAATTTCCTTACGGTTATATTTCACAAGCGTGCCTGTAACCACAAAAGTAAGATTTTCAAATCTGTTATCCGTAATTTCAGTTTGACTTTCAGTATTAACACCGAGCATTTTAAGCTGTGAAATCACAGACTTTGTTGCCTCTAAAGAAAAATAATCAATTACGGAGTCTGCCATAACATCACCGAAGCCGTCAATGCCCATTAACTCATCTTTTGAAGCAACTGAAACAGCGTCAATCGTTCTAAATTTATCAGCCAAAAGCTTTGCGTTTTTAGCGCCGATATGGCGAATGCCTAGCCCGAAAATCAGCTTTGATAAATCATTTTGCTTTGCTCTTTCAACTGATTCCTTTAAATTATCGGCACTTTTCTTTCCGAAGCCTTCAAGCGTGGAAATTACCTCATAATCCAATCGGAAAATATCTGGAATAGAATGAATGAGCCCTGCGTTTACAAAAGAAATAATAACTGATTCTCCCATGCCGTCAATATTCATGGCATCTCTTGAACAGAAATGAATCAAAATTCTCAAAAGCTGTGCAGGACAATCGGGATTATCACAACGGATCGCCGATTCACCCTGCTCACGGAAAACAGGAGCACCGCACGATGGGCACACTTTCGGATATTCAAAAGGTATTGAGCCCTCAGCGTGAGAAACAACGGAAACGACTTCGGGAATAATATCCCCTGCTTTTCGGATAATTACCTTGTCACCTATTCTTATATCTTTTTCGTTGATAAAGTCCTCGTTATTAAGCGTTGCACGGCTGACTGTCGTTCCTGCAAGAATGACAGGAGAGAAAATACCTGTTGGCGTTAATACACCCGTTCTTCCCACGTTGATTTCAACGTCAAGAAGAGTTGTCTCTTTTTCCTCAGGCGGATATTTCCACGCCAGTGCCCATCTCGGTACTTTTGCAGTTGAGCCGAGTCTTTCACGCTGAGAAAAATCGTCAACCTTAATAACAGCACCGTCAATGTCAAATGGCAATGTATATCTAATACTGCCTATGCGTTCAATTTCCTCAAACACGGAGTCGATGTTATCGAATTTCTTAAAAAACGGAATCGTCTTAAACCCGAGCTCTTTAATAAATTCTAAAGATTCGTAATGACCTTTAAGCTCTTTTCCTTCGATTCTTTGAATATTAAACACGAAAATATCTAAGTTCCGCTTAGCGGTTATTTTAGGATCTTTTTGCCTGAGGCTTCCCGCGGCGGCATTACGCGGATTTTTAAAAATCTTTTCCCCGTCTTTTTCCTGCTCTTCGGCTATTTTGTAAAAGACGTCCCTCGGCATATATACCTCGCCTCTGACCTCAATAAACGGAAGATCAGTTTTAAGACGGAGAGGTATTGATTTAATTGTTCGAAGATTGGCTGTAATATCCTCGCCTACGTTTCCGTCACCTCTCGTTGAACCTCTTGTAAAAACACCGATTTCATATTCGAGTGATACAGAAAGACCGTCAATTTTAGGCTCGACAACAAAATTTACGTTTTTTACCGCATCAGTTACACGTCTGTTAAAATCTTCTACCTCTGAGCGTGAAAAGGCATCCTGAAGGCTTTCCATTTTAACGCTGTGAACAACCTTTGGAAATTTTCCGTCAGCCTGCCCGCCTACTCTTTGAGTTGGGGAATCAGGGGCTATGAGTTCGGGAAAATCAGTTTCAATACTTACAAGCTCACGCATGAGCATATCATACTCATAATCGGAAATGTCATTCTCGTTTTCAACGTAATAACGGTAAATATGATGATTTAGTTCACGCCTTAGTTCTTCGGCACGTACCTTTTTTATTTCAAAGTCAGACAACTTTTTCACTCCTAATAATTAAAGTAAAAAAATCTGGGTAAAATAACCGCGGTGATATAATGAAAACAACGGGAATTTATTTTTTAGTGTTTCTTTTCGGAGCAGGCGTGTACCCAATTATTGAGATAACAACACGTGGGTACACGCACTGGTCAATGATGCTCACGGGCGGAGCTGCATTTTTATCTTTTTATATTATTAACGAACATACAGAAAAAATGTCAAAATTCATAAAAGCATTTTTCGGAATGTTCTCAGTAACCGCATTGGAACTGACAGTTGGCTTAATCGTTAATAAATTTTTCCATATGAATGTTTGGGATTACAGCGGAATGAAATTTAACTTGCTCGGTCAAATTTCATTGGCCTTTTCTGCCTGCTGGTATGCAATTTCATTCATATCATTCTGTATTTTAGATATTGCAGACTTTATTCTGTCAGAGCTGAAATTCTCCATACAGCGACGCCGTGACTTGGCACTTGAGCAGAAATAACATTGTCTGTCTCAATCGTTTCACCGCTCCAAAGCTCTTTGCAAATATATTTTGATGCTTTCGGTAGTGTAACGTTTGTGAGATTACAAATCTCTTCAACGGTATAAGACATATTCGCTTTGCCGAGTCCTTTATTAAAGAAGCAAAGTGCCACTTCATTTTTTGAAAGAGGCTTTACAAGAATGTCGGTTAAAACATTGGTTTTCACCCTGCTGCATTGAATGCCGAGCTCATCTTGATCTATCGCAATAATGTCTTTATTAGTCAAAATTTTAAGTATTTTATTGTCTTTATCAACAGTACCGTCAGGCTTAATAAATGTGCGAATATCGTTACCGAGAATAAGCGGAGCGGCCATCATTGCCCACAAGGTAAAGTGGGATTTATTCTCTTCAACCGTTAATTTACCGTTGCCTACCTCAAGCATATCAGGATCGTTGAATGCGCCGGGGCGTGCATATTTATTAAGTCTTACATTAACCTCGTAAATCCCTGCAATAGAAGCCCAATTCGGGAAAATATCAGGAGTTGTGCGCCAAACATTGCCTGCACTGCCGCCCCATTTCCAAGGTCGATTTTTGCCCCACTCACAAATTGAAAATACTATCTTCTTTTCATCGCAGTTATTTTTTTCGGCGTATTCTTTTGTAGCACGCTTCAATTCCTTACCCATTCTCTCATAAAGAATGGCTGCACTGTCCATTTCAGACCCAACAGGATTTGTAAGAGAAATAATATTTTTACCCTCTTTTAAGGTTATAATTATCTGATGTCTGCCTTCCCGAGAAAACGCCTTGTTTTCGGGAATAAGAATTTCGTATTTGTCTGTTCCGTTCACCGTTGCAACGCAATACTTTGCATCGCTATCATACTTTTTCATTACGATAGTGAAAACGTATTTTCCGTCTTTCAGAACTTCAATATTATTGAATGTTACTGTGCCAATACCTGAGCAAAGACCTTTTACATAAGAATTGCCGTTATCTTCAACAACTGCCGTAGCTTCCCCTGAAAGAGCGGCATCAGAGGCTCTATATGCCAACTCACTGTCAATGCCGTTTCCAGATATTACAATGCTGTCAATATAGGGGGCCGCAGACGGCAAAGCTACATTATGACAGTAATCGTATTTAAAATATTCCACTCCCCACTCTGCAAAGGTATCTGCATCAATTCTTTCATTGTTAAGGGAAGCTGGTAAATCCTCACATGTAAGCGTTCCGTTTGAAGAATATATGCCGAATTTCAGCCCCAAGGAATTCACTTCATTGACAAGCCATTTTATTCCGTGAGGAAATGTTCCCAAATCCCCTTGAAGTTTTCCGTTTTCATCTCTCATCGATGATTGCCAACAGTCATCTATATTAACATAAACATAACCTGCCTCAGCAAGACCAGACTCTTTAACGGCTTTTGCAATATCAAGAATTACATTTTCGTTGATTTTATTTCTAAAACAGTTCCAGCTTGACCAACCCATAGGCGGAGTCAAACAAGTGCCATTATTATAAGGTGTTTCATTAACGTAGTTCCTTTGAAGCTTTGAAACTGCTTTTTTAACCTCACACCTTGGGCAAATCCCCTTTTTCTTAAAATATGTTATACCTCCCGCCGCCGCAGTGCCGACACCTGCGGCAATACTGCTGAAAACCAGTAATCCTTTTTTCATAGCAATCACCTTTTTAAAATATTTTTTAATATAAAAAATCGGGTCAGAGTATGCATGGCATCATCTGACCCTACTTGTTTTTTCTAATGCCTATTATTCTGCCGGAGTGGCTTCCTCAACTACCTCGGCAGGTGCCTCTTCTACCTCAACGGTAGCTTCTTTAACTATATCGGCAACC
>JAFLUO010000061.1 GCA_022508705.1 Oscillospiraceae bacterium
AGCTTGAAAATACCTATTCAGGTGAGCTTACAAAAATCCCAATGCCTGCAAACAGTATAATAACTGTTGTGTTTGAATAAATCACAGTAAAGAATAACGGGGAATTCAAATTGATTCCCCGTTATTTTTATTTATAAACGGTATAGCAGACAACAATGAACTTATTGCAACTGGAATGGTGTATAAGAAAAACAGCGTTGTCATTAGCGTACTGTATTTTCCTTCTAACCTCGGTATTCCGCCGTTTGCTATGTATGAATTCAGTTCTTCGGCTTCTGCCGATGAAAACTTAATAATTACATAACTAAGACTTGCCACCAATGATGATATTCCTGTTCCTATTTTCACTATGAACGTTTGCATTGAAAAGAATAGTGCGGTTGGTCTGTCGCCTGAAAGTTTTTCTTCCAAATCAACCGCTTCGGATATTATAAGTGTCTGAACTGTGGTTGATATACTGACACAGCTTCCTGTTATAAGCGTAAGAATAAACATAACTGCTGTTTGCGGTATATCTGTCATCTTACTCGGATATTTTAAATAAAGTAAGAACAACAAAACATTTGGAATTATATTTAACAGATTTACAGTTACATACAATTTTTTCGTTCCTATCTTTGCAGTGAGTTTTGGTACGGTTGCCATTGAAACTACCAAGCCTATAAAACTGCCCATTCCCCACAGAACTGTATACAATAATGAAAATGTTGGATTTTTACTTGCAAAGTAATATATTACAAGCGGTGACAGTATTACTCCTGTCATTGACTTTAAACTGCCGAGAATTCCCGATATACTGATTTTTTTAAGCAAGGGATTTGTAATAAAATATTTTAGCGATTTCGTATCGCTTTTATTTAAAACTTTTTGCGTTGAACCCATCGCAGTAAACTGAAACAGCGTACCGCCCAATACTGAAAATAAAATTACAGTAATCAAAAAGGCGTTTCTTTCATCCGTTGCAGTTCCGCCAAACAATGCGGATAAAGCGAAAGCGATAGGCTGAACCGTCAGCGTACTGAGACTGCTTGCCATTGAGCCTATAGGTCTGAGGGATAACAGTTTCGTTCTGTCACTCTCGTTATTTGTCAACACAGACGGGTAGCCTGTAATCGGAATATCTCCGACAGTAAAAACTATTTCCCATATAATATAAAACACAAACGCCGAAATAATGATTAGAGCGTTTTTAATTACGCTATTATTTGAAGAATACACTCCGTTGCTGAAACAGAGAATTGTCAGTATCGCAGTCGGAATGGGAACTGTTATTAAATAGTCTTTAAACTGTTTCCCTCCCCTATTTATCATTGCGCCGATAAAAGGGTCTTTAACCGCATCAAATATTCTTGAAACGCTTAATATTATTCCGACCCACATTGCAGGAATTAAAATTGTGAATTGTAAGTAATAGGCAAGTGAAGATGTAATTATTCCGTAAATAATGTTTTGACCCGACAGACCTAAAAGATATCTGGTTTGCTCTTTTTTTGTATATGTATTTTCCATAACTCTCCCCTTTACATACTTTTGGTATGTTTAATTTTAAAATATATACCGCAAGCTACAGCCTACGGCATTTTTATTGTTTAATTATTTATTTCTTTGTTCATATTATCAAACGCAGGGTAAATATCCGAAATATCAATTCCAAGCATTTGTGTTATGCTGCAAGCAAACTCAAACTTTGTTTTCATTTCTTCGTCACTTACGGGAAAGACTAACGGATTTATCCATATGTTAGCGAAAATCGAAATTATTTCAGATATTTGTTTCGGATAAGCAGTCACAATTGAACCGTCTGAAATTCCTTCCTCAATCACAGGCAGAAACGCATTTACGGCAATATCGTTCACCGAACGCAAAAGCAAATCGCTCAGCATTTGGGGCATATTTTGAAAATGAATTCCCATTTTTCTGAATTCCTTCTCCTGATCGTCAGCAATCGCTTCAATAAACATTTGCTTGAGTTTTTCTGCACCGCTCATCGTTTCATTCCGCTGAATACTTTTCCATTTTAAAGATAAAATATTTTCAGCAAAAAGACGGTTACAAACAGCATTCAAAATATCTTCCTTTGATTTGAAATGATGATATATTGCACCCTTAGTAAGCCCCCCAAGGTTATCAATAATATCTTGAATGGTTGTATGCTCATACCCTTTTTCAATGAACAGCTTTTGTGATACATCAAGTATTAAGTTTACAGTTTCTTCCGGATACTTATTTCTGCTCATAACTGACCCGCTTTACATACTTTTAGTATGTTTATGATAGCATATTTTAATTTTTCTGTCAAGAGATACTTTTCAAGAGACAAAATCATATGAATATTGGCATTTTCAATACTTTATATTGCAATTCATATATTTATATGGTACAATTTACACAAATAAAAAAAGGAGTATTTTTTATGAAAAGGGAAATTAAGGGAAAAGCTTTTATGAAAAAGTGTCTTGCGGTGCTTTTAGCGCTTGTTATGACATCTTCCGTGCTGCTGACCACAGTGTCAGCCGCAAGCTACGGCGAGAACATTCTGCGCACACTTTTCAATCTGAACGATTATGAACTCAAAACAGATTGCGGCGGCGAATGTGATGTTGTGCCGACAATCATCATTCCGGGTATCAGCCAGTCAAACGTATGGCTTCTTGATGAAAACGGCGATTATGTGCTGGATGCAGACGGCAATAAAATCAACTGCTTCCCGGGCGTTTTTGACGTTGAGTCGTTGCTCGCAGACCTTGCAGAGCCTTTGGCACGCTCTCTTGCAACTCAGCGCGACAGGGGACTTTCCGATGCCGTAGCTGATGCGGCGGAAAAGATATTCTCCGTAAACGCTACCGACAATAACGGTAAGCCTATGGGGAATGTTGAGGTTGAAAAATATTATCATTCCATAGCGGAATGCACAGAAGAGGAAAAGGAGTTTATTCTTAGAGTAACTCCCGTTACCGAGCTCTTTGAGAGAGCCGGCGAAGATCACGTTTATTTCTTCGCATACAATTCCTTCGGCAACATTATGGATGAAGTTGATGAGCTTTACGAGTTCATTCAAATGGTAAAAGCGGAAACCGGTCACGATAAGGTCAACATTGTTCCCATAAGCATGGGCGCAACCCTTGCCAACGGCATTATAGACCGTTATCCTACTATTTACAAGGATTTGAATAAAATCATATTTATAGTTCCCGCGCTTAACGGTTCTACAATAATCAGCGACATTTTGAAAAAGGAACTCACCTTCCTTGATATGAACTATCTCTACAACGGCTTCTTAGAGGAGATTATGAGCGAGAGCGATGCAAGACTTATCGAGCTTGCATTGCGTATGCTTCCCGATGAGGTTGTGCAGGCAGTCGTTGAAAAAGCCGTTGACAGAATTATTGAGGTAGCAATACAGAATTCTACAAGCATGTGGGCACTTTGTCCTAAAGAAGAGTACCCTGCACTTGCAAAGCAATATTTGTCTTCAAGTGCGAAAATAGAGCTTAAACGCCAGACCGATCTTTACTACAGAGCGCAGTGTAATTCTGTTGCAAATCTCTACAAGCTTCGCGATAAAGGCGTTAAAATATTCGACATTGTTGATTACAATTTACCGCTTTATAATGTGGGCAACTCTTGGAATACCGAGAACGGAGACGGAATTATTCCGCTCAGATCCACATCTATGGGAGCTTTCAGCGCCAATGCAGGTGAAACGCTTCCTAAGGGTTATAAACAGCAGAATATCAACTGTTCCGACCCGACGCATAACCACATTTCTCCCGAAAGAATAGTTGATGCATCAGTGGGCGCATTCCCTGATACAACCTTCTACTTCAAAGGTCAAAATCACGCCACAACTGGCTGGGACGATATTATAATGTCGTTAGCAACCGATTTGGTTATGCTCGATACTATTGAGAACGTATATTCAGATCCCAATTATCCGCAGTTTAATATAGGAAGAGAAACTGCTGAGCTTAGAAACGAGCTTCTCCCCGTGGCCAGAGAGGTTGACCCGTCAACACTCAGCGCAAAGGATGCTGCTGAGCTTGCCGCTGCTATAGCCGCCGCTGATGATATGCTTTCAAGAACAATAGGTGTTGAGGGTGAGGCAGAGGCTGTTACCGCTAACCTTAGAAGCATTCTTGAAAAAATCGGCGTTGTTGAGCCTGCCCCAGAAGGAATGCCCTCTGACATTGTAAGGAAAATAAGCCTTTGGTTCTTCGACATTGCAGGCTCTAACGGATATTCCGAAATACCCGGTATAGTATTTGAGGATATTCTCAATTCCCTCGGCGGTCAGGAAAATGACCCCACTGAGCCTGAACCCGAACCTGAGTTCAAGCCCGAAACCGAGCCGACTACCGATGAAGAAAAAGAACCTGTTACCGATTCAAACATTCCGAATACGGATACTAAAATTTCTGCGGTAGTTATCATCGCTGTATCAGTTATTGCAGTTTTGGGAATAACCGTAACAGCAATTTGCGTAGTTAAAAGAAAAAGAGAAGAAGCATAAATTTATAAAGAATTACTGATTAAAGTAAAGCCGGTATATATTCTGTCTAAAGCAATATATACCGGCTCATTTGTGAAGGAGAAGCGTGATGAAATCGAATGTTAAAAAACGCCGAAAAGGGTTTAAAATCACGACAATAATTCTTGGGATAATAGCCGTAATAATCTGTTCGGCGATAGTGGCAGTGGGTGTGCTCACCCTGCCTGTTGACGACAGTTCCGAAAAGGCAGTTTCGGTCGGCGGATTGCTAAAATCCGAAACTGTTGATTATAAAGCAGACACGTCTCAGGGTCTTGAGAAAAATCCAATGATTAAAATACTTCAGGTTGTATGGAAATTCGTTGCGAAGAGTGATGCAGCAGTCCATGCAAAACAAACCCCGCCTGAAAATCTTACGAAAGAGTATAATATTCCTTACATAAACGACGGAAACAGATATCATATGCTTGATGTTTATTATCCGCAGAACTTTACCGAAGAAATGCCCGTGATTATTGACATTCACGGCGGCGGATGGATATATGGGGACAAAAACTTAAACGAATACTATAATTTAGCCTTAGCCAGCAGAGGCTTTGTGGTTTTCAGCATAAGCTACCGTCTTGTGCCCGACGTTACGGTAAACGAGCAACTTTGGGACTGTATGGAAGCGCTTAAATGGATAAGCGAAAATATGAATAAATACCCTTGCGACGGTGAGAATATTATGCTCACGGGGGATTCCGCAGGCGGAATGTTCTCGGCATACTGCGCTGTTTTACTGCAAAGTAAAGAACTGAGGGAAATTTTTGAGGTCAGGGATGTTGATATGGATTTAACGGCTCTGCTTTTGACCTCTCCCGTTCCGAATATGGATACAGAGGGCGACTATATGATGAGAAAGCTTTACTGGGGCGAGGATTACAAAGCTAAGGCAACCTATGAGTATATGAATTTTGATAAAATTATAGATTACGCCCAGCTTCCACCTACATATTTAATTACCAGCAGCGGAGATACCGCTCACTCCTCAACTATTGCAACATATGAGTTACTCAAAAGCAAAGGTGTTACGGCAGAGCTTGCCGATTACTCTGATTTAAGGGACAATAAAAAACTCCCACACGTTTTCAGCGTGCTTGAGCCCTTTGACGAGTTCGGAAGCAAAGCTATTGACGGCGCTATAGATTTTTACAGAAAAAATATTAAATAATATCTCTACTATACTTATCAGAAAGGGTCATTCACGGATTTTGTGAATGACCCTTTACTTTTATTTATTGTTAATAATTTTATCCAACGCTGATTTTATATTCTTTTTGCAGGCGGCGTAATCTTCCGACGGATGCGCCTCATACAGCTTTTCTTTGCCATAAAATATGGTTGGAACATAGTAATAATCGTACTGTGCAGAAATTTCAGGCTTTCGGTTCTCCTCGACCCACTCTATGTTGATTTCACCGTATGCATCATTTTCTTCTTTTAATTCCTTTACCGCACGCTGTGCATAGTGACAGTACGGACAGTCAGATAAATAAAAAAGTATAATTTTTTCCATTTTTATCCTCCTATTTATAATACAAATCTTATTTGCATAACATAGTTTTGCCGTCATTTACTTAAACAGGCACAAAAATACTTTCTTCTTTTAATTTCAAATAGCAAGCGTTACAGATTTCGCAGTCTCTTTCTGCTCGGTGCGCCCCGTCGGGAGAAATCCCGTAATATTCAGCAACCGTTGTCTGACTGCGGTTCTTTAAATTCGGCAATGCCTTTCTTGCAAACCGCAGAACGTCTACAAAATCGTTTGTAAGCGGAATATTATGACATCTCATTAGATTGTCATACAAGAAATTCACGTCAAAATTCACGTTATAACCCATTAAAATATCTTTTCCTATGTAGCTGTGAAAATCAAGTATCGCCTTAGAAATATCGGGCGCATCTTTCACCATATCATTGGTTATACCTGTAAGATTCGTGATAAAATAGCTTATCCTGTTTTGAGGTTTTATAAGCGTTGAAAAACTGCTAACCTTCTCAAAATTCACATATTTAATTGCGGAAATTTCAATTATCTCAGAGGCTTCGGGCGAAAGTCCGCTTGTCTCAATATCAATAATCGTATAGTTTTCGGGAAAGGAAAGCAGACTTTTCCCTTTAAATTCTCTTGCCGTCTTCATAATTCATCCACATTGCAAAGTCTTTTTATTTCGTGACTCAGGCTGTTAGGCACACCCCGTGGGCCTCTTACTGCAAAAATGCCGTACTCATTCAGCATTTTGAAGCTGAGTTCATCCTTTTCAAAACGGTGTGTCAGCTTTATTTTCATTGCCTTATGAATGCTGAGCTCATCGCTGTCGTAATCATACGGTATATCAACTTCAACCGCCTTACATTGATAAAGAATAGCGGAAACAGGCAACCCCATATAGATATAAACAGTATCGCCAACGATAATATTACTGCTTTGTTTCCAAAGTATCGTGTCGTCTTTTTCAAATGCGCTTTCTATGTCGTAATATTTCGGATTTGCCGGTACTATCCATTCTTTTGGCTGTGTACGCCGTGACTTTTTCTTTTGTTTGGCTTTAGTTTGTTCATAGCTCATTTGTAAAAGACCAAACACAAGTTCCTTATCAACCGAACCGTCAAGCAAAACCGAAATCCAACTGCCTTTGTTCATATGATATGACGGCATTATACCCTTTTCCATTCTTAAAGATCCAATCATTAGCGGATCACACTTAACATTAAGAATGTCTACTTTTTCGTTACCTGGAAGTCCGAGCTTATCTGCCGAAACATCCATAATTACAGCATACCATTTTTTGTTGTCGGAATGACGCAATACCGCATAATTTGGATACCGCATCCATAAACATTCCGGCTCGGTATGATATTGCATTTTAGCATATTCGAGTATATCCTTCCTATACACTCCTATTTTTTCCGACATTGCTATCCCCCACGAACATTTGATTTTTGTTTCTTTTTAACTACCATTGCAGTGAGCCAACTCTACCAAATAATAATGGTACATTTAATCTTGATTAAGTCTTTATTTACAATTCATTTTTGACGAGGGCGTAAAGCCAATAGTTTTTCGTTCGTGCTCGTCCATTAGCCAAATCAGCAAGGTACATCAACTTGTAAAATGTAATGCGGTGATTTCCATTACTGCCAATGTAATACTTACCATTTTTAGATTTTATTAACTTAACACATGTCCAATTATCATTTATTGGTCGTTTCATCATGCGAAAATATTTTCCTCTTGTGACATGACCTTGAATTATATGAGATAAAGTTTTATGTTCTTCAAGAAATGCATCCATCCATGTTTTACCACTATAACAGCTATGCGTAGTGCCAGCAATATCCCATATGTAAACTTTTTCTTCTCGTTCACAGGAAAAACACTTTCCTTCTTTACTATACATCTCGCATGATTCAAATAATTCTTCTGGTAAGTTTTCTAAATCAATACCAATAGAGTACAAAAACGCACCTCGTACATTCTTTTCATTCTCATTTAACTCACCATAACAACGATTAGGACATTGTATTTCTGACCACTTCATTTTAGAACATCATCCAACTTTCACATATAGACTCATCTATAATTCTTTTAATTATATTCTATTGTTTATCAATTCCTGATACATTTTCATCAGTTCGGCAACGCAAGTGGATTCTGTCATTTCTTTGATATTAAATCCATAAGCACGCATAACGGCTTTGTCGTTTTCTTGGTGTGCCTTCAAAAGTTTAGGAAACATATACATTTGCTCTCCGTACATATCTGCAAAACTACATTCAGGATATAACGCTCTTGCATCCAATATGGCTTGTGCTGTTTGTTCAATTTTTGCTTTCTGCTCGGCAGTAGGATTACACCAAGGGAAATTGTTATATACAATATCCTTTGAATAACGATAATCACTCTTTAATCGACCACAAACAGCACGCATCCAAGCCATGTGGACATTAGATATTAAAACGCCGAAATGATACAATGAAGCATCAGGAATGATTGTTACCGCATTAGTCGGTATTGTGTTTTCATCAAGAAATCCGATAGGAATATATCGTCTTTTTTCCGATGATGTCGCAGGAACAACAATAAAGGTTTTAGGATTCTTTTGCTCTCTAAATAATGTAGGTGTACCGGCTAATTTCTGGCGATCAGGAGCACCATTTAATCTGTCTTGACGACACAACTCTACACGCTTCATTATTTCGGGCATTTTCAAAATTTCTGTTGGTTGTGCGTTCACAAGCCATAAACACCAACGCTTTTTGTTATTTATAAATTCCTCAGAGCCCATCAATTTTTTGATATATTTTTGTGCTTTGGGTTCTTTCTTCAAAAACTCATCAATTTCATCATTTTCTATAATCAAATGTCCGCCATCAGCAGGTCTATTTCCCGTTGTCATACACGGCACATTGCAGATTGGTTTGTTCTTGCTCTCAACAAACACGGTAGGAGCCTCAATTAGATAAAAATTGATATTATCAACAAGTTGAAATCTCTCATCTAAATAAAGCTGTCTTGGTCTGGAATTAGTGGCAGTACTAAATCCAACAATTACGCAATGCACATGTGCCTTAATGCTTGCCTCGCTATCCCAACGGAATGTACGATGAGCAAAATCAATATGAATATTGAAACGGTCATAAAGTGGTTTCCAAACGCCTGCAACCTGCTCACCCTGTGTGATAGAGTTAGTGGATACAAAAGCAGTGCGGATATGCGTTCCCTGCATTAGTTTTGATGCTTTGAAATACCAACCCGACACATAGTCAATCTTACCTGCTGTTTTATACGGCTTACCTTTTTCATCAATATAGATTGAAAGAATATCTTGCTTTTGTTCTGCACTCTGTAAAGAATAGCCCACAAACGGCGGATTGCCCATTATGTAATTCAACTTATTCTTTGGCACAACTGTTTCCCAATCAATGCGAAGTGCGTTGCCTTCTACGATATTAGCATAGGATTTAAGCGGAAGAAAGTCAATATTTACATGAGCAATCAGCTCTGTTTCTTTCATCATTTGACTTTCAGCAATCCATAGGGCTGTTTTTGCAACAGTTACGGCGAAATCGTTAATTTCAATTCCGTAAAACTGACCGATAGAAACTTTAATTATGTCGCTGTCATCTATCATCATTTGCCCCTGAGCAATAACATCTATCGCCTCATTTTCCAAACGGCGCAAAGAAATATATGTTTCTGTAAGGAAATTGCCCGAACCGCAGGCAGGGTCAAGGAAGGTTAATGACGCAAGTTTTTCACGAAACAGGTTAATCTTCGTTTCCCGTGTCTTTGTAACCTTTATTTCCTTAATCTCGTCAAGTTCTTGACGTAACTCGTCCAAAAACAGTGGATCAATTACCTTGTGAATGTTCTCAATAGAGGTATAGTGCATACCGCCCGAACGCCTTGTTTCAGGATTCAGCGTACTTTCAAATACGGCACCGAAAATGGTGGGACTAATATCGCTCCAGTCAAACTCCTCACTGGCATTTTTAAGGAGCAAATCCCGTATTGTATCATTAAACTGCGGAATTTCGATATTTTCATCCGCAAACAAACCGCCGTTTACATAAGGAAAAGAAGCAAGCATCTCGTCCTCATACGGATCACGGTTTTCGGGTTTTGTATCCAGTATTTTAAACAACTCTATAAGAGCCTTCCTCATATCACGGGCAGAAAAAGACTTAATATAATCATGAAATTTAGAGTGACCGCCGAATATACCAGCATCCTCTGCATAAAGGCAGAAAACGAGCCTGACAATCAATTTGTTGAGACTTTTAAGAGATTCTTCGTTCTCAGGATTGTGATACTGCTTAAATATTTCATCATACAGTATGCCTACTAAATTACCTGCCTGAATTGAAACTTCCATTTCACGGCGGATATTTTCATCTTCCGTATCAACAAGAAACTGCAAGCGATAATACTCTTTACTAAGATTTTTAAGCATTAGGCTTTCAGGCTCACCCGTTGGATTCTCCATATCATAAATAAGAAATTCTTCAAAATTACAAGTAATTATCCAACGAGGGCGTTGCGAGTACGGTAAAACAGCTGAATAACGCTGTGCTTGCTGAAAAGGAGTAAGCAGAGTTCCGTCTGACTGTTTAATAGGCTTACGCAAGTCTTTATTCTTACCCTTTTGCTCAATCAATACATGAGTGGTCGGAATGAAGGCATCAATAAAACTTGTATGGTCAAGGTGCACCTGCTCTTCAAAATTGATATATTTCTCAGGCGATTCCACTCCGAAAATGTCACGAAGCAACGAGAGCCAAAACGGTTGACTTTCGCCCTTTTCATATCCCCTATCTTTCCAATATTCTGCAAAGGCTTTTGCTGCTGCACGGCGTTCTGTATCTTTCATAATTTATCACCCTGTTTTCTCACGATGAATATCACATATTTATGCGAATATTGTACCATACATTTATACGATGCGCAATATTATTGACATAGTCCATATCCATTGCAACGGACACAACAAAAAATAAAAGCAAGTCAAACGACTTGCTTCTACTTTTGGCTCCCCCTGTCGGGCTCGAACCAACGACAACTCGGTTAACAGCCGAGTGCTCTACCGACTGAGCTAAGGAGGAATAT
>JAFLUO010000062.1 GCA_022508705.1 Oscillospiraceae bacterium
AAGACCTTTGGATATAAGGATTTTATCCCTATGTTCAAGGCAGAAAAATTTGATGCTGATCAGTGGATAGAGCTATTTAAAAAATCGGGTGCAAAATTCGTTATGCCAGTTTGTGAGCATCACGACGGCTTTGCTATGTATGAAACCGAGTTTAACCGCTGGAATGCCAAGGAAATGGGCCCGAAAAGAGATGTTGCAGGGGAAATAAAAAGTGCGTGTGAAAAAAACGGCTTAACCTTTTGCGCTTCTTCCCACAGGGCAGAGCATTATTTCTTTATGAATATGGGCAGAACCTTTGACAGCGACGTAAACGACGAAAATTACAGAGATTTTTACGGCCCTGCATACCATTGTCCTGAATGGAATGAAGGTGTTCTTCACGCTACGACGGCGGATACATATTCTTTAGCTCCCGATACCGAATGGCTTGAGGATTGGCTTGTCCGCACCTGCGAGCTTATTGATAAATACCAACCGCAAATTCTCTATTTTGACTGGTGGATACATAATCACGGCTTTAAGCCCTACCTTAAAAAGCTTTGCGCATATTACTATAACAGAGCAGATGAGTGGGGCAGTGAGGTAACCATAAATTACAAGCACGAGGCCTTTCCGCCGACCGTAGCAACATACGATGTTGAGCGAGGAGCACTAACGGGCATTTCACCCGTGCCGTGGCAGACTGATACAGCAATCGGTAAAAAATCGTGGGGATATATTACCGATAACGATTTTAAAAGTGCCTATCAAATAATTACCGATTTAATAGACATTGTAAGCAAAAACGGAATGCTTTTGTTAAATGTGGGTCCCAAAGCAGACGGCACTATAACGGACGAGGAAACAGCCGTCTTGCTTGAAACGGGCAAATGGCTCCAAAAAAACGGCGAGGGTATATACGGCTCAACGTTCTGGAAAAACTTTGGCGAGGGCAGCGTAAATGCCGAAGAAGGATACTTTAAGGATTATAACGAAAAACCTTATACTGAAAAAGATTTCAGATTTACATATAAAAACGGCTGTATTTATGCTTTTCAAATGAGACCGAACGGTCAAAATGCCGAAATAAATATTCTGGCAAAGAAAAATCATCATGATTTTATAGTCAATTCCGTTTCTTTGCTCTCCACCGGTGAAAAGTTAGAGTTTGAAAGAAACAGCGATAAAATGATTATCAAGGCTAACGGAAATTTCAATTCGGAATATCCCATTTGCTTTAAAATTGAAATTGATTAAAAACTTTTAAAAAATACTTGCATTTGCATTTTCTTTATGTTATTATATTTAGGCATTTGCGGCAGTTGTCGTAAAATAACTTATAATCTCGGGTGGTCCTCTGCTGTTTTCGGCATGAACGCTTGAAAAAAATACGGAGGTTAGTTATGGACGCATTAAAAGTAATCACAGAGGGCATGATTAAGGAAGACAAGCCCGAAATCAAAATCGGTGACGTTGTAAAGGTACACGTTAAAATCGTTGAAGGTTCAAGAGAAAGAATTCAGGTTTTTGAAGGAACCGTTATTGCAATGAAGGGCAGCGGAGTTTCTGAAACTTTCACTGTTCGCCGTGTTTCTTACGGTGTTGGTATTGAAAGAGTATTCCCCGTTAACTCACCCAACGTTGCAAAGGTTGACGTTGTCAGACACGGTCGTGTTCGCAGAAGCAAGCTTTACTATCTTCGTGATAGAGTGGGTAAGGCTGCTAAGGTTAAAGAGCAGATCTGACAAAGCTAAAATGCAAATGGAAAGCAGAGGACTGACCTCTGCTTTTTGTTTAAGGAGAGATAGAAAATTGGCTGAATGGACTGAAATTAAAATAAAAATCAATGCTGACGACATTGACAAAGCGTCTGACATTGCAAGCATGGCAGTGCCTTACGGCATTTACATTGAAGATTACCGTACTCTTGAAGAGGAAACCCTTGAAATTGCAAATATTGACATTATAGACGAAGATTTGCTTGCAAAGGACAGAAGCGTAGGGTACGTTCATATCTACATTTCACCCGAAGAAAATTATAATGAGGCAATTTCCTTTTTGCGTGAACGCTTTACAGCCGAAAATATTGAGCATACAATAGAGCATAACGCCTGCAGAAATGAAGATTGGGAAAATAACTGGAAAGAATACTTTAAGCCGATGAAAATCGGCAAAAGACTGCTCATAAGACCCCTTTGGATAGACGATTACGATACTGAGGGAAGAAAAGTTCTTTCTATTGAGCCGGGGCTTGCTTTTGGTTCGGGTACTCACAATACAACCCGTCTTTGCTTGCAGACTCTTGAAAATTACATAAATGGCGGAGAAAAGGTTCTTGACTGCGGTTGCGGAAGCGGAATTTTATCAGTTGCATCTCTTCTTTTCGGCGCGGGGAGTGCCGTGGGAGTTGACATTGACGCTCTTGCAGTTAAAACTGCAAAGGAAAACGGCGAAACAAACGGCTTTCGTGAGCCTCAGTACAGTATCTTACAAGGCAATCTTGTGGATAAGGTTACGGGCAAATTTGACGTTGTCGTTGCAAATATAGTGGCGGATATAATTATCCTTTTCGCAGGGCAAGTAGGCGAGTTTATGAACGACGGTGCGGTGTTTATCACATCAGGAATAATCGCACCACGTGAAGAAGAGGTTTCGGCGGCTTTTGCGGCTAACGGGTTTGAAATAATTGAGCGCCACGAAGACGGCGGCTGGCTTTGCTTTGTGTGCAAGAAAAAATAAATTTTGCGGTTTCTTCAATTTTTTTATAAAAAACTATTGACAAATTGAGGAAACCGTTATATATTTATCTATGGGTTAGCCAATGCTAACTATTTTATTTAAAACAAAAGTTAGTTTATGATAACTTTGTATTAAGGAGTGATAAGATATGCCGCTCACATTTGCAGATGTAGGCACGCAAAGTATAATAAGAAAAGTAGGCGGTGGGAAGGACATTAGAATTCACCTTGAAAACCTCGGCTTCGTAGTCGGTGCAGGTGTAACCGTGATTTCTAAAAATTTAGGCAATGTTATTGTTAACATTAAAGAAACACGCGTTGCAATAAGCGAAGAAATGGCAAATAAAATTTTAATTTAAGGAGGATATGAATGAAAACATTGAAAGATGCCAAAATCGGCACAAGCGTAACAGTTGTAAAAATTCACGGGGAGGGTGCAATTAAGCGCAGAATAATGGATATGGGTATTACCAAAAACACACAAATCTATATTCGCAAAGCAGCGCCTTTAGGCGACCCTATCGAAATTACAGTCCGTGATTATGAGCTTTCAATCCGCAAAGCAGATGCTGAAATGGTAGAAATTTTTTAATAATCTAATTTTTTTACACACAATGTTAGCTTAATCTAACTAAAAAGAACAGGAGAAAAAATTATGTCAATAAAAATAGCGCTTGCAGGTAATCCAAACAGCGGTAAGACAACATTGTTTAATGCTCTTACAGGTTCAAATCAGTTTGTCGGCAACTGGCCCGGCGTTACTGTTGAGAAAAAGGAGGGTAAATTAAGAAAACACGAAGACATTATCGTAACCGACCTTCCCGGTATTTATTCTCTTTCACCTTACACATTGGAAGAGGTTGTGGCAAGAAATTATTTAATAAACGAGTGTCCCGATGTAATTCTAAATATCATTGACGGCACAAACCTTGAAAGAAACCTTTATTTAACAACACAGCTTACAGAATTGGGAATTCCCGTTGTTGTGGCAATTAACATGATGGATATTGTCAGGAAAAACGGCGACAAAATCAATTCGTCGGAGCTTGCACGCCAGCTTGGATGCAAGGTAGTTGAAATTTCAGCTTTAAAGGGTACGGGAATTTCCGAGGCGGCAGAAATTGCCGTAGAAACTGCCAAAAACGGAAAAACCATACCGAAACACAGTTTTTCGGAAACTGTAGAAAATGTTATTGCTCATATTGAAGAAGAAATTGCTGATGAAATACCCGAAGAACAGAAAAGGTGGTACGCAATTAAGATTTTTGAGCGTGATAACAAGGTGCTTGAAAATTCAAAAAAAAGCAGAGAAAAACTGCAACATATTGAAAATTTCATACAGTCAGTCGAAAATGATCTTGACGACGACGCTGAATCTATCATTACAAATGAGCGTTATAATTACATATCAACCGTCATCAGTGTCTGCTATAAAAAGAAAAATAAAGGCGCGCTTACAGTATCGGATAAAATCGACAGAGTAGTAACAAACCGCTGGCTCGGTCTTCCGATTTTTGCAGTGGTAATGTTTTTGGTTTATTATATAGCTATGGCTACCGTCGGCGCCGCTGCAACCGATTGGACAAACGAAAATCTTTTCGGCGACGGTTTTCATCTGTTCGGAATAGGCAGCCCTGCATATAATGAAATTTCAGAAAATTATTCTGATGCCATGAATGCAGTAAATGCTTTTTACGAGATTGACACGGAAGCAGAAGATTTCGATGCAGAAAGCGCAATCAACAGTCTTTCTGCATTTTCACCCACAGAGAAAACCGCTGTGGCAGAAATTGAAGACGAAGAAACCCTTGCTATTGATGAAAAGACTGTATATTACAATGAAATTCCCGAAAATGCCAAAAAGGATTCAACAGTTCCAATGACTTATCTTGAAGCCGTTGAATTTTTGAAGAAAAACGGCTTTGAAGAACCCGACCCTGCCGAATACGGAGTTTGGGTACCGGGCATACCCGTTTTAATTGAAAGCGGTCTTGATGCAGTAAATACAGCCGATTGGCTCAAAGGCTTGATTATTGACGGAATCGTGGCAGGTGTCGGCGCAGTGCTTGGATTTGTTCCGCAAATGCTCGTTCTTTTCCTGCTTTTGGCAATTCTTGAAGCCTGTGGATATATGGCGAGAATTGCGTTCGTGCTTGACAGAATTTTCCGTAAATTCGGTCTTTCAGGTAAATCGTTTATTCCAATGTTAGTAGGCGTAGGATGCGGTGTTCCGGGAATAATGGCTTCCCGTACTATTGAAAATGAGCGGGACCGCAGAATGACGATAATGACTACTACGTTTATTCCCTGCGGCGCTAAGGTTCCGTTTATTGCAATGATTGCAGGCGCAATTTTTAATGGTTCGGCTATTATTTCAACAGGCGCATATTTTATTGGTATGGCATCAATTATCGTATCGGGTATAATCCTTAAAAAGACAAAGATGTTCTCAGGCGACCCTGCACCGTTTGTTATGGAATTGCCCGCATATCATCTTCCCACGCTTAAAAACGTTCTTCGTTCAATGTGGGAACGCGGCTGGTCATTCATCAAAAAGGCAGGTACAATCATTCTTCTTTCAACAATCGTCGTTTGGTTTGCATCTTACTTCGGATTTGCTGACGGAACGTTCAGAATGCTCAGCGAAGACGAGCTTAATATGTCGATCCTTGCAAAAATCGGCAGTTTGATTTCATGGATTTTCATTCCGCTTGGATGGGGAAATTGGCAGGCTACTGTTGCATCAATTACAGGACTTGTCGCAAAAGAAAATATTGTAGGTACAATGGGCATTCTTTACGGCGGCGGAGATTCAAGTGTTTATGCTGAGCTTTCTTCAGCATTCACAAGAGTATCGGGACTTTCGTTCCTTGTATTTAACCTTCTTTGCGCTCCGTGCTTTGCGGCAATAGGTGCTATTAAGCGTGAAATGAACAATGCAAAATGGACTCTTTTTGCAATATCTTATCAATGCGCATTTGCCTATGTAATATCTTTTATGATAAATCAGTTCGGTTTGATTTTTACAGGCAACATAAATATCATCGGCACGGTTGCGGCGGTAATTGTTCTCGGCGTTTTGTGCTATATGCTCGTAAAGCCGCAAAAAAAGGCAACATCGCTTTCATCTAAAAAATATTAAGATTGAAGGGACTTTAAATGATTTCTTTTATTATAGAAAATATCGCAAATATTATAATATGCTTAGTTCTTATTTTGATTGTGGTCGCGATTTCGGCGAACATAATAAGGAATAAGAAAAAAGGCAAATCTTCCTGCGGATGTAACTGTTCAAGCTGTACAATGTCGGACAGTTGCCACAAAAATTCATAAGCAGAATTCAAAAAGCAGTTTTTATACTGCTTTTTGTTTTTTATAATTGATTTTATAAGGAAAATATTGTATGATAATAAAAAATATAAATTTGGGTGATATAAATGGAAATGAACATCGCTGAAATAATAGAAAGCGGTAAGGCAACGCTTGGAATTGAGCTTGGTTCAACAAGAATCAAAGCCGTTTTGATAGCCCCTGATACATCCGTTTTGGCGGCAGGGGATTATACATGGGAAAATAAGCTGGAAAACGGAATTTGGACATATTCGTTAGACGACGTATGGGCAGGTCTTCGTAGTGCTTATTCAGATCTTACCAATGATGCGGCAAAAAAATACGGCGTAAAAATTACAAAGCTCCGTGCTCTCGGTTTCTCTGCTATGATGCACGGATATTTACCATTTGACAAAAACGGTGAGCTTTTAACGCCATTCAGAACTTGGAGAAATACCAAACAGGCTCAGGCGGCAGACGAGCTTACAGAGCTTTTCGGATTTAATATCCCCCAAAGGTGGAGTATTGCCCATCTTTATCAGGCAATATTAAACGGCGAAGAGCATACGAAAGATATTGCATTTTTGACAACTCTCGCAGGCTATGTTCATTGGCGTCTTACAGGTGAAAAAACATTAGGTATCGGCGAAGCGTCAGGTATGTTCCCCATTGACAGCGAAAAGCTTGATTACAATATGGAAATGCTTGAAAAATTCTCTTCAATTCCTGCTGTTAAAGAAATGCCGTGGAATATCCGTGATATTTTACCGAAGGTTCTTTTGGCAGGCGATAACAGCGCAAAACTTTCTGATGAGGGAGCAAAATTGCTTGATGAAACTGGTGCTTTGCAAGGCGGAGCAATAGTTTGCCCCCCCGAGGGTGATGCAGGCACGGGAATGGTTGCAACTAATGCGGTTTTACCCGGAACGGGCAACATTTCCGCAGGCACATCCGTATTTTCAATGGTTGTTCTCAGAAAAGAACTTCAGGGCGTTTATTCAAAAATAGATATGGTAACAACTCCGTCAGGCGCACCCGTTGCAATGGTTCATTGTAACAATTGTTCGTCTGAAATTGATGCTTGGGTTAAAATCTTTACTCAGTACAATGCACTTATCGGTGCGGATATTAAAAAGCCCGACCTTTACGATAAGCTTTATGAAATTGCACTTACGGGCGACAGCGATTGCGGCGGAGTTTATGCGTATAACTATTTTTCAGGCGAGCCCGTAACCGACGTAGAAGAGGGCAGACCTATGCTTGTGCGCACTCCCGATGCCAATTTCAACATTGCCAATTTAATGAGAGCACAGCTTTTCAGCGCTATGGCGGCGCTTAAATACGGCAACGATATTTTAAGCGATAAGGAAAATGTTCAAATTGACTGCCTTACAGGTCACGGCGGCCTTTTCAAAACGCCTAAAGTAGGTCAAAAGCTTATGGCGGCGGCAATGAAAGCGCCTATTGCAGTAATGAAAACTGCGGCTGAGGGCGGCGCTTGGGGAATTGCCGTGCTGGCTGAATTTGCAGGCGGAGAACACGGAAATTCTCTTCCCGAATACCTTGAAAACGAAGTATTCAAGGGGGCTGAAAAAACAGTTGAAGAGCCTGACGAAAACGATATTGCAGGCTTTAATAAATTTATGAAAAATTATATTGCCGGTCTTGAGGCAGAGCGCAAGGCGGCAGAAACTATAAAATAAGGAGAGAAAAATTATGGCACTTAAAGATTATGAATTTTGGTTTGTGGTAGGCAGTCAGTTCCTTTACGGACCTGAGGTTTTGGAGATCGTTGCGGCAAGAGCGCAGGAAATGGCAGACGAATTAAACGAAAGCGGTTCGCTTCCATGCAAAATCGTTTATAAAGTAACCGCAAAAACAAGCAAAGAAATTTCCGACGTAGTAAGAGAGGCAAATTTTGACAAAAAATGCGCAGGCATCATTACCTGGTGCCACACCTTCAGCCCAAGCAAAATGTGGATAAACGGCTTTGTTGACCTTCAAAAGCCCTATTGCCATTTAGCCACTCAGTACAATAAAGAGATTCCCAATGAAGAAATCGACATGGATTTTATGAATCTTAATCAGGCGGCACACGGCGACCGTGAGCACGGCTTTATCGCCGCAAGACTTCGTATGCCCCGCAAGATTATTGCAGGATACTGGAAGGACGAAAGCGTTCGCACCCGTCTTGGCGATTGGATGCGTGCCGCTGTAGGCGTTGCATTTAGTAAAGAACTTTCCGTTATGCGTTTCGGCGACAATATGCGTGAGGTTGCCGTAACTGAGGGCGATAAGGTTGAGGTTCAGAGCAAATTGGGCTGGCAAGTAAACACTTGGGCAGTAGGCGACCTTGTTAAAGAAATGAATAGCGTTACAGAGGCAGAAATCGACGCTCTTGTTGAAGTTTATAAAGAAAATTATGACATTGCAACCGATAATGTGGATGCAATTCGCTATCAGGCAAAAGAAGAAATCGCTATAAAGAAAATGCTTGACAGAGAAAACTGCAAGGCATTTTCAAACACCTTTCAGGATTTGTACGGAATGGAGCAACTTCCCGGACTTGCCTCTCAGCACTTAATGGCGCAAGGCTACGGATATGGCGGAGAAGGCGACTGGAAGGTTGCCGCTATGACCGCTATTATCAAGGCTATGGGTGAGGGCAAAACAGGCGGCACAAGCTTTATGGAGGATTACACGTATCACCTTGATGAAAATAATAAACTCAGCCTCGGCGCACATATGCTTGAGGTTTGCCCGTCACTCGCATCTGACAGACCGAGAATCGAAACACATCACCTCGGAATCGGTATGAATGAAAAAGACCCTGCAAGACTTGTTTTTGAGGGCAGAGAGGGCAAGGCTATTGTAGTAAGCCTTATTGATATGGGCGGCAGACTTCGCCTTATTTGCCAGGACATTGAGTGCGTTAAGCCTATAATGGAAATGCCGAATCTTCCCGTTGCCCGTGTAATGTGGAAAGCTGAACCGTCACTTGAAACGGGACTTGAATGCTGGATTACCGCAGGCGGCGCTCACCATACCGTTCTTACTCACGATGTAACAGCCGAGCAGATGCGTGACTGGGCAAAGATGATGGACATTGAGTTTGTTCATATTGATAAGAACACTACTCAGGAAAGTCTTGAAAAAGAGCTTTTCTTTGCAGATATTGCTTGGAAACTTAAATAAGGAGTAAACTATGCTTGAACAGTTAAAACAGCAGGTTTTTGAAGCAAATCTTCTCTTACCCAAACACGGACTTGTCACATTTACTTGGGGCAATGTTTCGGGCGTTGACCGTGAAAAAGGCTTAATGGTAATTAAGCCTTCGGGTGTTGAGTATGAAACAATGAAATGCGACGATATGGTAGTGGTTGACCTGAAAACAGGCAAAAAGGTTGAAGGCGACTTAAATCCGTCGTCAGATACGGACACTCACGTTGCACTTTATAACGCTTTCCCGAATATAAAGGGAATTGTTCACACTCATTCACGCTGGGCAACGGTTTTCGCTCAGTCGGGGAGAGGAATACCAGCTTTGGGAACTACTCACGGTGATTATTTTTACGGTGAAATTCCCTGCACCCGTAAAATGACGGCGGAAGAAATCGGCGGAAAATACGAACTTGAAACGGGAAATGTTATCATAGAAACATTCAAGGGCAAAAATCCTGATGATATTCCCTCAGTCCTTGTTCACAGCCACGGCCCGTTCTGCTGGGGTACTAACCCTTTAAACGCAGTTCATAATGCAGTTGTTCTTGAAGAACTTGCGTTTATGGCTTGGCACAATTTGATGATGAATCCCGATATTCCCCCAATGCAGCAGGAACTGCTCGACAAGCATTATCTTCGCAAACACGGCGCAAACGCTTATTATGGGCAGAAAAAATAAGGGGAGTACAAACCTATGGGTGATTTTTCAACTCGGCTTGGCGATATAATGTGGACTGTTATGGGGTTAATTATCGGTTTTGGACCTTTTGTTGTACCTGTAATAATACCGTTTATCTTCTTTATTAAGAATTTGGTTCGTTTTTTAAAAACACCGAAAGATGATATAGAAAACAGGAAGAAATTCCGTAAATCATTTATCATTTCTCTAATTCTCACGTTGTTTTTTGCAGCAATATGCGCATACTTGCTGCATTGGTTTTCAGATGCCATAGATAATATGTGAGGTGCGGTAAGTAAGTTGCAAACGCTTATTACAGACAGAAAGAATGATGGGGTACAAGCTTATGGGCGACATTTTAACTTCAATTGAAAATATAATAAGTATAATTTCGATGATAATTGTCGGTTCGGCGCCCATAATAGTTCCGTTAATATTCTTTATAGTGTATTTGGTACGGTTTTTAAAAACACCCGAAGAGGACACCGAAAATAGAAAGAAATACCGTAAAGCGTTTATCATTCCATTGATTATCATAGCGGTCTTTGTGGCATTGATTTTATTTCTGTTTTTTGCATTTGCGGTTGCTTTCGCTAATATGTGAGGTGCGGTAAATATGAGCGATAAACTTTTCAGTAAAATAATAGCCATAATACTGGTGCTCGGTATTATCAGCACTGTTGCTCTGGCAGGGTACACGGTATATTTGCGTGAAAATGCCTCAATCACGTCATATATTTCAAATGAGAGCAAGTGAAAATATGAAAAAACTAAGGTATCAGTTATTTATTATAGTTGCGCTTGTTCTCACTTTTGTGATTTTTGATGTCGGGATATATAACGTATTTACAAAAAGATGTATCAACGACTACAGCGATGGATTAAAGGCAAAATCCGTTGAACTTGACGAATATTTACCCTTTGATGAAAACTCAAAAATCGTAAAAATAAATTCCGAGTTTAAATTTACGGAAAATCTGCCCGTAATTGACGGTGCGGCGGCGTTATATCCTGTCTTTTCTGCATTCGTGAACGCTGTTTACCCTGAAACATCCTGCTCCTTTGACGGTGAAAACTTTGCGCCTGA
>JAFLUO010000063.1 GCA_022508705.1 Oscillospiraceae bacterium
GTGGAGACGGTCGGGATCGAACCGATGACCTCTTGAATGCCATTCAAGCGCTCTCCCAGCTGAGCTACGCCCCCAAGTCCTAAGTATTGTATCACAATTCTTTCACAATTTCAACTGTTTTATTTTGTATTTTATTACTAATAAAGAGATTTATGAATTGTAATATATGCTTAAAATACTTAAATTTGTGGAAAATAGCCTTGATATGTGGTAAAATTATAAAATAGTTCTGAAAAGGGGATTTGTGTATTATGAAGCATTTTTTAATATCAAAATTCAGTTCGGCGTTGGCGGTGCTTTTAGCGCTTTCAATGTTAATTTTCAGCGGTTGTACGCCAAAAGTTAAGGAACAGCCCAAACCAATTGACGTAAATCAAGAATTTGTCAATACAGTTACAGCGTTTGACAGTGAAAAGGTGGATTATCGTCTCAGCATTGACGCCTCAAACGAGATTCACGATATAAGCGACTTGCTTTTCGGAATTTTCTTTGAGGATATAAACTTTGCGGCGGACGGAGGTTTGTATGCGGAAAAAATAGCAAACCGTTCATTTGAGTTTACAGAGCTTGCCGCAGGCGATCAGCTTTACGGCTGGAAAACCGTGGGTGAAGCGAACGCCGAAGTCAAAATAAACGACAAGGAAAACTGCCTTAACGAGAATAATACGAATTATCTTGTTCTCACCAACAGCGGCAGCGCTCCGGCGGGTATTGAAAATGTCGGGTTTTTGGACGGCATATCGGTTGAGAAAGATGCCGAATATAAATTCTCTGTATATGCGCGCGGAATAAACGGCTACACAGGACCTGTACATATTCGCATTATGGCAGGGGACACTGTAGCCGCAGAGGCTAAGATTGACAGCATTACAGACACTTGGGAGAAATATTCTCTTTCGCTCACTTCTTCCGTCACCGCAAGAGAGGGCGTGACCGTGCAGGTTCTTATCGACAGCGGTTCGGCGTTAATCGATATGGTATCACTTTTCCCTGCCGATACATATAAGGGCAGAGAGAACGGTATGAGAAATGATTTGGCAACTCTTCTTGAGGAGCTTCAACCCAAATTTATCCGCTTCCCCGGCGGCTGTGTGACTGAGGGCTACAGCGAAAGAATTACATATAAATGGAAGGATTCCGTCGGCGTAGGCAAAGACGGCTTACCATTGGAGTTTAACGGCAAATACGGCGACGTTGCCGCAAGAAAGCAGGGCATAAACATTTGGACTAATCCCAACACGACGGACGATCAGTGGCCCAGCTTTATGTCCTACGGTTTAGGCTTTTTTGAGTATTTCCAGCTTGCCGAGGATATCGGCGCAGTAGGCGTGCCCGTACTTAACTGCGGACTTTATTGCCAGATGCGCGGAATGCACGGAGTCGTTATGGAGTCCGAGCTTTTCGAGGAATACATTCAGGATATGCTTGATCTCGTTGAGTTCTGCCGCGGCGACGCTTCTACCACTTGGGGCAGAGTCAGAGCAGATCTCGGTCATGAAGAGCCCTTTGAGCTTAAATATATCTGCATAGGCAATGAGAACGAGGGCAAGGAATATTTTGAGCGCTATCAGGCATTTCTTGACGCTTTTAATGAGGCTAAGGCGAAAAATCCCGAGCTGTACAAGGGCATTGAGCTTATTTATTCCTCGGGTGCCAGCGAGGGCACCTCAAGCGATATGTATAAGCTCTCATATGAATATGCAAAAAAGCAGTTAGGGGATAGCACTAACGTCTTGGATTTTGCAGGCGCTACCGATCATCACTATTACCGTGATCCCGATTGGTTCTTAAAGCACGCAGATTATTATGACGAAAACAATTACAAAAGAGACGTTGCGAATATGACCGATACCATATACGGCGGCGCAATTCCCGTCTTTGTGGGCGAATATGCATCTCTCTCAAATAAGCTCCGTTCCGCAATTGCTGAGGCGGCATATATGACTGGACTTGAGCGAAACGGCGATATTGTCCGTATGGCGGCTTACGCTCCGTTGTTCGGCAGTGCCGCGGTTGAAGGCGTGGGACATTGGTCGCCTAATCTTATTTGGCTTAATAACAGCTCTTCCGTAGGCTCAATAAATTATTATGTGCAAAAGCTGTTTTCTACTAACACGGGTACAAAACTGCTATCCTCTGACCTTCAGGGCGCGGCGGTAGAGCAAAAGGCACTTACGGGTATGGTGGGTGTCGGCACTTGGGAAACAGCGGCGGAATTTGATAACGCAAAGGTTATAAATAATGATACGGGCGAGGTTCTCGGCGAGGATGATTTCTCAAAATCGAGTAGCCTCAGAAAGAATTGGGAACGCCCCACTGACGGCAAGTTTAAAATTAAAGACGGCAAGCTTCGTCAGTCAAGCACAAAAATGAAATACAGCGAGACGGGCTCTGTTGCATATTTCGGAGAAAAGGATTGGACGAATTATACCTTTACTGTTGAGGCGACAAAGCTTGACGGTAACGAGGGATTCCTCATTCCGTTTGCTGTGCAGGATACTGAAAATAACTTCTTCTGGAATCTCGGCGGCTGGGGTAACACAGTTTCCTGCTTACAGCACCTTGAAAACGGTCAAAAAACCGGTCAGCTTCCCGGTACGGTTAAGTCATTTACAGCAGAAACAGGCAAAACCTACACCTTAAAGGTAGTGGTAAACGGCACAAAGATTCAGTGCTTCGTTGATGACGAGCTTTACATAGATTATGATTGCGGTAATCCTGCTGAGGCTGAGGCTTATCAGGTAGTAAGCACAGATGAAAGCGGAGATATTATCATCAAGATTGTTAATGTGACTGATACTTCCCGTATGTTTGCTGTTGATATTTCGGGTGTGGCAAGTGTAGGTGATACTGCGACTGTTTATCAGGTTGCAGGCGATGACCTTGAAAGCGAAAATATCCTCGGTCAGACTGAGGCAGTAACAATGAAAGAATTTACTGTTTCGGGCTTTTCAAACAGCTTTAATTATACCGTTCCCCAATATTCCGCAACGGTCATAAGAATTTCAAGAGGATAACGGGTAAATCCACTTGCGGAATTTATAAAAGAAACATTGCATATATAAAAGTATACACTGCGTTTCAAACAAGATAACGTAACGAAAGACTGATTAAATGAAAATAAAATTTTTTGGTACAGCGGCGGCTGAAGGCTTTCCTGCGCTTTTCTGTTCCTGTGCTACATGCGAAAAAGCGAGAAATGAGGGCGGCAGAAGCCTTCGCACACGCTCTCAGTCGCTTATAAATGATGACTTACTTATTGATTTTTCAGCGGATACTTATCATCATGTTTTAGAGCATGGGCTTGACTTACGAAAGGTTAAAACTCTGCTTGTAACTCACGGTCATGACGATCATATTTACCCTTTCGATTTAGTGTATCGCACGTCTCCTGTGTATTCACAGTTTCCCAACGGCGGAAAAGACAAAAAGCCCCTTGATATTTACATTACGCGAAATTCATCTAAACTTTTGAGACAGTGTTTCAAAGCAGAAAATATAATGATAAAAGACCCAAAAGCTGTTAAGGTGCATTATATTAGCAAATTTAAGCCCTTTGAAACGGCAGGTTACAGCGTGACGGCTTTAAAGGCAGACCACACGAAAAATCTTGACCCTGTTTTTTACATAGTTTCAAAGAACGGGAAAAACATTCTCTACTGTCATGATACGGGTTATTTTCCTGAAAAGTCTTGGGATTACATTGAAAACAGCAAAATCAAATTTGATTTGGTATCCCTTGACTGCACAAGCGCAATTCTTGATAAATCTTATTCTTACCACATGGGGCTGAAAGCCTGCCGTGATGTAAGAGAGCGGCTTGTAAAGAACGGAAATGCAGATAAAAACACATTGTTTTGTCTTAATCATTTTTCGCATAACTGCGGATATACATATTACGGGCTTTGCGAAATTGCGGAAAAAGACGGATTTATTGTCGCTTTTGACGGTCTTGAAATAGAATTTTAGGTAGGCACTAAGGCGTAAGCCGTTAATTAGTCAGTGGCTACTTTAGGGAGTTTGCATTAAATGAAGTTCAATTACGAATTTGAACAACAAAAGAAAAACGATTTTCTTCTTTATAAATGCGGAAATCAAAACGCACGAATTGACGTTTTGGGAGAGTCGCTTTTAAGAGTTGCCGTATTTCCTGACGGTGAAGAGATACTCCCCACATTCTGTATTGACCCCGATTCAGCGGATTTGGGAACAACAGGACGGGACAGGCTTTCCGTAAAAGGATTTTCCGCTGTGCCGATAAATCTTCAATCAAACGGTGAATGTGATTCTTTTAAACTTTCATGCGGAATTAAAGTTACCGTTAATCGAAAGAACTTTCTTATAAAATATGAAAAGAATGGGCAAATACTTTTTTCAGACAGAGCGCCGTTAGCATATAACTTTGACGGCGAATTCGGCGGCGGTTCGTTTCATTACATTTCAAGAGAAGCAGGGGAGCGGATTTTCGGACTTGGCGACAAGTGCGGAAAACTTGACAAATCGGGAAATTCTTACAGAATTGAAACGACTGACCCTATGGGCTACAATGCGGGCACAACAGACCCCCTTTATAAGCACGTTCCGTTTTTTATTTGCGAAAACAGCATCGGTTCATACGGGATTTTTTATGACACGTCGGACACATCTTATTTTGATTTCGGCAAAGAGATAAACAATTATTACGAGCCGTATAAATATTTCAGAACACAGGATAATGCGCTGGTTTACTATGTTTTCTTCGGAGCAAATCTTGAAATAGTCAAGCAATTTTCACATATTTGCGGTAAGCAGATGCTTCCGCCTAAAAAAAGCTTTGATTACTGTGCAAGCACCATGGCTTATACTGATGCGCCTGATTCAGAAAATCAAATGAATTTGTTCCTTGAAAAGCTTCAGGAGCTTGACCTTAACTGTACGGGATTTTATTTGTCATCAGGTTATACCTCAATAGGAAAGCAGAGATATGTTTTTAATTGGAACACCGAAAAATTCCCGAACCCTGAGCAGTTTATTGAGCGGTTTCAAAGTAAGTGTGTTGATTTAATTCCCAATATTAAACCTGCTTTTCTTTGCGATCACCCGATGTACAGAGAAATTTCCGAAAATGGACTTTTCGTTAAAAATTCTGACGGTACTCCTTTTATTACACGTTTTTGGGACGGGCAGGGGAGTTATCTTGATTTTACAAATCCAAAAGCCCGTGAATTTTGGATTGCCAATGTAAAGGACAAGTTGCTTGACAAGGGCATCAAATACACTTGGAACGATAATAACGAATTTGATATAAAAGATGAAGACGCATTAGCTTTCGGTTTTGGAAATACCGTAAATGCGTCAAGAATACGCCCAATCCTTACATATTTAATGGTTTATTCGTCTTACCTTGCGCAGATGGAAAAATACCCGAAATTCCGACCCTTCATTTCCACAAGAAGCGGAAATATAGGCGTTCGCAGATTTGCCCAGACCTGGTCTGGAGATAACAGCACGGATTGGAATTCACTCAAGTACTGCCACTACATAGGGCTTACAATGTCCTTGTCGGGATTTTATTTTTACGGGCATGACCTTGGCGGATTTGCGGGGGAAATGCCGTCCCGTGAGCTGTTGTTGCGATGGCTTCAATTAGGGCTTTTTGAGCCGAGGTTTACGATTCATTCCTGGAACTCGGACTGCTCTGCCACAATGCCTTGGAGTTATCCTGATATTATTCCATATGTTAAGGAAATATTTACACAGAGGAAGGAATTAGTGCCTTATCTTTACAACTGCGCCCACCGTGCAGTTGAATTTGACGAACCGATAAACTCTCCCGTATTTCTGTACTATGAAGGGGAGAGCAGAGATTCTGATATATTCCTTGTGGGCAGAAATATACTTGTAGATCCTGTTTTGGAAGAAGGTACAAATACAGTTACCGTAAATCTTCCGAAAGGCGATAACTGGTATTTTGACGGCAAAGTTTTTGAGGGCGGTGTGAGCGTTCAAACAGAAATTTCCGCATTCGGGAAAATGAAATATTTCATAAAGTGCGGAAGCGTTATTCCTTACAACAAAGCATCGGGATTTAATGATGACGAAAACCTTGTTTTAACCGTTTATCCCATAAAAAGCGGAATCTTTAAAGACACATTTTTCTATGATGACGGCGAAACCTTTGATTACCTTGAAAACAAGTGCGTAAATCTCAACATAACGGTTGAATGTAATGAAAATTCGGTAACTGTTTTCTGGGAAAATTCAGGATCTACTCCCTTTGAGCCTAATTTTGTGCTGGCAGACGGAGATGCAAGAAATCTTATAATAAGGAGAAAATAGTTTGAAAAATACAACGAAAGGAACGATACCGTGCATGAAAATCTGCTTTTTTATGACTTTTTGTGCGACTACTGTATCGCATGGTGATTAAAATGGACAATTATTTATTATTTAAAAGTGTAATTGAGCAGGACAGAGCGCCGATTGTTATATGTGACCTTTCACATACAATAGTTTACATGAACCCTGCCGCAGTTAAAAATTATGAAAAACGGGGCGGAGAAGCCCTTTTAGGACAAAGCATTTTTGACTGTCATAATGAAAAGGCCTGTGAGATGATAAACAGGGTTGTTGATTGGTTTAAAAAGGATAAAAATAATAATCTTGTTTACACCTTCAAAAATGTTAAACTGAATAAAGATGTCTATATGGTTGCACTTCGTGATAAAGAAGGAAATCTTATAGGATATTACGAAAAGCACGAATTCAGAGAAAACGAAATTATGAAAAGATATGACATTGACTGAAAGGACTTTTAAGATGGATAATCATACACATTCACATTCGCACACCTACAGTGAAGCCGTAAGTGCGGAAGAAACACTTGCTTTATTAGAATATATGGCAGGGCATAATGAACACCACGCAGAAGAACTTCATAAAATTGCTCATAATGTAACACCTGATGCCGCAGAGCTTATTCACGAGGCAGTTGCGCTTATGAACAGCGGAAATCAGAAACTGCGTGAAGCGCTTAAAATAATGAAAGGAGAATGAAAATGTGCCTTTCAGCAGTTTATTCCTTAAACGGAAATGAAAAAAAGCTTATTCAGGAAAACGTTGCGGGAGTAAAAATGGAAAACGGAAAACTAATCCTTATAAACATTTTGGGCGTAAAAACAGAAATTGATGCCGAGATTGACTGCATTGACCTTATGGAAAATGTAATTACAGTTAAAATGCCGTCGGCATAATAATAAAAGTACCAATAACAGACCGGAGGTTTCGACAAGAACAAATTGCCGAAACCTCCGGTTTATTTCTTCATTTAATGTGCTTTTACATCTTAGGTAAGCCTGCTTTTTCAAATTTCTGGTTCACTGTACGCTGGTCAACCCAAATTACGACCTCAAATATTGGAAGGGCTGAAAGAATGTGCCAAATTGAATGACCGTGAATATTACCTAACAGTACAGGAGCCATTTCGTTGTCGCCCCAGATCGATGTGATGATGAATGCGGCAAGGAAGGTAAGGATAATTAGAATAAAAAGATTTCTTTCGGTTTTAGTAAGCTTCTTGAAGTTTGCAACGAGTAGATAAAGAATCGGAAGCGCTGTTAAGAAGCAACCGAATTCAGCAAGTGAAAGTCCGCCGGTTTTTCCGTCCATAGGAGCTCCACCACCGCCGATGTAAAGCGGACGGTCATGGATAACGAACACCTCATATGTAAGTGTTCCTATAACTATAAGCATAATTGCTGTTACGGCAATTAGGAAAATGTTACGCTTTTTCTTTTGATCCGGATAGAACTCTAAAGCGAAGCAACAAACTCCTGCCCAAGCGACATACTCTGTGAAAGACATATCAATATAGCTCATAAACAGCTTTGTTGTGAGAACACCCGGTACGAATTCTCCGTAATTAGCAGTGTGCATTCCAACTGATGTAAAAGACATAATTACATACAGAAGAATAAACACGTACCAATACCATTTTTTGTTTTTCTTCAATAGAAGAATTGTAATTCCGATAATGCCTGCAAAAGTATAAACCCAGTTCGTCTGAACTGCAGCATACTGTGCAGCATACTCGGCAACGCTTGTTGTGCCGTCAATAAAAACTTCTTTTAAAGCCAGCCAATCAATGAAATTAATATCCATTCCTTGTAATTCACCCTTTCATTTTCATAATAGGAAATGTTAAAGTAATTCATCCATATGAATTTTATAATAAAATTTACCAATTGTCAAGATTATCTTGAGATATTTTAGTTGAAATTATACAAAACTACGTTCTGTAAATATCTCAATAATCTTGGACATCAATTTTTATGATATCGAAAGGAAAAAAACAAAATCGTCATTTCATCATCCTGAAATGGCGATTTTGATAATATAGTAGTTTTAAATATAAGCGTTATGAAATCTTTACACAGTCAAGAGCCTCTACGGTAATTCCGTTTATGGTTACCGCTTTGTCCGTGTAGTTAACGTAAACCTTTGTACTGTTGTTGTATTCCGTGCAGAATACTCCGTCTTGAACCTCATAGTGAGATGTCATTCTTGCACCGCGAAGGTCTGCGAGAATATCATTTGCTTTAACGCAGTAAGAAACGATATCGTTTATGTTGTTGTTATATCCGTATTTATCTTCATTGTCTGTGTTAATGCAATACCAATCGGCAGAGGGCACAGCGCCGAATTCAACGGAGCGCAGGAATGCTTCCTGCATGTTGTCACTTAAATTTATGCTGTTAAAGCTGTAATCGTATGTGCCGTGAAGAATAAGAGATACAAACGGAATTGCGCAGTATGCCTCATTTTCAGTGTGTGATACCGTTCCCTTTGGAATATTTGAAATAACGCTTGCATTTTTTATGGCATAAAAATTACCCTTGCTTATCATTAAAGGCTTATTTGAAGAAAGAATGGGCAGGAGAGATGCAATCTCTTTTTTACTGCTTTCTCTCGGATAAAAATCCGATGAATAGTCTGAATAAAGCACCGAGCCTATGTCGTTTAATGCGAATCCGTCAAAAAGAACAGCGGTCGAATCGTTTAAAAACTCTTCAATCCTGCCTTCAAGCTCTGACATTTTTAAGTATCCGCGTTTTGAGTCGGCGCTTGAATATGTAAGCTTATCCCCATAAAGATTTTTTGCTTTATCTGACGATGATTTCTTTACCGAAAGCATATTCGTTTCAATAAATATCGGGAAATTCTGTGTTTTCATATAAGAATAGAGAGAATTATATTCTTCTTTTGTGCCGAGCTGTTTTAGAAATGCGCCGAAATCTTCGCTTTCACCGTTATTTGCATCTTTAAACAAACCGTTAGCACTCAAATAAATGTTGTTTACACCCTTTGCCTTTAAAAGCGTCATAAGCGCCTGAGCCTGCTCAAAGGTGGATTTTACCGTAAGCCTGCCTTTTGAATCGGAAAGGCCAAACTGAAGATTTACTATCAGCGGAAGTGCGGTTTCATCTGCGGTAACAGCTTTTGAGGAAATAACCGAATTTCTGATAAGATTTTCACGGCAGGCAGCAGCCATACCTGAATATGTAGCGGATTTTCCCGAAAGGAATCTGTAGCAAAGGCGTATTTCACCGCTGTATTCATAGCCTATTGTTTTAACTTGATTTGTCTTTTTTGATTCAGTTGCAACATCGGTAACGGAAAACTCTGCGCCCACACTGTTGATGGAATTGTCTGACAGTCTGTATGCGTTAATATTTGCTATTGCATCACCGCTCTCAATAATGCAAAGGAAAGCGCCTTTACCGTGCTTAATACCGAATGCTCCGAGGGGGGCAGAAGCCTGTCCGTTACTTATTGACGGGTCATCGCCGTAAACTTTAAGAGAAACGGGAGAAAAATCGGAGTCCGAAACACCTGTTTTAATAATTGCGCCGTTTCCGTCGGGAACAAATATGAAATCGTCTTTGTCGTTATCGCTGTAAGCGCCGAAAGAATCTAAAAGTTTTATATTTTCAACATAAACCCCTTCGGGAAGATGAAGATTATTCGTATTGACCGAGGTGTAGAATGAACCGTCCGAAAGAGTGTATGAAACGGTAATGTCGGCACGAACGGTATTTTCTGGTAAGGTATTTATATCCGCTTTGCCCGTTTCATCATCCAAAGACAGGGAGTATTTAACATTTACACCGTTATTCGTTTTATCAAAGCTGAAATTGCCGAAAGCAACTGAGTTGTCCTGAGTATTCAAAACATATTGTTTGCCGCTTTCAGTTAAAAGCACCATTTTAAGAGCTGAAAAACTTAAGGATTTTTTTTCACTGTCAAGGGGTAATGCGCTCCAAAAAACGTCTGCCGATGTATCAAGAATTCCTATTGATGCAGTTGTCTTATCAAAAAACATTTCAATAAGACCCGATTTGCAAACAGACTCGAAAGACGTGCGCTTTACCTTGTGGTAAGTGTCGCCTGCACTTTCAGAGTAAATCATTTCAAAAGAATCGCTCTTTATTTTTGTAAGCTTTATGGGCGAGCAAGAAGCAAAAAGCAACATCATTGCAAGCGCAACCGCCGTGATTTCAAAAAAACTTTTAAGCCTTTTATTATTCATATTTAAGTACTCCCGAATAATATTTGGTTAATACAGATAATCAGTATTTTATATCTGCGAAGCAGGCATAAAACAATGTTCTCCGAAACATAGAAATCTTTGATTTCGTTATGTTTCGTGAGGTTATTA
>JAFLUO010000064.1:0-5529 GCA_022508705.1 Oscillospiraceae bacterium
GCATATTCATTTAAAAGATCTTCGTAACTCTTATTGGAAAAATCGTCTGAAAACTTGTCCATATAAGTTACCTCCTTATGCTTTCGGTTGGTGTGATAATAATCTTCGGCTGAATATCAAATTCGTCCGTAGGTACACTCTCACAAAGTAGTCCGGAGTATACAGGGCAAACTGAAATTCCTTTAAATGTTTTTAAAAATCTATCGTAATAACCTTTCCCGTAGCCGAGCCGTGAGAAATCTCTGCCGACTGCAAGAGCAGGTATTAGACTCAAGTCATTTTTACTGTTAGAAATGTATTTTTCATCACTTATCGGTTCGGGAATGCCGTATTTGCCGACTGTGAAATCGTTTTTAGAAGCTGCACGCAAAAATTCCATTCTTTCCCCGTCAATACATTTCGGGAAATATACTTTTTTGTTTTGCCTTATGCACTCACTGAATAAATCCCAAGTGTCAACCTCACTGCCGACGCTTGCAAAAAGTAAGATACATTCTGCGCTTTCAAATTCAGGCAAAGATAAAATTTTATCGGTCAATATTTTATCGAATTCAGCCTTTTGAGAAGCAGGTATATCATTTCTTAATTTTAAATACTTTTGACGGCACTCTTTTTTAGTCATGGTAAATTTGTAAAGAATCGTGAACCGATTTTGCTTTTGGGGTGCCTGCTAACCGTGCGGCAATTCTTGTGCCGAATTCAACTGCGCTGCCCATTCCCTTGGCGGTCATAATATTGCCGTCCTCACAAATAAATTTGTCGGATAAAACTGCGCCCGTAAGCTCACTTTCAAACCCGGGGAAGCAAACTGCATTTTTCCCGTTAAGAATACCCTTATGACCGAGAATTGACGGTGCGGCGCAAATTGCCGATATGAGCAAACCGTTTTCAAGGCAATAGTCAATAGCCTTATTTACCGTCTCGCTTTTTTCAAGATTTAATGTGCCTGGCATTCCGCCGGGAAGAAAAATCCCCTGAACGTCCGAGTTAAAAGAAATATCACTGTCGACAGTGTCGCAAACAACGCTTATCCCGTGGGAGCCTGTAATAATTTTTCCGCCGATTCCCACAAGCTGTACCTCAACGCCTGCACGCCTTAAAACGTCAGCAGGTGCTAACGCTTCAATTTCTTCAAATCCCGTTGCTAAAAAGATGTAAATCACAAATATCACTCCAAGGTTATTCCGATATAGCAGGAAAGATTTCGTAAATCCGATATATCGGTTTTAATCATTGCCGTATTGTTTATTTTTCTGCCTTTTTTTGAGTCAAGCATTTTCTCATTCAAAAGTGAAACAATGCCGTCTGCTTTTATAACTTTTCCGCCGTAATGCTTTACAGCGCTTGCCCAATAATCTGTTACGCAGTCGGGAAATTTCAATTCGGTTTCAGCAAATGCTCTTACTTTAGAATATTTATTAGTAATTTCCGTATAGGTTGTTGGGATTTCCGCCTGAAAAGAATATCCAAATGGTACGTAGCCAAATCTTCCGTAATAGTCAAATAAGCTTTTTTCGGCAGGAACAAGCAAAAGAAAATCGTAGCCCGTTTTTTTCAGTATTTCTGAGGATTGTGACAGAACCTTTGCCATTAAACCTTTCCCTCTGTGCTCGCAGTGGGTTAAAGCGCAGTAAACGTAAAAGCCCTTGTATTTATCTACCGTGCAGGGAATAAGAAAGGCAGACGACAGTATTTTTTCGTTTTCTTCAATAATAGGATTTTGGCAAATGGCGTATACATTTTCAAAAAAGAGGTGTGTAACGTATTCGTCTTCGTCGAAAATACTTTGCCAAAGTAAAGAGAGCTGTTTTTCTTTATTTTCGGAAGTCATAAATTATCCTTTAAAAACCGCATTGTATTTTGTAAGAAGCTTTACGGGGTGGTAAGAAAGCTTTGCAGATCGCAAGCCCTCGCTTCCTGTGTCTTCCTCACGGTTAATGAATTCATATTTACCCAAAAGCGATTTTGCAAGCTCACGGTTTATCATTTGATATGCCCCTCTGAAGCTTGCATACGCTTTTTCAACGTGGGTGCAAAATGTGTTACTGTTAAGCCTTTCGCCGAAGGTAAACGCAACTGCCTCATTTTCAATAAACAAGATCCCGCCGAAAAGTCCTAAATCAAAGAAATTACTGAACGCCTTGTCTATGGCAGAATGCTCCCGTTCAATTTCCGTTGGGTCTTTTTGCTCATTTAAGCGTTCCCACTGGTCGTCCATAAGAATACATCTGTCAATATTATCGGGAGTTATTTCCTCATAATGCCAGTCAAAATTTTTCTCAAAAAAACTTACATGGTTTTTCTTACTGTGATATTTTTTACCGCTAAGAACGGCCAGATCCTCGGTTTTATAGATGTATTCAAAGGCATCGCGGTCCTCAACGTATTCAAACTTATCAGGGAAAAGATCTTGGAGTTCTTCCTTATCTTTTTCGGTAAGACCGTAAAACATTGCTTTTTTGTCTTGTGAAGTTATTTCTTCAATAACTGATTTTTTGTCGCCGAACCCTACGGGGTAGCAATAAACGGAACTGTCCGAAATTTTTGAAATAAAAATGCCGTTATTTACGCTTATCTTATTTTCGTAACCCTCCGACCACATAAAAACATTACCGAAACTGTACTCACAGCAGTCGGGATTTACAGAGTCGAATATTTTTTGAACCTCAGATTTATCTTGGAGAGTCGGATAATGGAAATCCATCAGAGCATCTCCTTTACGCTTTCAAAAATTTCTTCGCTTATTTTGTCAATAGGAAGTGGCGTGTCACCTTCGTAGCATTTTATTACAGTCCAGCCGAAACGCTTAGCCGTGTAAAGAGCGGCCTCGTGGCATTTCTTTAGATATTCTACATTTGACTCGTGAACGTCTTTTTTTGACTCTTCTCCGCAGTAGCGGTTTGACATAAGTCTTTGAGAAATATCAACGTCCATATCAAGAAAAATTACTTTGTCGGGAGCGGGGATTCCGACTTTTTCATATTCGGTTTCAAAAAGCCAGTCAAGATAAGAGTCCCATTTATCTTCTGGGAGCTTTACGGTCTGGTGAACAGCGTTTGAGGTGGTGTAACGGTCAGCCAAAATTAAAGTGCCGTTGCGATAATCTTCTTCCCAAACATTTTTGTAATTTGCATAGCGGTCTACCGTGTAAAAAAGCGATGCCGCAAAAGTATTGACATCTTCGGGATTTTTGCCGAACTCACCGCCTAAATACATTTTTACAAGGGTGCTCGATTTGTTGTCATAGTCGGGCAGTTTTATCTGCTTTACGGTTTTTCCGCACTCTGCAAGCCTTTCTTTCAACTTTTCGATTTGAGTGGATTTTCCGCTTCCGTCAAGCCCTTCAATTACAATTAGTTTTCCGTTCATTTTCGGTTGCCTTCGTACGCTGTCGTACCGTTCCTTTCAGGAAATTACATATTATTACCTATTTTAAATCATAGTTATATATAATACATTATAACAAAGAATTTTTATATTTACAATGTTTATTTACAAAATTTAGGTTACTTGATATAAATATTGTTTTATGCTAAAATTATTATGTGTTATTTCGGACTTGTTTCTGCATATATTTTAGTGAATTTTATTCGGAGATGCACTAAAAAATGAAGATAAAACATAAGCAGTTTAATTTTATTTTGCCGCTCCTGGCAGTATTTGTTTTGACACTTTCCTGCGTTATTGCACTGATGTCAGTAGGCGGAGAAGAAACGGTATATTATTTTAATCAGTTGAATTTTACACCTGACCCTAAAACAATTTGTATTGACCCGGGGCACGGCGGAAGTAGCTCAGGCGCTACGGGCGAGGGCGGTAAAAGACTTGAAAAGAACGACACGTTAAGGCTTTCCCTGCTTGTCCGCGACGAGCTTGAAAGCAGAGGTTATACCGTCGTAATGACAAGGGATACAGACTCGGATATTTCTCTTGAAGAGCGATGTAATGTTGCTAATAAATCAAAAGCGGCACTGTTTGTTTCGATTCACCGAAATTCAACAACGGGCAAAGGGCAGGGGTGCGAAATGTGGATTCACAGCACAAACCCGTCGGACGACAGACTGCTCGCAGAAAACATATTGCAAAATCTTGCGCTTACAGGGGCGGATACGTCAAGAGGAATACATACGGGCTACCGTGAGGGAGCAAATCAAAATTATTACGTCAACAGATGCTCCAAAATGCCATCTGTGCTTGCGGAAATCGGTTTTATAACAAGCGAAAAAGACAATACCTTATTTGACGAAGATCTTGATGCTTTAGCGGTGGCTATTGCCGACGGAATAGAAATGACATTACTTGAAATGAACGGAGAATGAAAATGACGGAGTTTAATGCGTGGGATTACGGCGTTTTGCCGGGGACTGAATGCGGTGCAGAACTTGAAAAGTTAGTACAGAGTATTCCGCACGATTCATCGGAGAAAATTCTTAAATTTCAAAAGGGCACTTATTACATAAATGCGGGTAACTGCACAAAGCGTATGCTGTATATTACGAATACGGCAGGTGACGAAGAGTATTCAAAAGATGAAACTCCTCATTTGGCGCCTGTTGCACTGTTTTTTGACGGATTTCATAATTTAACCGTTGACGGCGGCGGAGCAAAGTTTTTAATCAGCGGAAAAGCAACGAACTGTGTTATTTCAAACTGTGAAAATTTTACGATTCAAAACCTTACTCTTGACGTGGACAAACCCGATTTCCATTCTTTGAAAGTGCTGAAAAAGGGAAAAACCTATGTTGATTTTGAGCTCAACGAAAATGAAGACTTTGAATTCAGAAACGGCACGGTAATTTTTAAAGGAGACGGCTTTGAGGCCGACATAAAAGCAAAATCAAAGGTGTGTTGGTGGGCAAATAAAATTTCTGCCGAAAATAATGAAATAAATGTGCGAGCAAGGCACCCTTTGGCGACTGCTTTAAAGCTCAAAATGATTGACGGTAAAACCCTGAGAGCCTTTTATTTTTCAACAAGCAAATTTAATGTGGGCGACTGCTATTATCTTTTTGATAACCGTCGTCAATATGCAGGAATTTTTGTTGACAACAGTAAAAACGTAACGATTCAAAATATTGCTCAGCATTTTAACTATTCGTTGGCTGTTGTTTGCCAATGCTCGGAAGATATTTTCCTCAAAAACCTTAATCTAACGCCAAAAAAAGGCTGCTTTGTAACCTCGGTTGCAGATTTTGTGCAGGCTTGCCTTTGCAGAGGCAAATTCAGCGTTACGGACTGTGTATTTGACGGAGCGGGCGACGACTGCCTTAATTGCCACGGCTTTCATTTTAAAGTAAACAGTGTAAAAGGAAATGTGGCAACAGTTAAATTTATGCACCCCCAGTCCCACGGGTACAATCCGTTTAAGGCAGGGGACGATATTGCATTTATTGACAAAATGACACTTCTGCAAAAGGGAACGGGGAAAGTGGTTTCTTCGGTTCTTACAGACGAAACGACCATTGAATTGACCCTTTCGGGCAGTATGCCAAAGACAGGCATGATGATAGAAAACATTTCCGCCTGCCC
>JAFLUO010000064.1:5629-10655 GCA_022508705.1 Oscillospiraceae bacterium
GAAAATATAATACACGGCGGTGCGGTTCATAAAAATATAAAAGTTACAGATAATACATTCAAGAAATGTGAAAAAACGTGTTTTTATGCTAAATCGTCTTCGGATTTGCAGTTTTCCGACAATAAAATTTTGTCTGCTCCCGACATTATCAAAACAATAAATTGCGAAAATGTGACCGTTCAGCAGGCGTAAAAAAATTAAATAGGCAATTTGAATAAAAAGCAGAGTAATTTTGCTTTTTATTTTTTGCGTTTTTTCGTCAATTTTCTATTTTTTTCTATTGATAATGAGATTTTTTTGTAATATAATAATTTATTGAATTATTGAAGAATAATGAAGTTTTTCCAAGGAGCATCTTTTTGAAATGAGCAAATACAAAAAAACATGTATTGCCGCAGTTTCCGTGTTTTTGTGCTTGTGCTTGACGGCGGCGTCTGTAATATGGATAAAAAGAGATAAGAAGAATCCGCCTGCAAAAACGCAGGGGAATAATATATCTGATACTGAAAATATTTCTTCGAATACTACGGAATCTACAAAAGAATCCGAAACGGAATCGGTCTCGGAAACTGAAACCACAACTAAGCCCACAACAACGGCTAAACCTACAACGACAACAAAACCTTCAACAACGGCAAAGCCGACAACCACTAAACCTACAGCACCCACTGAGCCGTACAAGCCTGCGGAAGGTTATACGCTTTCTCACGAAATTGCAGGTTCCGTTCCCAAAAACGATGCCGTGACGGGCAGTTGGTTTGACGATGCTGTTTTTGTAGGCGATTCTGTAAGTCTTAAGCTCAGTTATTATGAGGCGTCTGTTGACAGGCTCGGAAAAGCGCAGTTCCTTGTTGCAGGCAGTCTCAGTGCTACAAATGCACTTTGGGATGTAGACAGAAAAAATGCTGTTCACCCGACATACAAGGGCAAAAAGCAAAAGGTTGAAGATTCAATAGCTCAAATGTCGGTAAAAAAAGTTTATATCATGCTTGGTATGAACGATATTAACGCAGTCGGAATTAACGGCTCTGTCAAAAACTTTGAAAAGCTTTGCAATAATATTCTCGAAAAATCCCCGAATGTTCAAATTTACGTTCAGTCGGTAACTCCCATGGCATCCAGCAGTAACGTGGCTTCCTCAAAAGAGGGCAGGCTTAACAATAAGAGCATTTATGAGTATAATAAAAAGCTGTGTGCTCTTGCACAGCAAAGAGGTTGGTATTTTATCAACGTTGCGGAGGTAATGTTTGACGATAACGGTTATCTTAAAAACGAATATTGCAGCGATTTAAACTCTATGGGAATACATTTCACAAACTCAGGCTGTAAAGCGTGGATCGACTATCTTCTTACCCATACTCCGTAAAGCCTCATAATGCGACAAAGTGCAATGCGTGTGTCATTTTTTGGCACACGTTTTTATTTTATTTTTCGACATTTTATGCCGTTTAACTATTGACGAAGTGAAATTTAAGCGTTAAAATATTGAATTAGATTGTATGTAAACGCTAATTAAATGTGTCTGCGGCGCTTTGCGGATATTTTCCGCCGTAAATGCGTTGAAAAATCTTGCAATACACAAAGTATTACTTCGATTTTGCGCCTTTTTACGACAAAAAATCTCTCGCAAATCTCTCTTGCCAATTCAATCATCATTTACATATTTTTAGTGGGGGTAAAATATGAAAAAGTTTTTGTCTGTAATTTTTGTTTTAATCTTGATTTTGGGGCTTACCGCTTGCACGGAAAAAACACCTGAAGAAAAGCCTTCGGATAAAACGCCCAGCGAAATTACAATAGATATAAACGCCGTTAAAAATGCCATTATTGAAAAGGCAGAACTTACAGACCCGCTGGAGCTTGGCACTGAACAGCTTTGCGAGCTTTACGATATTGATGTAAATGACGTAGCGGAAGCCGTTTGCGTTACTACCTTAGACGGCACTTTCCCAGACGAAGTAATAATTATTAAGGCGGCAAACGGTGAGGCTAAAAGCCGAATTATCGAAAAGCTCAGTGCTCATCTTGATGACGTAAAGGTTCAGTCACAGAATTATGATGCTGAGAATTACGCTTTAGCGCAGGAATGTAAGATTATTGAAAAAGGAAACTTTATAGCGCTTTTCATTTCTGCAAAGCACGCACAGATGGAAAAGATTTTAGAGGAATCAGTTAACTAATAAACTAAGATTTATTTTGCGTGCGCCGAAAAAGGTGCACGCTTTTTTTGAGAGGTGAAACAGGTGGTATTTTCAAGTCTTCCGTTTTTGTTCGGATTTTTTGCGCTTACATTAGCGGTTTATTACGCTGTGCCGAAGAAGTTCCGTAATTTTGTTCTGTTGATATTCAGCCTGTTTTTCTACGGCTACGGCGAACCCGTTTTTATTCTTCTGATGCTTTTTTCAATACTTGTAAACTACGGGTGCGGTTTACTTTTAGGAAAGCTTGCGGATAAACGCAAGAAGGCAAGGGCAGTGCTTATTTTCTGTGTCGTTATAAACCTTGCCCTTTTAGGATATTTCAAATATGCAGGGCTGTTTGTAAGTACCCTTAAATATTTACCCGTATTTTCATTTTTGCCCAATCCCGAAATCGCTTTGCCCATAGGCATTTCTTTTTACACATTTCAGACAATGTCATACGTTATTGACGTTTACAAAGGCAACTGCAAACCGCAGAAAAATATTGTTTCATTCGGCACATTCGTTTCACTTTTTCCTCAGCTTATTGCAGGCCCCATTGTCCGTTATGTTGATGTTGAATCACAGCTTTCCGAGCGGCGTGAATCAATGGCTCTTTTCAGTAACGGAGTGCGTCTTTTCACCCTCGGCCTGGCAAAAAAGGTGCTCATAGCCAATGAAATGGGCATTATTTGGAATGAACTTAAATTCGCAGGTAACGGGGCAGGCGTTTTCGGCCACTGGATAGGCATTCTTGCATTCACTTTACAGATTTATTTCGATTTCAGCGGATACAGCGACATGGCAAGGGGACTCGGTAATATGTTCGGGTTCAGGTTTGTCAAAAACTTTGATTATCCGTATATTTCAAAGAGCATAACGGAATTCTGGAGACGGTGGCATATATCTTTAGGAACGTGGTTCCGCGAATACGTTTACATACCCTTAGGCGGCAACCGCAAGGGCAAGGGCAGGCAGTGTCTTAATATATTCATAGTTTGGGCGCTGACGGGCTTTTGGCACGGCGCATCTTGGAATTTCCTTTTGTGGGGAGTTTATTTCGGCGTGCTTTTGACCGTTGAAAAGTTCTTCACATTAAAACTGCTTTCAAAAATACCGTCAGTATTTTCCCATATTTACACAATGTTTTTTGTAATAATCGGCTGGGTGATTTTCGATTTTTCATCAGTTGCGGACATTTTAAAATACGTCGGAGGAATGTTCGGCTTTAATTCAGCGGGAACGAGCAAAGATTTACTAAGCCTTATAATTTCATATCTACCCGTTTTGTGCATAGCCGTTTTCGCATCGCTCCCCGTAATAAGAAAAATTTATTTCAAACTGTCAAAGATAAAATTCTTCCCTGTTATCGAGGCGTGCGCCGTTGTTGCAATTTTAACACTTTGCACGTCGTCGCTGGTGCGTTCGGGATATAATCCGTTCCTTTATTTCAGATTTTAAGAGGTGAGAAGTGTGAGTGAAAAAACAAAAAACAGAATACTGCCGTGCGTGTTTATTTTATTCATATTCTCATTCGTGATTATGATTTTGGTGTTGCCGAAAAAGGATTTTTCCGAAACGGAGAAACGCTCGCTTGCGGAATTTCCGAAAATAACCCTTGAAAGCGTTAAAAACGGCGAATTTACCGATGGATTTGAAAAGTATTTGTCGGACCATTTCCCGTTCAGAAATGCATTTATAGGCATTGACGCTTATTTCGGTTTTGCTCTCGGAAAATCAGGCGAAAACGGAATATATTGTGCAAAAGACGGCTATCTTATTACTGAGCCCTCAGCCTTTGACGAGGCTAAAATGCTTAAAAATGCAGGGTATATTGAAAAGTTTATTGAAAAGACAAATATTCCTTCAAGCGTGATAATTATTCCCCAGGCAGGGTATGTGCTTTCGGAAAAATTGCCTGCAAATCATAAGGAATATAACGACAGCGCAATTTTTGACTGCGCAAAAAGCACAATTAAAAGCGCAAATTTCATTGACGTGAGAGATGTTTTTGAAAGCCAAAAGGCAGACATGCAAATTTATTATAAAACCGACCACCATTTAACAAGCAAGGGCTCAATGCTGGTTTACAATGAATTTTGCAAGGCGAAGGGTATAGAGGCGCAGAGCTTTTCTTTAATCAAAAGTGTTGACGGATTTTACGGAACAACTTATTCCAAAAGCGGATTTTGGCTTAAAAAGGGCGATACCATTGAAATTTACGGTTGTGATTTCGGCAATAAATATAATGTGACTATTGATGACGGCAAGGGCGCCACAACCTTCGACAGTCTTTATTTTGACTCGCACCTTGAGGATAAAGACAAGTACCCCGTTTTTCTTGACGGAAATCACGCTTTTGTAAGAATACATAACGAAAATGTAAATAACGGCAAAAAATTGCTTTTAGTAAAAGATTCGTACGCTCATTGCTTTACAACCTTTGCAATAGAAAATTACGAAGAGATAGTAATGGTCGATTTGCGTTATTATAAGAAATCAATGAATAAACTCATAGAAGCAGAGGATTTTACGGAAGCGCTCTTTATGTTCGGCGCTGAAAACATCTCCACAAGCACCGATTTAGCATGGCTTTTGATGTGACGGAAGTGATAAATAAAATCAAAAAAGATTCTGAAAAAAACAGCATAAAAAATCCGAGATTCACAGAAAAGTGAGTCTCGGATTTTTTTACAGAGATTTTAAAGATTTATGAACAATTGAAAAACGTCAAGCTTATTGGTAAATTACTTATTTTATTTTAATGATTTCATATTTGTAATCAGCTCCACCTGCCTGAGCTATTTCTATAATAGCATTAAGAGTTCCGCTGTCATCAATAAACA
>JAFLUO010000065.1 GCA_022508705.1 Oscillospiraceae bacterium
CTTGTAATGCTTACCGCAGTTTATATGAGTACAAACACGAACGCTACTATTGACGTGTCCCGAATGAGCGCATCGGTTATTACGGGTATCGGCTTTATCGGTGCAGGTACAATTCTGCGTGAGGGCTTTTCCGTTAAAGGACTTACAACGGCGGCGTCCCTTTGGGCGGTGGCGTGTATAGGCACGGCTGTCGGCGGCGGATACATAACGGGCGCAATAGTCGCAACAATAGTTACATATCTGACATTGAATTCTCTTAAACGCTTTGTTATCAAAGGATCTGTGGGTAAAACTGTTTTTGTTGAGGTTGAGAGTATTGAAAAAGAACTTTCTGCAATTACATCGCTTATTAAAGATAAATATAATACATCTATTCACTCAACCGAAATCATCAACACCACAAGTGCGGATAAAAAATATAAGCACAAAAAGAATAATTACGTTATTAAAATTTTGACTTTCCCAAAAAACGATAAGGTGCTTTCAAAAATCGTTTCAGGGCTTAAAGAGCTTGAAGGCGTAGAGGATGTTTATGTTGAATGATATTGTGCTTTCAGACGGTGAACATATTGAAGACTTAGGCGAAAATGTTTATCTTTTAGTATCAAAATCGCATACATTCGGAACAGATGCCTTACTCCTTAACGATTTTGCCGGAGTAAAATCAATGGATAAAGCAATAGATTTGGGAACAGGGTGCGGAATAATTCCGTTTTTGTGGCTGAGAGATAAAAAAGCGCAAAGCTTTCGAGGCGCCGTTGAAATACAAAAAAATGCCTGCGAGCAGTTTCACAAATCAAAAAAGCTTAACAACGATGAAACGCTTAATTTATTCGAGGGCGATTTAAAAGATAAAGAGCTTATCACACAGCGTGAATATTTTGATGTTGTGACAATGAATCCGCCTTATAAAGCGGAGAATACGGGCATAAAAAACGGCGATGAAAGCGCAAAAATCGCACGCCATGAGATTACCTGCAATATTGACGATATAACAGGATGTGCCGCAAGAATTTTGCGGTTCGGCGGAAGGCTCTGTATTTGCAACCGCCCCGAAAGAGTGCTTGACTCTTGTTTTTCAATGCGAAATCACGGCATTGAGCCAAAACGTGTGCGCTTTGTTCAAAAGAACGGCAAAAGCGCTCCGTGGTTAGTTCTCATTGACGGCAGAAAGGGCGGAGCAAAAGGTGTTCGGATTGAAAAACCTCTTTTAATGCAAACAGGTGACGGAAAACCGTCAGAGGAAATTTTAAATATAACCGAAAAATACCGAAAGGTTTGAAGGTATGTCAGGAAAACTTTATGTTGTGGGTACTCCCATAGGAAATCTCTCGGATATTTCGCCGAGGGGAATAAAAACGCTCTCTGAAGTGGATTTTATTGCGGCGGAGGACACCCGTGTAACTGCAAAATTACTAAATCATTTTGATATAAAAAAACCGCTTGTGAGTTATTACGAACACAACAAGCGTGAAAAAGGTACGGTCATAACCGACAGAATATTGGCAGGGGAAAATTGCGCCATAGTAACAGATGCGGGCATGCCGTGTATTTCGGACCCAGGCGAAGACCTTATCCGTGAATGTCACGAATGTGGAATCCCTGTTGAATCAGTACCGGGACCTACTGCATTTGCAACAGCTTTGGCTCTCAGCGGAATGGAAACGGGCAGATTTACATTTGAAGGCTTTTTAAGCGTAAATAAGCAAAGCCGAAAACAGCACCTTGAAGAACTGAAAAACGAAAAAAGGACAATGATTTTCTACGAAGCACCCCACAAGCTTCGCAATACCCTTAAAGATTTCTATTCATATTTCGGCAACCGTGAAATTGCTATTGTAAAAGAACTTACAAAAATTCACGAAACTGTTTTGCGGACAAACCTAAAAACGGCTAATGAATACTTTGAAACAGAAAACCCAAAAGGCGAGTATGTTTTAATTCTCGGTGGATGTAAGGAAACAGAAAAACAGCCTGCAACTTTTGAACAGGCTGTTGAAATGGCACGGGAGCTTGTGGAAAAGGGTGTAAGCGTTAACGAGGCGGCTAAAACCGTGGCGGCAGAAACGGGCTTTAAGAAGAGCGTGATTTATAAATCACTTCTCTGACTTCTTAAAAGCACGGTCATATTGGCGTTTAATTATTTGTACCGCTTCTTTTGAAACGGTGTCAACGCAAACGGGCAGTCGATCATTTCTTTTGGGCTTTTGCGGCTCTTTAACGGTAATTGTTGAGAGAATTGAGTCAATAGTACCTGAGGATAAAAACGAGCCCATTTCAAGAGTGGCGTATTCGTTTGCAGGCATAATTCCAAGGGACACCGCACGAAGATAAAGTGTATAAACGGTAAGAATATAAATTGCGCGGCATTTGTCACCGTGGGCGTTACCTACATTTCCCATTCGCTCGTAAAGAGAGGCGGCGGCTCGCATAACGGTATTTATTTTCATTTCCGAATCCTGCGGAATGTCAGTCAGGTCAAAGCCTGAATCGGGTGAAATTCGGGTTTCGGAGAGACCGAGCAAATAATCCGAGCTTACGTCATAGAAAACAGATGCCTTGCAAAGAAAGTCAAGTCCGCATTCACGAATTCCTTTTTCGTAATGGGACAAAAGCGCCTGAGAAACGCCCAGCGCCTCAGCGGCTTCCTTTTGGCTTAAATCTTTTTCCTTGCGAAGCCTTATAAGTCTTTCTGAAATTGACGTACTCATTTATTTAATCACACTCCAAATTCAAAATATACAAATAGTATTAAAATTATAAATTACAATTTACAAATTGTATATAAGCTTAATCAACAAAATCACGGGAGCAATTTTATGCAGACATACCAAATCCATTTTATAAGACATGCCCTCACAAAAGGTAATTTAGAGGGAAGATATATAGGGCATACGGACGAGCCCATTTGCGAAGAGGGCATGAAACAGCTTGAAGCTACGATAAACGATTTCGGCCCGTACCCCGAGGTGGATGCAGTTTTTTCAAGTCCCCTTAAAAGATGCGTAGAGACGGCTAAAAAGATTTACCCTGAAAAAGAGCCGATTATTATGAACGATTTAATCGAATACGATTTCGGCGAATTCGAAAATAAAACGGCAGAGGAGCTTCAAAAGGATGAGGATTTTGCCGAGTGGCTTGCAGGAACAAATCCTAACAAGGCGGCTCCTTTCGGCGATAGTCAGGTGCGTTTTAATTACAGAGTTTGCAGTTGCTTTGAAAAAATAGTTGACAGTATTTTGCAGTCAGGCGCAAAAAATGTTGCAATTATTACCCACGGCGGTGTTATAATGTCAATAATGCAGGCTTACGCACTGCCCGAAGCGCCAATGCACGAATGGCTCACTCCCAATTGTTGCGGGTACACGGTGCGGATTGACCCGTCGATTTGGATGCGCGGTATGAAGGTAGAGGCAATTTCCGAGTGCCCCGCCCCTGAAAAAGAATTTAAGCACGAGCTGTGGGATGTTTACGACCCCGATAATGATGAATATGATGTTGCTTACTGGGAAAACGATGACAATTTTCCCGATGAAGCAAATTAAAATAAAAATTAAGTAGTATAAGGAGGAAACATATATATGCAAATGACATTTCGCTGGTTCGGCTCCGAGAAAGATACCGTAACCTTAGAGCAAATTAAGCAAATCCCGAATGTTGTAGGAGTAGTTCCCGCACTCCATTTTCTCCCAGCAGGCGAGGCGTGGAGTGAAGAAGACGTTTTCAAAATGAAAAAAGAAATTGAAGATGCAGGTCTTACAATGGAATGCATAGAAAGCGTTAACGTTCACGAAGACATTAAAATCGGTCTTCCCACAAGGGAAAAATACATAGAGAATTACAAAACGAGTATTCGCAATCTGGCAAAAGCAGGGGTTAAGGTAATTTGTTACAACTTTATGCCCGTTTTTGACTGGACAAGAACAGACCTTGCAATGAATATGGGCGACGGTGCAACATGTCTTTCATATGACGGAGTTCAAATTGAGGGTAAAAGTCCCGAGGATATGTTCAAAGAGATTGACGACAATTCCAACGGCTATGCAATGCCCGGCTGGGAAACGGAAAGAATGTCCGAAATTAAAGAACTTTTTGAAAAATATAAAAACGTAACGGCGGAAGACCTTTGGAATAACCTTAAATATTTCCTTGAAAGCATCATGCCTGTTTGCGAGGAGTGCGACGTCAAAATGGCTATACACCCTGACGATCCGCCATGGGACATTTTCGGACTGCCGAGAATTATAAAGGACAGAGACGGTCTTAAGAAACTTCTTGAAATGGTACCGTCAAAATATAACGGACTTACATTCTGCACAGGCTCATTGGGGGCAAGCAGTAATAACGATTTGCCGTCTATGATAAGGGAATTCGGCGACAGAATTTATTTTGCTCATCTTCGCAATGTAAAAGTAATTGATAATCATTTTAACGAGACTGCTCACGAAAGTAATACGGGCTCGCTGGATATGTATGAAATCGTAAAAGCGCTTCAGGATGTAGGCTTTGACGGATACATCCGCCCTGACCACGGCAGAATGATTTGGGGAGAGGTTGCAAGACCGGGTTACGGTCTTTACGACAGAGCCTTAGGCGTTGCGTACATTAACGGCCTTTGGGAAGCAGTTCAAAAGAGCAAGGAGAGAGAGTAATGATACACGAAAATTTGAAAGGCAGAGTAGCCGTTGTTACAGGCGGCGGCGGAGTTCTTTGTGCAGGCTTTGCGAAAACTCTTGCAAAGCAGGGTGTCAAGGTAGCTGTTCTTGATTTAAATGAGGCGGCGGCAAAAAATGTTGCCGATGAAATAAATGCTGACGGCGGAACGGCAATAGCCGTGGGGTGCAACGTACTTGAAACTGAGAGTATGCAAAATGCAAGAGAAATAATCAATAAAGAGCTTGGCACCTGCGACATTCTTTTAAACGGCGCAGGCGGCAACAATCCTAAAGGCACTACAACAAAGGAAACACTTGAAAAAATCGACCTAATCGAAAAGGACGAAAGCATTAAAACCTTCTTTGACCTTGACCCTCAGGGAATTTCATTTGTATTTAACCTGAATTTCCTTGGAACGCTTATTCCCACTCAGGTTTTTGCGGCAGATATGGCAAACAAAGAGAACGCTTGCATTGTAATGATTACTTCAATGAACGCTTACCGTCCCCTTACTAAAATTCCTGCTTATTCAGCGGCAAAAGCGGCGGTTAAGAATTTTACGGAGTTTATGGCAGTTCATTTTGCCGAGGTTGGAATCCGTGTTAACGCAATAGCGCCCGGATTTTTCTCAACAAATCAAAATAAGACGCTCCTTTGGAATGAGGACGGAACACCGACGCCGAGAACTGGCAAAATTCTTGCCGCAACTCCAATGAAACGCTTCGGAGAGCCCGAAGAGCTTTCAGGCGCACTTCTCTTCCTTTGTGACGAAAGCTATTCAGGCTTTATTACGGGCACGAGCATCTGTGTTGACGGCGGATTTTCCGCTTATTCGGGAGTATAATAAAAATAAATAATTTAGAGGCGATTGAAATGGACTTGAATTTAAGAGATAAAAAAGATTGTTATTTTGATATGATTTCCTTAGGCGAAATTATGCTTCGTCTTGATCCGGGTGACGGCAGAATTAAAACTGCCCGTTCATTCAGAGCATGGGAAGGCGGCGGTGAATATAATGTTGCCCGTGGGCTTCGCCGTTGCTTCGGACTTAAAACTGCGGCAGTTACAGCCCTTGCAGATAATGAGGTAGGCCGTCTTGTTGAGGACTTTATGCTCCAGGGCGGAGTTGACACGTCCCTTATTAAATGGGTAAAATATGACGGCATAGGAAGAAGTGTGCGAAACGGGCTTAACTTTACGGAGCGCGGCTACGGAATAAGAGGCGCCGTGGGCGTCTCGGACAGAGGCAATACCGCAGTTTCTCAGCTCAAAGCAGGCGACATTGACTGGGAATATATTTTCGGAACTCTCGGCGTTCGCTGGCTTCATACTGGCGGAATTTTTGCGGCGCTTTCAGAAACCACCTCAGAGGTTGTTATTGAAGCAGTTAAAACTGCTAAAAAATACGGAACGATTGTTTCTTATGACCTTAATTACCGTCCCTCTCTTTGGAATGACATAGGCGGCAAGGCAAAGGCACAGGAAGTAAATAAAGAAATTGCGAAATATATTGACGTTATGATAGGCAATGAGGAAGATTTTACGGCTTGCCTCGGCTTTGAAATTGAGGGTAACGACGAAAATCTGAAATCACTCAATATTGAGGGCTATTACAAAATGCTGGGTGAGGTTTGCAAGGCTTATCCAAATTTCAAGGTTATTGCAACGACCCTGCGCACAGTTAAAACCGCAACGGTTAACGACTGGTCTGCAATTTGCTATGCTGACGGAAAAGTTTATAACGGACTTTCATTGCCCTCTCTTGAAATTTACGACAGAGTAGGCGGCGGAGACAGTTTTGCATCGGGACTTATTTACGGTCTTATGACAACAGGCGATCCGCAGACTGCCGTAAACTACGGCGTAGCACACGGTGCACTTGCCATGACCACCCCAGGGGACACCTCAATGGCATCTCTTAAAGAGGTTGAAAAGATAGTTTCCGGTGCAGGAGCAAGAGTGGACAGATAATAATCTTTCTTAAACATCACTACGGGACGATGTGGGCATCGTCCCCTACGAAATCTAATCTCTAACATCTAAAACGAAAGGAAAATAAACTTATGGATAAAGAAAAAATTATTACCAGAATTCAGGACTGCGGCATTGTTGCCGTTGTTCGCGCTGAGTCAGTTGACAAGGCTATTCGCATTACCGATGCTTGTATTGAGGGCGGAGTTGCGGCTATTGAGCTTACCTTTACCGTTCCCCATGCCGACAAGGTTATTGAGGAGCTTGCAAAGCGTTACACACCTGAACAGATAATATTAGGCGCAGGCACTGTTCTTGATGCAACGACTGCAAGAATTGCTATGCTCTCGGGTGCAGAGTACATTGTAAGCCCTGCTCTTGACATTGAAACACTTCACCTTTGCAACCGTTACAGAGTGCCGATGATGCCCGGTATTATGACCGTAACGGAAGGTCTTACTGCTATGGAGCACGGCGCAGATATTCTTAAAGTTTTCCCTGCCGACCTTTTCGGACCGAAAATTATTAAGGACATAAGAGGACCAATTCCTTATGCAAAAATCATGCCCACAGGCGGTGTTGATGCTGATAATGTAGGTGAATGGATTAAGGCAGGCGCAGTTGCAGTCGGTGCAGGTTCATCCCTTACAGCAGGTGCAAAGACAGGCGATTACAAGAAAATCACTGAAACCGGTAAGCGTTTTGTCGAGAACATTAAAATTGCCCGTGCCGAGCTGGCAGGAAAATAAAAATCGTAGGGGACGATGCCCACATCGTCCCGCAACACAATTCAATTTTATCAGTAACTCACGGGCGGTTCAGGAGAACCGCCCCTACAAGAAAGGTAGGGAAAATAATTGAAAAAAATAATAGCAATATTTTTATCGGCAATTTTGATTTTATCAGTTTGCTCATTCCCTGCTTTTTCTGTTGAAAGCGGAAGTTATTCATATATCATTGAAGACGGCAAGGCAGTAATCACAGGTTATTCGGGAAATGAAACAAGTCTTTCAGTGCCTGCAATGCTTGACGGATACTCCGTTTTTGCGATAGGCGAGTGCGCGTTTCAAGGCAACAAAAGCATTACTTCGGTAACTCTTGAAGATGGCATTTGCGAGGTTCGGGACAATGCTTTTGAGTCGTGCGTTAAGCTCTCTCAAATAAACTTGCCTGCATCTATTACAAGATTCGGCGAAAATGCCATTGAAAATACCGCGTATTATAACGATAAAACGAATTGGACTATAAGACCGAAGGATTTGAGTAGCTCGTCGGGTGGCTGGGATTTCGGCAGCGGGCAGGACACTATTCCGTGGGAATTTATAAAGGCGAGTAAACTTGAATACCTTTATCTTGGAACGGTGCTTGTCAGGTGCTTTGTTGACGGTTCATATTCTGTAAAACCCGACACAACGGTTATTGCCGACGGAGCGTTTTTCGGTGAAGATAAATTTGAAAAATGTACATTATCCACAAAAACAGTAACAGTCGGAGCCCGTGCTTTCAAGGATTGCACATCTCTTTCTTCCGTTTCGCTTAATGATAACTGTAAAATATATGAAGATGCTTTTTTCAATACTGCCATTTACAATACAGAGTCAAATTGGAAAAAGGATTTTCTTACTATCGGCAAACGGGCAGTGGATTCAAAAAAAGACTGTGATGAACTGAATGTGGGTGACGGCATAACCTTTATTTCAAACGGCACAATAGGCACAAGAAACGTTTATATCCCGTCGTCTGTGGGGCGTATTGACATTGATGCATTCACGGGAAGAACGTCTGTAATTTACGGTCACGGCGGAACATACGCTCAAAGCTTTGCCAATGAATACGGCTTTACGTTTGTTGATTTAGATAATATTTTATTAGGGGATATGGACTTTGACGGTGTGTTGACACCCAATGATTACGCAATTTATTACGCTTGCGTTACCTGCACACACAAAATGACCAGATACGAAAAATTAGCGGGAGACTTAAATCTTGACGGAGTTATTGACGCATTTGACGCAATTTACGTTCAAATTTTAATTAACGATAAAACGGCAACAATTAAAGGCGACGTCAACGGAGACGGTAAAATAAATCAGAACGATTACACATTCTTGTCAAATTATGTGAGAGGTAAATTTACACCCGTGGGTGAGAATTTTATTCTCCGTGCAGATCTTAACGACGACGGCGTTGTTGACGCATTTGACGTAATTTATCTTGATTTATATCTTAACGGAAGGGTAGATATTAAATAAATGAGAGTTCTTGAAAATTTAGAGCCTAAAAAAGTATTTGAATATTTTGAGGATTTGTGCGCAATCCCCCACGGGTCGGGAAACACAAAGCAAATAAGCGATTACTGTGTGGATTTCGCAAAGAAGCACGGGCTTTCCTATACGCAGGACGAACTGAATAATGTAATCATAAGAAAAGATGCCTCTAAAGGCTATGAAAACAGCCCGACAGTTATTTTGCAGGGGCATCTTGATATGGTATGTGAAAAGGACAGCGGAGTTTTAATAGATTTTTTAAAGGACGGTTTAACCCTTTCTTTAAACGGCGATTTCGTATCTGCAAACGGAACGACTTTGGGCGGAGATGACGGCATAGCCGTGGCAATGGCACTCAGCGTGCTGGACAGTGATTCTCTTTCGCATCCGCCCCTTGAGGTGCTTTTCACTACTGATGAAGAAACGGGAATGTACGGCGCGGCAGGGCTTGATACCTCACTTTTAAAGGGTAAAACTTTAATAAATATTGACTCAGAGGATGAAGGCATTTTAACCGCAGGGTGCGCAGGCGGAGCGCGGGCAGAAATAAAAAAATCTGTACATTTTGGCGACAGTAAAAGCACGAAAAAGATTGTAATATCTGGGCTTGTCGGCGGTCATTCGGGAGTTGAAATACACAAAAACAGATATAATGCCAATAAGCTTATGGCAGAACTGTTGGGCAAAATTCCGCATTTCCAATTAGCCCACATTGCAGGCGGAGCGAAGGATAATGTTATACCCAATGAGTGTGAATGCACGCTCAGTACTGACTGTGATTTAGATGCAATCATAAGTGATTTCATAAAAGAAAAGCAAAATTCTGCTGACCCGAATTTGAAAATTACCGTGACTGACGGTGAAGAGTTGCCCGTTATGGACGAAGAAACTTCAAAGCAAATCGTAAAGCTCATTTGCTCACTGCCAAACGGCGTGCAGAAGATGAATGCTCAAATCCCCACCCTCGTTCAAACGTCTTTGAACCTGGGCGTGCTGAAAATAGAAGAGGGAAATCTCGTATGTACCTTTTCCGTCAGAAGCTCGGTTAATTCCGAAAAAGTTGAGATATTAAATAAGCTTGAGAATACGGCAAAAGAATTTGGTGCTGACTATTCCGACCACGGTCATTACCCTGCGTGGGAATACAGAGAAAATTCACCGCTTCGTAATACAATGATTGAGACTTTTGAAAGCCTGTACGGCAGAAAACCCGCGGTAGATGTTATTCACGCAGGGCTTGAATGCGGCTTTTTCTGCGACAAAATCGACGGGCTTGACGCAGTTTCTTTCGGCCCTGATTTATTTGATATTCACACGAGCCGTGAGAGGCTTTCTGTTTCATCTGTGCAAAGAACCTACAAATTTCTTTGCGAAACCCTTAAAAATTTGAGGTAAAAAAATGGATATTAAAGAAAGATTTTTGAAATATGTTTCCTTTGACACAACCTCTTGTGAAGAAAGTGAAACTGTACCTTCAACAAATAAACAAAAGATTTTAGGAAAATATTTAGAAGAAGAGCTTCAAAAAATGGGGCTTAGCGAAGTTCAAATGGATGAAAACGGCTATGTTTATGCCTTTTTGCCTGCCAATAACGGCTCAGACGATGCAGTAGGCTTTATTGCGCATATGGACAC
>JAFLUO010000066.1 GCA_022508705.1 Oscillospiraceae bacterium
AGATCATCAACGTTTACTCCGCTTTGTTGGATCAGTTAAAGACGTTAGGTGTCTCTAAAAACAGTGACGGTAAGTACGTTTATAACGGTAAAGAATATGACGATCCCAAAACGCTCTTTAAATATCTTGAAGATTTAGATGGTGTTGGTCATAAGGCAATTGTCAAGGCTCTCAGTGATGTAGTTGTCCGCGATGTTACGGATACCGAAGTGCACGGTCTTCTCGACAAAATCGGCGAGTTAGAGAGGCAGAGCAACGACGACACCATCTATACCATCTACGAATATCCACAGCGTAATAAGATGATTGGATATTATGAGTTTGTGGGCAATAATGACAAAGGAACAGGTGCATATGTAGGCTACAGAACCTGGGGCTTAAATAACGTAGATGCCAATGTCGCAAAATCATCGGAGTTTCGATACGAGAATTTAGACGAGTCATATTTCACAAAGGAGGTCACGCAGGGTACCGAGGCAGATGGATTTGATTTTTCAAAATGGAACACTATGTATAATGGTTTCCCCAATCATCCACTCAATTTTTCTAACGGCTCCGGATTTAACATAGGGGGCGTTACGGTTGCCGGAGTTTTACTAAACAAAACACCGACAGACAGCTTTACCATCTCTTTTTCTTCGGACGTAAATACAACTTCCAATACTGCGGAGATTCTGTATATTGGCCCTTCGACGGGTGAGAAAAGCAGAGCGGAGTTTAGAATGACCAGCGAGAATGGCTCGTTCAATATCTATTCCGGCGGGAACAATGTTTGGACCGCGAAAGCCTCCGCCAATACGAGATTCACCCTCGTATATAACGGCAGCAGCTTAGCGATTTATTTGGGCAGTACGCTTAATCAAACGGTGAATCTGTCGCTTTCCGATTCTAACATCGTATTTGCTCCTTTCAGTGACGACAACACTTCCGATCTCTATGTTGACGACGTTTTTCTCTATAATACCGCACTAAAAGGAAACGAAGTTACACAATTGGTCACCGCTTACGGTAACGGAAAGGGCATTAACGATTACAGCACAGCTGCAATCAACTGGAACGACATTTTCATTGACGAAGATGCCCTCATGCTGCTTCTCAACCCCCATAATACCGTTCACACGCCACTCGGTGTTGCAGCTTACAACTATTATGTAAACGGCGGCAGCGCACCGCTCGGTTACTGGGACGGGAAAAACAGCAGCAATGAGTCAGCTGAGAATACCTCAATCGTTATTAAAACGGAAAAAGACGTAACGCTCGGCGCTGCGTACAAATCCGACGGTCAAGGCTGGTATTTTATCTCCCATGGCGGCAATATTAATACTGTAACAGACCTTTTGGGTGATGTCGGATCTGCCAAATGGTTTATTGGTCTCTCAAAAGATTTAGCTGTTAAGGACAACATCGCCGGTTCAAATGCTAATACCAATGCGGAATATTCGGTTCCTAACGAAGGACCGGTTCGTTTCTATCTTGACTCTGAGGGCAATCTGCGCTGTTTCCACTCGACCAACAGAGGTACTAATGTTCCTAATATTTGTTCTTATGTCTATCGGTTGGAGGATAGCCAATACGTAAAGACGGAAGCGCTTCAGCGTGTTTTGGCAAACTTCACCACAAAGCTTGCGGAGGATTCTTCTTCCAGTCAGATTTCCGCAGTGCGCTTCAGTACAGACCAGTACGCAAATATAGAGGGCGGTCTTGACAGCCTTGTTCTTTTGGACTGGACAGATGATCCCATTGAGGTTTCAAAGATGATGTCCCAGGTGCGAGGGGATGGTACTTCGAATCTTGAGACAGGTTATGATACGAGTGCGGCGGGTATAAAGCAGTATAACTATTCGCTCACCGGCGGTACTTATGTTTATACGGGATTACAGACATTTTACAACAAACTCATCATGAGTGAAGACAAAACTTCTCGACGTGATGATGAGAACGCCCCAAAATTTGTTGTCATATTTACTGACGGTGCAGATCAGGATATTACAGACTATAACAGCGCAACCAATCAGGTAACAATAGGTACAAAAACAAAAAATGCTGTAAAAGCTGTAAAAGATAAAGGTTACACTATCATCACCGTTTACACGCCGGAGGCAGGGCTCACTGCGGATGACGAAGAATATAAGAAGGCAAAGGCATTCCTGACCGCAATCGCCGGTACAAAGGACGAAAACGACGGCGAGGAATACTTCTTTGAATCAACCGATTTGAACGAGCTTTCGAGAATCTTCGAAGAGCAGCTCATGTCTCAGCTTACTGATAAGATGGAAGGCTACACCATTCAAGACTACATTGACCCTCGCTTTGACCTGCAGAATGCAGACGGCACCCTTTGGAAGCTGAAGGCGGGCGGTAAGGTGGATAAAGTCAAGGCGGACGGCACAGTCGAAACAATCGACGTAACCAAAAAGAACAGCAAGACGGATGACTACTACACCTTCCACCTTGCCGGTTCTTCCACACCGAGTGCCCGCGACCCGTATTTGCTCTATGACGGAGCTAAAGATATGTACTATATGAAGTGGGTTGACCAGACTGTTCCGTCCAGTGCAGTCGGCGCAAAGGATCTTTTGCCCGTATGGAATGCAGAGGTAATGCTGAAGGCAAAGGACGACTTCATAGGCGGCAACACTGTTCTCACTAACGGCAACGAAGAAAAGATGAATTGGGTGTACCACCCGATTGACAGTCCTGATGAAGCAGAAAGAACACAGGCTATAGAGAAACTGAGAGAGCAGTTGGAAAAAGAATACCGGGAAATCCATAAGAATCCTAAGCCTGAGGAAATAGAGAATTATATAGAGAAAAACCTTAAGAAATCTGCATATGACGCATCCTCCGGCACGGGCGATATGAAAAAAGAATACAATAAGATGACGGTAGACGGTAAGGAGGTCAACGATTATGATAACCCCATAGACGAATACCCGTCCAAAGGATTCCCGCGCACGACGGCGAACGTGAAACCTATGCAGATCAATACCAAAGATATTGATAACATCATATATATGGGAGAAACGATCTCACCGAGGCAGCTTTTGGCTGGGGTCAATGATGAATATCTCACCGATTCATATTATCTTGATTATTTGAAACGGTACGCATATCAGCGGTATGCCGGCACAAGCGTGGATATGCCTCTACAGGAGCTGTTTAGCCAGTGGCTTGATGGCGGTGATGATAACGTGCCGCAAAAGGCGTTCTCCGTTCCGTATATGTATCTGCCCAGCGTTCAGTATGACACGGCGGGCAAAATTGTGCCAAACAGCGCTCCGAAGAACAATACAGGCGGTACACTGCACGAACAGGACGTTGTAGGCATTCTGACATACAGATGGAAGCAGATTGACCCTGACCCGATAACCGCTGACGAGCCGATTAAGGATTTTGTCAAAAACAATACCGAGCGTGTACAATATTTGCTCACGGTAGAGTTTACTCCCTTGCAAGTCGGAGACAATTTTGACACGTTAAACGGACTCTTTGCCGACTATATTCCTACCGTCGGCGAAAGAACGGCGTTTGATGACACTTTTCTGTTTGACAGAGAAGCGTATGTGAATGAAAGGCTGATTAACGAAAAGGACAAAGACGGTCAGTATGTTTATCAGTGGGATAAGAAATACAAGCCCGCAGCATATTTTGATCCTACCGATTCTGATAAGGATCATAAAGACCTATACGGAGATGCTGTCCTCATTAACAACGACAGAACGCTTACGGCATCCGTGGCACATACGTTTGACGTAGTCAGCGGCGGTATTGCACTTGAACTGAAGGTGCTGATAGGCGAGCTTGAAGAAGCGGCAAATGCGTACGGCGGTGATTTCGTAAAAGAATTCACATTGAATGCCACACGCAGCTTCACAGGCATCGAACGTGTTGAAAAACTAAAAGCAAATAACTCCGGGCGAGAGGACTTCGGCAGTGACTTTACTATCACCTTCAAGCTTGATTATGATGCAGACAAGATTGCAGCCTTGAAGGCTGATGTATTAGCCAACCCCGATAAATATCCCGACGGCTATGTAAGCATCTTTGCCGTGACGACAAAGATCAAAGCCAACGAGGCAAATTTCAAGGATTTTGATGCAGATAACCTTACCGAGCTTCCGATAGGTACTTATGATTTTTCATTAAGTGAGATAAACAATCAGTTACAAACTGTTCTTGGTGATAAACTTCATTTTGCAAAGTTGGGATATGACTTAGAGAATTTGTCTGAAGAATATTTTGATGACAGGGTTCTGAACGGTCTCAACACAACAAATGAAGAAGCAGAGGGCGGGCAAAAATGGCGTGAAAAACTTGGTACTGACGGCAAACCTATGAGAGATGAAAACGGTAATATAATTTACGAAGGACCGGAAATCAACAACGACAACATCACGGATTTCGTAGCCGGAGCAGGTATGAGCGCAGACAAGAAAACCGTTTCCTTCTATATCGGCACATCATCTTCCGAAAAGCCGTACACCGATTACCGTCTGAGTATTCTTGCTCTGTCCACCGGTATGGCACAACTGACAATCAATGAAGAAGGCGGAAAGTCAAACGAGAGCTTCCTTTACCGAATTACCGGAATGACCTTGGGCTACAAGGAAGTGAAGGACTTGGTTGTGTCCGTACAGGGCGGCGGCTCAACGACAATCAACATTCTCCCCGGAAATTATACTGTGGAAGAGATTTCAGATTGGTCATGGAGATACGACAACAAATCGACCGAAGGTAAAGGCAGTGAAGAGTGGACGCTGTATCCGAGTGATTTGAAAAAAGCATCGACAACGCTTAAGTTTATAAACGATAATCCGATTGAGGAGCACAAAACGGTTATTTATGTGCATTCATCCAAAGGCAAGACTTGGCTTGGCGGTGAAAATTATAAGGATAACCGATTTCAATCCGAAAACGGCAACTCTTCTTCAATAAACCGCAAGTTTAAATTAAAATAACAAAAAATCCGATGAACACGAATTTGTTTCAGTTCATCGGATTTTTATTTCTGTTTTTCGTTAAAAATTGTATGATTTTATAGGCATCTCTTTACTATTTAATTTGTTCTATAATTCAATATCAATCTGATAGTCTTCATCAATTAAAATGTATTCTGCTCCGTGGCGGATACATTGTTCCAGCATTTGTGTGTTATCACGCATAACAGCCTCTATGGTGCAATCCTCATCATCTCCGCGGTCTTCAATTACACATGCAAATTTTTTGATGTTATAGAAATGTTTTTCAATATACTTTTTGCTCATTACCAAACAAAAGAATTTGATTTTATCCAAATATTCCTTGTCAAAATCTTTTGCCCATTCAAGGGGGATATAACATCCTTCAACAATAAGGTTTTGCCCGTTTTCAATGGCTGTCTTTATCATTTCCCGTACAATCGGCCATAAGTACGACGTCAATAATTCTTCATCACTCGTAGGGGTAAGCGTTGTGTTGCCGCTGCGGATAAGTCCCATTTTTAAGTGGTCTATGGAGAGGTACGGATATTTATATTTTTCAAGGAGTTTTTGTGCAAGAGCAGTTTTGCCCGTATGTGATGCACCTGTAATTAAAATAATCATTTTTCCTCCGATTAGTAACACATTAAGTACCAATTTATAGAAATAATTATAGCATAAAACCCCCGTTTTTTCAATGGACAATGCCACATTCGCAAAAAAGATGAATGATACCTGCACAATTACCCTTTTTATTCTTTTTCGATTATTGAAAAAGCTAAAATAATATTGTATACTTAAATAAATCAGGGAATGTTCGGAAAAATATATGAAAATACTCAAGTAAAGGAAAAATGTTATGGATAATCAAAAACGGCTCAACCCTTTTGGTATGAGGGACAAAATCGGATATGCATTCGGTGATATGGGGTGCAATTTTTCATTTCAACTGGTTTCATCTTATATGTACCTATTTTACACTCAATGTATAGGCCTTAGTGCAAAGCATTGGGCGTGGATAATCGTTGTGTCAAAGGTGTGGGATGCAATCAATGACGTGATTATCGGAAATATGGTTGACAGAAAACAAATCGGAAAAAAGAGTAAGTTTATGCCGTGGATATCCATAGGTTCAGTAATGCTTGTTGCATTTTCGATTATGCTGTTTACACCTGTCGGCGATTTTTCTGATATGGGTAAAATACTTTGGTGTTTATTGTCCTATTGCTTATGGTCTGTTGCTTATACAATGATAAATGTTCCTTACGGATCGCTTCATTCTGTTATTACCGATGACCCCAAACAGCGAACAACGCTCTCAACCTTCAGAAGCATAGGCGCCGCTCTGCCGGCGGTTTTGGTTATGATTTTGCCGAAAATCGTTTATGAGAATAATGTTCTTTCTGCAAACAGATTGTTTATAGTATCAATTGTATTTTCTGTTGCTGCGTTTTTTGCATTTTTTGCGTTGCGTAAAATGGTCACTGAAAGAGTTGTCCGTGAAAACAAGGTAGAAAAAGTAAGTTATATTTCAACTGTAAAATCATTCTTTACAAACCGTGCAATGGTAGGTATAACAATTGCAACAGTGGCTGTCGTTGTTTTCTACAATTCATCAATGTCAGTTAATAACCTTGTTTTTCAGTTTTATTTTAACGATGCTTCAAAATCATCCCTTGCTATGATTGCATCATATTTACCGCTTGTTGCATTTATGCCCTTTGCATCAAATATTGTTGCTAAAATAGGTAAAAAGAAATTGCTTACAGGTTCAGGGCTTGTAAGTGTTATTGCAGGTATTGCAATGCTGTTTTTACCTATTACTCCTGATATGAAGGGAATAATAATCTATGTTGTCGGCTTGATGTTTGTAAATACGGGATGCTGTGTGTTCCAGATTATTGTGTGGGCAATGGTTGCCGACTGCATTGAAGACAGTTACAGAAAAAAAGGTGTTCGTGAGGAGGGCTCTCTTTACGCTCTTTATTCATTCTTCCGAAAACTCGCACAAGGTATCGGTTCTGCGCTTGTTGCACTCTCACTCAGTGCCGTGGGTTATGTTGAAAGTGCTGACGTTCAGACTGCCGAAGCTTCAAAAAATATAAAAAATCTCTATATCATTCTTTTAGTAGTGGGTCTTTCAATAATGGTTCTGTCAATGAAATTTGTTTACAATATCGGCTTTAAAGAAGAACGTGAATTCAATAATGATATAAAGGAGTAATTATGAGAAATACAGTTAATATCAATAAAAATTGGACATTTCTTAAAGAAAGCGCAAGCAGTACGGTTGACTTACCCCATACCTGGAACGGTATTGACGGTCAGGACGGTGGAAATGATTATTACAGAGGTATCTGCACCTATGAAAAGGAATTGTCTAAAGCAGATATGCCTTTTGGCGATGAGGTTTATATTCAGTTTGACGGTGTAAATTCAAGCGCAAAGGTTTATTTTAACGGTAAGGAAATAGTCGTTCACCACGGCGGGTATTCAACCTTCAGAGCAAAGCTTGAAAATATACAGGACAATAATGTAATAAAGGTTGAGGTTGATAACAGCCCTAATGATTTTGTTTATCCTCAGCAGGCAGATTTCACCTTTTACGGCGGTATCTACCGTGATGTTACACTTATCGGGGTAAACAAGAACCATTTTGATTTGGATTACTTTGGCGCGTCAGGCATTACGGTAACGCCTGTATTCCACGGAAATAAGGCAGAGGTTAATGTAAAAACATTTGTAAAAGGCAGTGGAGAGGTTAAGGTTACTGTTGACGGCAAGGAGTTAACGGGCAGTGATGTAACCTTTGAAATTGAAAATCCGCATTTGTGGAACGGCACAAAAGACCCGTATCTTTACACGGCAAAGGCAGAGCTTACTGTAAATGGTGAGGCTGTTGATGAGGTAACGGTGCATTTCGGTATCCGCAGTTTTGAAATAAATGCACAGAAAGGTTTTATCCTCAACGGAAAGGAATATCCGCTCAGAGGTGTTTCGCGCCATCAGGACAGACCCGAAATCGGTAACTCTCTTCTTTATGAGCATCATAAAGAAGACATAGAGCTTATATGTGAAATGGGGGCCAATACTGTCCGTCTTGCTCACTATCAGCATTCTCAGTATTTTTATGATTTGTGTGACGAAAAAGGCCTTATTGTGTGGGCTGAAATCCCGTATATTTCAAAGCATCTTCCAAACGGATTTGACAACACAAAATCGCAAATGACAGAGCTTATATGCCAGAATTATAATCACCCGAGTATTGTTGTATGGGGGCTTTCCAATGAAATAACTATGGCAGGCTCTAATTCCGATTTAATAAAAAATCATAAAATGCTCAATGATTTAGCGCATAAACTCGATATTACAAGACCTACAACCGTTGCCGTTATAACGATGTGCAGTCCGGAGGATGAATATGTTCATATAAGCGACGTAGTTTCTTATAACCATTATTTCGGTTGGTACGGCGGAAATGTAAATATGTACGGCCCGTGGTTTGATAATTTTCATAAAAAATATCCGAACAAGGCCATAGGGCTGAGTGAATACGGTTGCGAAGCGCTCAACTGGCATACCTCAGACCCAACGCAAGGGGATTATACCGAGGAGTATCAGGCATATTACCATGAGGAGCTTATTAAAACTATTATAGACAGGCCGTATTTATGGGCAACACATGTTTGGAATATGTTTGATTTTGCTGCCGATGCAAGAGCCGAGGGCGGCGAGAACGGCATGAACCATAAGGGACTTGTTACGTTTGACAGAAAGTACAAAAAGGACAGCTTTTATGCTTATCAGGCTTGGCTTTCCGATAAGCCCATGCTCCACATCTGCGGTAAGAGATATGTTGACAGAGTTGAGGCTGTAACAAAGGTTACCGTTTATTCAAACAGTGACGAGGTTGAACTCTTTGTGAACGGTGAAAGTATTGGTAAGCAGTCAAAAGGCAAATATCCGTTCTTTTATTTTGATGTTCCGAATGAGGGCGAAACCGTTATTACCGCTAAAGCGGGTGATTTAACCGATGAAAGTAGAATAAAAAAGACAGATACCTTTAACGAAAGCTATACAATGAAAGAGGAGGGTGCAGTAATAAACTGGTTTGAGATAAATACACCCCCAGGGTACTATTCTGTTAATGATACAATCGGTGATATTCTTTCCACCTTCAGAGGTAAAGTTGCCGCATTGATTATTGCGAAAAAAGCGCTGTCGGTCTTAAATTTGGATAAGGACAAAAAACCGAAGGATAAGAAGCAGAAGAAAAAATCAGGCAAAAAGAGCAAAGGACTTTCAATAATGGGTATGCCCGTGGGTAAAACAATGATTGAAATGGGCAAAGGCTTTACGGTAAAAAGAGCTTTAACAATGGCAAGCGGTATGTTTACAAAAGAACAGATTTTAGAGTTCAATGCAATCCTGAACAAGGTTAAAAAGCCTAAATAATCATATATTTTTGTATGTTTTAATCAATTACTTTAAACCGATACTTTTTCATAAAAAACGGAGTATCAAATATTTAAAAAAATAAGCGGCAAGGACTTTTCCTCGCCGCTGTTTTTGTATTTTTTAAGACCTATCATTCCCACTCGAAAAGGCTTAAACAAACCTGTTCAGGGATTATCTAAATGACCTCTATTATTTTGCTGATATCTATTACCGTAATACTTTTTTGCTTTGTCAGTCTGTTCCACGATAAAACTTGTTTTGGCGAATGTATATCCGTCTCTGTTATGTTCGAACTTTTTCCAGAGTGATAGTTTCAATTCCTCATATTGCTTTGCCAATAAAGGATTATCGTTCAAATAGTCACGGAAATAGAGTTCATCATTATCTCCCCTATATCTCAAATGAAGATGAAATACCTTTTCTGCAAAACCTTCGCTTGTGTATCCTCGGTTAAACGATTTTCTGTCAGGTTGCTCCGACATACATATGTAGCCGTTTTGAACAAGAATTTCTTTGACATTTTCCATAGACAATGATATTGGCAGTTCCACAAGGATATCAATAATCGGCTTTGCCCATATACCGTCAATCGCCGTACTCCCTATATGGCTGATTCTTATATTCTCTATCGGCAAAACGCCTGACAGCCTTTTATGCTCATCAGCGTACCAACTATTCCATATTTCTTTATGCTCGGTGAGAATTATAGGGAATAGTTCCCACAATTCTTCTAATGTCATTTCAAATAAAGCCTTACCCATATATCCCTCTGCCAAATCTAAATATGTTAATATAATTATAACGCAAAATATATATTTTTTCAATCAATCATGGCATACTCATCAAAAATGCTACAATGTAAAAACAGCGGCAGAGAGAAATCCCTGCCGCCGAATGAATTTTATTACTTATAAATCACATGTTGCTATTTTATTCCCACTCGACAAGGCTTAAACAATCCGGTTTAGGGATTATTATCTGCCGTATCTGTGTGTCTTTTGATTATTTGAATTATCCATATTATACAGCCTATATACCCTCTTGTTATCATTTTGTTATC
>JAFLUO010000067.1 GCA_022508705.1 Oscillospiraceae bacterium
TGTCAATTCGGCTGATTTTAAGAGACATTTTCCCGTTTTCCATTCGGGAAAAGTCAAGAAGTTCTTCGACAAGCTCTGTGAGACGCTCGCTTTCATTTACAATGACGTTAATTCCTTTTTCGATAATTTCTTTATCTCCGTCAGAAGAACGAATTGTCTCCCCCCAGCCTTTAATAGCCGTAAGAGGTGTGCGCAATTCATGAGAAACCGTGGAGATGAATTCATTTTTGAGCTGTTCGGACTCATTTATTTCGTGAGCCATGTGATTTATCGTCTCACAAAGCTGACCTATTTCATCATTATATTTATATTTTTCAATGGAAACGTCAAAATCGCCGTTGGCAATTCTGTCTGCAGTTTCGTTGATTTTCTTTACGGGATTTATAATTGAACGGATAAAGAAAGCACCCGAAGTTATTACAAGCAGAATGATGAACAAAGCCACTAAGGCAACAATAATATAAATAAAAGTAAGCTGGCGGTCAATGTCCTGCAAAGAAACAATATATCTTACAGCAGCGGAAGAAATAACGTCACTCTGCGGCAACATGTAAGTCTGCGCGATTATTTTTTCGTTGTTGGAATTTTTTCCTATCCATTCGCCAAACTTTCCGTCTGCCTTGGCGTAGTTGTAATCAGGATATTTTTCATTTTTTACCGAAAAGCCTGTGGAAGAAACGATCACTTCACCGTTTGTGTCAATAATCCAAACCTCCATAACGCTTTTATCGGCATAATTTTCCACAAAGGTTCTTGCGGTTTTAATAAACTGATCTTCCGAAGAAAGTGAAGTTTGATTAAAATATGACAGAACTACATCTGATGAACGTGATTCAAGAGTAAGCCTTGCCGCATTATAATAATGCAAGCGAAGAATAACACAAAGAACAACAGCAAATGCAATGATAATAATTATAATGCTTGAAAGCACCGTTACAATCCACCGTTTTACTATACTGTTTTTTACCATTACTTTCACCGCATTTCTAATAAGGATTTACAGTAAAATTATACAATCCATTTATATCCCATTCCCCAAACCGTTATGAGATGAACTGGAGAAGACGGTTCATTCTCAACCTTATTTCTCAGTCTGTGAATGTTAACGTCTACGATTTTTTCATCTCCGAAATAAGTGTCACCCCAAACGAATTTTAAAATATCGCTTCTGCTCAACGCAGCATTAGGATTTGAAAAGAAATATTCCATTATTTGAAATTCTACCTGAGTTAAATCAACGGGCTCGCCGTTTTTGGTGAGAGTGTGACTGCGCAAATCAATAGTAAATTCATTTAAAGTAACAGCGTTGCTTTCGGTTTCACTAGCATTGTCCGCCGCCTCATTTGTCAGCGTAACTCTGCGGTAAACTGCATCAATTCTCGCCATCAATTCCGACGGAGAAAATGGCTTTGTAACATAATCGTCAGCTCCGACTAAAAGCCCTGTAACTTTATCCATTTCCTGAGTGCGTGCCGTAAGCATTATAATTCCTATACGCTTACTTTTACCTCTCAAATACTTACATACCTCAAGTCCGTCCGCGCCCGACATCATAATATCAAGAATCGCAATGTCTATCTCCCCACAATTGCTGTCAAACAAGGTCATAGCTTCTGTTCCGTTAGACGCTTCAAGAACCTCATAACCGCTACGGCGAAGATTTATAACGACGAAATCTCTGATAGATGCTTCGTCCTCTGCTATCAATACTTTTTTCACTGCGCCCTCCTAAGATACAACAACAAAATTATCCTTAATTTCCTGCTTGGAAATATACTCGTTTGATTCGTATTTATATCCGTAGACATAAGCATCTCCGTCAAAAAGCAGGTCAAAATTGTATCTGTTATCGTCCCAATCGGATTTTGAAAATGTCATGATTGAGAAAAGCTTATCTGAAATTTCGCCGTTCTCAACAGAATAAAAAACAAGCAATGAGCTGTTTGCATTGTAAACTGCGGTAATATTTGAAATCCAGTCCTCATTAAAAATAAAATAATAGTTATTCGTTTTATTATAAAGAGTTTGAAGTACGGGAACAATTTCCTGATTTTGAAGCTGTGACCAAACAACAAGATTAAGAGGATTTGTTTTACTGTCAGGGCTTGTTTCTATTCGCTTACTGTACGGAAGCTCATACAGAGTCGGAATCTCAATAAGACCGTCGGAATTTATATCAGCAGAATATAATTTGCTTGATCTTGCCGTCGGCAGTGTCTCATTTTCCCCTTTACTGTGAAGAGGAAAAGTAATTTTGCCGTCGGCTACGGAATACTGAATTATGTCGGTAACGTATGCCGCCTCGCTTAAAATACCGTCAACATAAATTCTTGAATACTGTTGTTCATCAGTATTCACAAAATCCGAAGCGACTGCTACAATATCCAGCATACCAATAAGCGAAAACGATGTATCAAAATCAACGGAACAATCGTCATTAAAGGTTATGAGTCTGCCCGTAGTTTTATTTGAAGCGTCAGAAATACTTACGGTTGAAAGGAAAATATCGTCTGCTCCGTCACCGTTAAAGTCAGAAACATACAGTTTAGTAAAATCTTCTGTTTTTAACAGCGTCATTGCACTGTTACTGAATTTATAAAGAGTAAGAATTCTGTTACCCACAAGAGTTAGAGTTTCATTTGCAGAAGAATCCGGGTTTAAGTTTGTCCATGAAACGAGAACTTCATAATTGCCGTCACCGTTTATATCGTTAAAATCAACCTCATAAATCTCCTCAGCAAGACCCACAAGAACAGAAACATTTTTCCAATCATTTCCGTCATGCTTAAACACCGCTATACGAGCAAAATTATCGACAGAAGGGTCAGAATAGAACACTAATCCGTCATCATTACCGTCTGAGTCAATGTCAAAAATAATATAAGATGAGCGGTTTTCACCCTTGATAGGCGTTTTCATCTGAATCAGTTCATTACTGATAGTTTTTTCGAAGGCTTGCTGTAAAGAACTGCTTTCGCCGCTTATTTTTGGGGGACGAATCAATTCATTGGCAGGCAAAATCGAAAAGCTGCAGCCCGAAAAGCACAGGCAAAGGCAAATTATAACCGCAGTTAAAGCAAATAGCCTTTTTTCCACTGACTGTCCCTCCTATCTTTTAATTTTTTCTAAAACTAATTTTCAGAAGCAGATTCTGTTTCAATATCTGAAGCTTTTACCGTTACCCTGAATTTAGATACGGTTTCAGGTGTCACCATAATATCGGGAATCTCTGACGATGAAATATTGAAATAGTTAAAACCGTTTGTTATATCTGCAAAATCAATAACAGCAACGGGAATTGACTTTAGCGTTTCTGCAAGGTCTATCGGCACCGCAGCAGTTATTTTGTCCGGAGAAACTGTATATTCAAGCGTATCTAACGCGAAATTTGCCGGTGCATTTTTAAATGTAACCGAGGCAGGCAGCGTTACCTTTTTCAAAACCGGAATTGACATTGTAATGTCTTCACTGCTCTCGCTGTCAATTTCAGAATATTCAAGCTTTGCTCCGTCTTCTGTAATAATCTGAATTTCAGGAACAACGGTAGTATTTTTTTCAAGCTGTTCAGTAAGGTTTACGTTTGCCACCACTTTGCTGATTCTGTTAATTTCCGAAGCAGGACCGCTTACGGTAACAGTCTGCTTTGAAAAAACAATATCGCCTAAAATACAGTCTTCGGGAAGAAGAGAATTGATGTCATTTGTAAATTCAGCCTGTAAAGGAAGCTCTACCTGCTTGAAAATATCAAAATACACCTCAATATAATTAGAAGATAAAGCAATAATATCAAAATCCTCAGAACCGTCTGCAACGGAATATTTAAGCTGAAGTGTTTTCTTTCCTGAGCTGTCAACGTAATTTGTGACTGCTGAAATAACGATATCATCTTTATCAATAGACGCTAAAACATATTTTTTGCCTGATACTGTGACATCTACTTTATAATTCGTATCTCCGAAAATTTGAAGATTAAGCTGTTCTGGAACACTTCCGCTCAATTCAATATTTACGGGAACGTCCGAAATAACCTTTTGTACTATGGGACTTTTCTCAACCGATACCCAAATCCAAAGTCCGAATGAAATCAAGAGCGAAAAAACCATCAGTATTTTGTTGTTTCGGATAATGCTCGACAAAGAAAATTTGGATTTTTTAACTTTTATAGGTTTATTGCTCATTTTTATTACCTCTGAAAATTTTCTTGAATATACCTGTGTTTTCACTGTCGTCCTTAATAAATCTTTTCATCAGTATTTCACGAAGGTCTCCGTCGGATATTCCTCTGTTCAGAATTCCCTTCTCAGCTACCGAAATACTACCCGTTTCTTCCGAAACAACAACTACAATAGCATCGCAAAATTCGCTCATTCCTATAGCGGCTCTGTGACGGGTGCCTAACTCACTTGAAATGTTAGTATTATTTGTCAGCGGTAAAATGCAACCTGCGGCAACTACTCTGCCATCCTCAATAATTGCAGCGCCGTCGTGCATAGGTGCTTTCGGGAAGAAAATATTTCCAATAAGCTCAGCAGAAACGGTTGCGTCAACTAAAGTGCCTGTATCTATTATTTCACCAAGCATTGTATCTCTTTTAAAAACAATAAGCGCGCCTATTTTTTTATCGCTCATTTCGGCACAGGCTTTACAAACTCCGTTAATAGACGAAACAATCTTTTCTTTTTTAAAGATATTATCTTTGTTTACAAAATTAAAAATATTAAGTTTTGAAACCGAGCTTCTGCCCACACTTTCAAGAGCATGGCGAATTTCAGGTGAAAAAATGATGATAAGAATAACGAGCAAGTCGTTAAATACAAAGCTTAAAAGATATTTGCTGACCTGCATTTCAAAAAGAGAAACAAAAGCATAAAGGAAAACCAGCAAAATCGCGCCTTTTACAAGCTGAATTGCCTTAGTTTCACGGATAAGCTTTATTGCACTGTAAATCAAAAATGCTACAAGCAAAACGTCAAGTACATCAGAAATTTTATCAAACGAAAGAATTGCCTGCTTAAAATCCTGTAAAAAGTCGGAAAAAACAGAAAGCAAATACATATTTTTAACACCCTTTACTAAAAAAATACAATATATCGCAAGTGTCGAAGCGCAAAAACGCACTTTGACACATATATTCACGATATATTGTATCATATCTTTCCCTATTTTGCAATTTTTTTAATACAATTTACTAAAAAATCTGTATCTTTTTCACTTGAAAACCAAGAAGGCGTAATTCTTACTGTTCCGCTTTCAAGAGTATTGAATTTTTTATGTGCCAAAGGCGCGCAATGAAGCCCTCCGCGAACACAAATACCCTTTTCAGCGAGCAAAGCTGCTGTTTCTTCACTTTGCTTATGCTTTATATTAAACGACAGAACGGGAGATTTTGGAGCTCCGTCATAAAAATCTGTATATAAAATAATATTTTCACTTGATTTTAGTTCGTCAAAAATATATTTAATTATTCTGTTTTCATGCGATAAAATATTTTCAGGCTTTACCGTTTGCACAAATTCAATTCCTGCCCAAAGTCCCGATATTCCGTGAACATTTGGCGTTCCGCTTTCTAATCTGTCGGGATAAAAAAACGGCTGATTAAGACTTTCCGAATTACTTCCTGTTCCTCCTTCAATAAGCGTATTCAAACTGATGTCTTTTGAAATCACCAATAATCCTGTCCCCATAGGTCCGAACAGACCCTTATGCCCTGCAGAGCAATTGATGTCTATTAAATCTTTTTTCATATCAATAGGCAAATATCCCGCTCCCTGCGCAGAGTCAAGTATAAACAGAATTCCGTTTTTATGCGCTTCCCTTGCGATTTTTTTAACAGGTGGCATTATTCCGAATACGTTTGAAGAAAGCGTGCAAATTACGGCAACAGTATTTTCCCTAAATAAATTCACAAAATTATTTACCGTTTCCGTTTCATCGGGTGTGATTTCTGCAACAGAATATTCGCATTGTCCTAAAGCCTTGAGTTTTTCAAGGGGTCTTACAACAGAATTGTGTTCTAAATCGGAAATAACAAAATGTGAGTGGGGTTTACATAAGCCTTTAATTGCCATGTTAAGAGAATATGTGCAGCCTGGGGTAAAGACAACGTTTTCCGCATCTGAATTAAAAAGTTGCGCCGCCGCTTCTCTTGCATTATATATCATTTCCGCAGATTTCATGGCAGTTTCATAACCGCCTCTGCCGGGGTTAGCACAAAATTTTAAAAAGGACTTTTCAACTGCATTTACAACGGAATAAGGCTTTGGGTATGATGTTGCTCCGTTATCGAAATATATCATTTAAGCTTCTCTATTCCCGTGTATTTTATTTTGCTATCGTCAAAAGTCTTTTTTACCTCGCTTAAATTTCCTGTTACAATCAAATTGTATCCGCAGCCCTCACCCTTTTTCGGATTTGGGTTTTTCATCATCCTTGTTTTACAGCCTAAACGTTCAGCCGTATTTTTCGCCTTTATTGCGTAAGTTATTGAATTAAACTTAAAATTTACTTTGTCCATAAAAACACCACCCTGTCACATCTTATGCAGCAGGGTGGTTTTTGTTGTTATTTTTCAATAAGTGCTACCACGTGTGCGGCAATCCCCTCTTTTTGCCCAGTAAAGCCAAGACCTTCCTCCGTAGTCGCCTTTACGCTTACAAAGTCAAGCGGGATTTCCAAAGCTTTTGAAATATTTTCACGCATCTCTAAAATGTAAGGAGCAAGCTTCGGAGCTTGCGCTAAAACAGTAGAATCAATATTTATAACGGTGTATCCCTCATTCTTTAACAGAGAATTAACTTTTTGCAGAAGAATTAAGCTGTCAGCATTTTTATATTGGTCATCATTATCGGGAAAATGCTTTCCAATGTCGCCGAGAGCCGCCGCACCCAACAGACTGTCTGAAATTGCATGAAGTAAAACGTCAGCGTCCGAATGACCTAAAAGACCGATATTGTTATTTGGAATTTCCACTCCGCCTAAAATCAGTTTTCTGTTTTCGCAAAGCTTATGAACGTCATAACCGTGACCTATTCTAATCATTTTCTTCACTCCTTAAAACAGATTCCGCAAATATAATATCCTCACGGGTTGTGATTTTTATATTTAACGGACTTGATTCAACAACGTAAACGGGTTTTCCGTAATTCTCTAAAAGCTGGCAGTCATCGGTAAACAGCTCGCTGTTCGGAACAGTATTCATAGCGTTTATATATTCTTCCTTTTTAAACACCTGCGGCGTCTGCATCAAACGAACCGTATTTCTGTCAACCGTTTTGATTATCTTATTATTTTTATCTGCAATTTTTATTGTGTCCTTTGCCGTAATTGCCGCCGATGCCGCTCCGTATTTTATTGCAGCTTCAACGGTATTTTTAATAATATTTTGCGTAACAAAAGGACGGGCACCGTCATGAATTGCAATATACTCACTATTTTCAGAGCAAACAGCAATGCCGTTAAATACACTTTTTTGCCGTGTGTCTCCGCCTTTTACTACCGCTTTAACTTTTGTAAATCCGTATTTTGACACTAAACCGTTTATATTTTTAATTATATCTTCACGGGTGACTATAACAATTTCGTTTATAATTTCGGATTTTTCAAAAGCAAAAACAGCCCTTGCAATTACAGGCTTTCCGCCTATATCCAAAAGCTGTTTGTCAATACCGTGCATACGGGAAGAAGTGCCTGCCGCTACAATGATAGCAGACACCTTTTTCTCGATTTTGTTTTGATTCACGGCAGTATTCATATTTACCTCTGATTTAATTAAAGTAAAGCTTCTACTGCTGATATTTTAGCACATAAGCAGAAAATTTCAACTGCTTTTTGAAGTTCCTCGTTTGACGGGAAAGTAGGCGCAATACGAATATTGCTGTCATGCGGATCTTTTCCATAAGGATAAGTCGCTCCCACTGTCGTAAGAACAAGACCTGCTTCTTTGCAAAGCTCGCCTATCCTCTTTGCACTTCCGACAGTTGTATTATAGCTTATAAAGTAACCGCCGTTAGGTTTAATCCACTCGCCGATTCCGAGCGGCGCAATCTCTTTCTCCAAAGCATCAAGAACGATTTGGAATTTAGGCGCAATAATTGCGGCATGCTTTTTCATATGGGCTTTAATTCCGTCTGCGTTTTTGTAATATCTTGTATGACGGAGCTGATTGAGCTTGTCAAAGCCAATTGTCTGTGAGCTCATTCTCTTCTTAATATCTGCAATATTATTTTTTGATGCGGCTATTGCAGAAATGCCTGCACCGGGGAATGAAATTTTTGATGTCGAAGTAAATTCAACAAAATAATCTTCCGTGCCGTATTTTGCGCATGTTTCAAAGATATTCATAAGAGTATCAGGTGTGTCGGTAAGATCATGAACACAATAAGCGTTATCCCAAATAACTCTGAAATCCTTTGCGGCGGGCTGTAAAGCGGCAAGTGCCTCTACTACATCATCGCTGTATGTAACGCCGTCGGGATTTGAATACTTAGGTACACAAAACATACCCTTAACTGACTGATCTTTTACGAGTTCTGCGATTTTAGATACATCGGGGCCCTTAGGTGTCATAGGAACTGAAATCATTTCGATTCCGAAATATTCAGCAATGCCGAAATGTCTGTCGTACCCGGGAACATTGCAGATAAACTTAACATTACCCTGCTGACTCCAAGGCTTACCTCCGCCGATACCTGAAACCATGCACTGACAGATAAAATCAAACATAAGATTAAGACTTGAAGAACCGCCTATAATTATATTTTCCGGTGGAACAGAAAGGATTTCGGAAAAAAGCGCTTTGCACTCAGGAATTCCGTCAAGCACGCCGTAATTTCTGCAATCAATGCCGCTGTCGGATATGCAACTGTCACCGCCGTTAAAAACCTTTAAAACGTCATAAGAAAGCTCAAGCTGGTCATGACCCGGCTTACCTCTTGACATATCGAGAGAAAGATTTAATCCTTTTATTTTTTCATAACTCTGCAAAAGTTCTTCTTTTACAGTCAGTAAATCTTCTTTTTTCATTTCAGAATACTTCACAATAATGACCTCCAAAGAATTTTAAATTATTTTATACTAAAACTGCTGATTTTGCAAGTATTTAAGGACAAAACTACAAAATGAAAATGAATTTGTTGAAATACTTTTATTTGTATGATAAAATAAATGCAAAATTCATTATAAAAATACGGAGCAAGATATGGAAATTTTAAAGTTAAAACCTGTTTTCAAGGACTACATCTGGGGCGGAAACAGACTTCGTGAAGAATTCGGATTTGAAAGCGAATTAGATATTATGGCAGAGGGATGGATGCTCTCAGCAAGAAATGACGGTGACAATACGGTTATCGGCGGAAAATTCGACGGTCAGCCGTTTTCAAAGGTAATCAACGACAATCCTGATTTTTTAGGATTAAACGGTAAAAAATTCCCGTTCTTCCCGTTGCTTATTAAGTTTATTGATGCTAAAAACGATTTATCGGTTCAGGTTCACCCTGATGATGAATACGCAATGAAAGCCGCAGGTGAATTCGGAAAAACAGAATGTTGGTACATTCTTGACTGCGACGAAGATGCTGAACTTATTTTCGGCTTTAAAAAGCAAATATCAAAAGAAGAATTTAAAGACTCCATTGAAAAAGGAACTTTTCTTCAATACGTTAACCGAGAAAAAGTGAAAAAAGGCGATTTGTTTTTTATTGAAGCAGGCACGCTTCACGCCATAGGAAAAGGAATTTTACTTGCTGAAATTCAGCAAAATTCAAATATTACATACAGAGTTTACGACTACGGCAGGCTCGGCGCTGACGGCAAGCCGAGACCGTTGCATGTGAAAAACGCCATTGATGTAACCAACTGCGTACCGCCGAAATCAAGTGATAAGGGAGCAGGTAGGCCCGAAGAGTTTGACGGATTTACAAAACAAATTCTTGTTAATTGCGATTTGTTCACAGTAGAAAAATATACTGCACACGGCCGCTTTACAATGACGGCAGATGATACTTCTTTCCTCTCTCTTCTTATAACAGACGGCAGCGGCAAAATCGGTGATTTTGATGTTAAAAAGGGTGACAGTTTATTTGTTCCTGCATCGTACGGTAAATTTGAGATTAGCGAAAATTTTGACATGATAGTATCGAGGGTATAAATGGTTCCATATAATAGAACAAAGCTGTCCTGCTATACAGGGTACTTTGTGCAGGCAGTTATCAATAATCTTCCACCGCTTCTTTTTATAATATTTAACAAGCAGTTCGGAATTGACCTTAAAAAACTTTCGCTTATCATTACAATAAATTTTGTTTCGCAAATGTCGGTAGATTTATTT
>JAFLUO010000068.1 GCA_022508705.1 Oscillospiraceae bacterium
ATTCCCGAAATATCCTTAACTCCGCAGATAATTTCTCTTTTTTATAACCGTTATCCCGATACCGTTGCAGTTTTTCACAGCGCTCTTTCCTTAGGGGAGCGGCTTGATGAATGGAAACGAGTTAAAAGAGGGGAAGCAAAAATCGCAGTCGGAACCCGTTCTGCCGTTTTTGCGCCATTTGATGACATCGGTTTAATTATAATTGATGAAGAGCAGGAGCATACATATAAGTCTGAAATGACTCCCCGTTACAGTGCGAAAGACGTAGCCGCTTACCGAATAGGCAAGCATAAAGGTCTTTTTTTGCTTTCATCTGCAACACCGTCTTTTGATTCATACACAAAAGCTCAAAACGGAGTTTATTCGCTTTTTAAATTAAAGAACAGATATGGGAATGCCGTCTTGCCCGACGTGCAGGCAATAGACACAACGTATAACTCAGATATGGCGACTGACAGTATCAGCAACCGTTTAGCAGATGCTTTGCGGGAGAATTTAGAAAGCGGCAATCAGTCAATTTTGCTATTAAACAGACGGGGTTATAATACATTTGCATCTTGTTCAGAATGCGGAACAGTTGCTACTTGTCCGAATTGCAGTATTTCCCTTACTTATCACATAAAAAATGGGCGGTTGATGTGCCATTATTGCGGATATTCTGTGCCGTTTACTAAAAAATGCTCAAATTGCGGGAATGACACTTTGAATTTTAAAGGTTCCGGCACCCAAAATCTTGAAGAACAGATAGCCCAAATTGTGCCGTCAGCAAGGGTGCTCAGAATGGATGCAGATACAACGGTTTCACGCTATTCATACGAAGATAAATTCAAGCGTTTCGCAAATAATGAATATGATATTTTAATCGGCACTCAAATGGTGGCAAAAGGTCTTGATTTTCCAAATGTTACGCTTGTAGGTGTACTTTGCATTGATCAAATGCTTTATAATGACGATTACAAGGCGTTAGAAAGAGCCTTCGATTTAGCTACACAGGTTGTAGGGCGAAGCGGCAGAGGCGACAGCCCCGGAAAAGCGTTTATTCAAACTGATTTTACCGAAAACGAAATAATTGAATTTGCCAAAGCGCAGGATTATGAGTCTTTCTATAATGTTGAGCTTCCCGTTCGCAAGCAAATGATTTATCCGCCTTTTTGCGATATTTGTGTTATTGGTTTTTCGGGTGACTCGGAATCTCTTACATTTAAATCAGCTAATAATTTTTTGAATAATCTTAAATCTTTGCATTCTGAAAAATATTCTGATCAAAATATAATTGTTCTTGGGCCTGCAATTCCGAAAATTGCAAAATTAGGCGGAAAATACAGAGTGAGAATAATAATAAAATGTAAAAATACAAAAAGAACGAGAGAAATGATAAGCGTTCTTTTAAAGGACTTTTTAAAAAGCAATAAAGAAATAAGTATCTTTGCGGATATGAACCCTGAAGATATAATATGAGGTAGGATATGGCAATAAGGAATATCAGAAAAGAAGACGATGAAATTTTAAGAAAAACTAGCCGTGAGGTAACTGAAATCAACGGCAGAATTTTAACTTTGCTTGACGATATGGCTGAAACGATGTATGCGGCGGACGGTGTTGGACTTGCCGCCGTACAGGTTGGCGTTTTGCGAAATGTTGTTGTAATTGACGTGGGAGACGGGCTTATTGAGCTTATCAATCCCGAAATAATTGAAGCGGACGGCGTTCAGTGTGAGATTGAAGGTTGTCTTTCACTCCCGGGAAAGCAAGGTTACACAGTAAGACCAGCAACAGTTAAGGTAAAGGCACTCAACCGCGAGGGTAAATGGTGTGTTTATAAAGGCGAAGGGTTAAAGGCAAGAGCATTTTGCCATGAGCTTGACCATTTAAAAGGTACTTTGTTTGTTGATAAAACTGCAACGCAGGAAGAAATCAGTAAATATAAAAAAGATGATTAAAATCGAAAGGAGCGGTAAGAGTTACTGAACTGTAGCTTTGTTCCGAACAACAGTTAAAATGAGAGTAATTTTTATGGGAACGCCCGATTTTTCGGTACCGTGCATTGAAACACTAATCAAAAATGAAGAGGTTGTGGGAGTGTTTACTCAGCCAGATAAACCAAAAGGTCGTGGGTATGAACTAACTCCTCCGCCAGTTAAAGTATGTGCAGAAAGACACAATATTCCTGTTTTTCAGCCTGCTTCAATGCGTGACGGCAAAGCCTTGGAAATTATAAGCAGTCTTAATGCCGAGCTTATAATTGTTGTGGCTTTCGGTAAAATATTACCGAAAGAGGTTTTGGAAAGTGTTAAATACGGCTGTATCAATATTCACGCTTCTCTCTTACCAAAACTTCGGGGCGCCGCACCGATACAGTGGAGCATTATAAACGGCGAAGAGGTTACGGGCGTTACTTCAATGCAAATGGACGTAGGTCTTGACACGGGAAATATGCTCATTAAAAAGTCAATTCCCATAACTGAGAATATGAATGCAGGCGAGCTTCACGATGCTTTGTCGGTTCTCGGTGCTGAGGTTATGACCGAAACTATGGATTTGTTGAAAAAAGGCGATTTGAAGCCACAAATTCAGGATGATTCTCTGTCAAATTATGCACCTATGCTTTCAAAGGAGCTTTGCCCGATAGATTTCGCCGATACGGCAAAAAATGTTCACAATAAAATCAGAGGTCTTTATCCGTGGCCCGTTGCCACAACAAAGCTCAATGGAAAAATTTTAAAAATTCACGAAAGCAGACTGAGTGACACTAAAACTTGTGCAGAGGCAGGCGCGGTTGTTGACATAAAAGATGGAATCTGCGTTGCCTGCGGTGACGGAAACACGGTTCTGCTGACTGAGGTTCAGCTTGAAGGAAAAAAAAGAATGAATTATTCCGACTTTTTAAGAGGGCATAAGATAGAAAAAGGTACTGTTCTTGGAGGTTAATTGTTTTGGGATATTATTATTTCGACATTTATTACATTATTTTAGTTTTACCGATGGTGATTTTTTCACTCATTGCCTCAGTAAAGGTTAAATCTGCTTTTAAAAAATATTCAGGTGTACGCTCTATAAGAGGGCTTACAGGCGCTCAGGCGGCAAGCGAAGTTTTAAGATTTTACGGCATAAATAACGTTGCAATTGAGCGTGTTTCAGGCGAACTTACCGATCACTATGACCCGAAGGCAAATGTAATACGCCTTTCGGATAAGGTGTATAATTCAACCTCTGTTGCTTCCATCGGGGTTGCCTGCCATGAGGCAGGGCATGCGGCGCAATATGCCCAAGGATATGTTCCCGTAAAGCTTCGTTCCGTCATTTATCCTGCTTGCTCAGTAGGTTCAAAGATCGGTATTCCTATGGCGATTTTAGGGCTTATTTTCAGCTTTAACTTTTTAGTAACTCTCGGCATTGCTTTCTTCGGTTTGGCGGTTTTCTTTCAACTTGTAACCCTTCCCGTTGAATTTAATGCAAGCCGTAGAGCCGTTAAGGTAATAGATGAAATTGGTATTTTACAAACAGAAGAACTAAAGGGAACAAAAAAGGTTTTAACTGCCGCGGCACTTACTTATGTTGCATCTTTGGCAGTCAGTGTTGCTAACCTTTTAAGACTTATCCTGCTTGCAAACAGAAGGCGCCGCTGACTATGAATGACAGAAATTTAGCTTATAAAATTTTATTAAAAATCGAAAAAGATAAGGCTTATTCCAATCTTACTCTTGACGCAAGTTTAGAAAAAGAGAAGGCTGGTTATGAGCCTTTTGTTCGTGCTCTTGTTTACGGCGTAATTGAGCGAAAAATCACACTTGATTACATTCTTTCAAATTTTTTGTCACAACCAATTAAAAAATTAAAGCCACAGGTTTTAACAGTGCTTAGAATGGGTGTTTATCAGATAAAATTTATGAATAAAGTACCCGTGTCGGCCGCTGTTAATGAGAGTGTTAAGCTTATAAAACAAGAGGGCTTTTCATTTGCATCAGGTCTTGTGAATTCAGTTCTACGAAAAATAGCCAATAGCGAAATTCTTTACCCTGAAAACGATAACAGTGTAGATTATTTAAGCGTAAGGTATTCTTGCCCTGTAGATTTAGTGCGGAAATACATAAGTGATTACGGCTTTGAAAATACAGTAGGAATTTTGAGCACATCTCTTGAAAATCCACCGCTAAATATCCGTGTAAATACTCTTAAAATATCGCCTGAAGATCTTATCAACAGATTAAAAATAGAAAATGTTGAGGTCTGTAAAAGCCATTTAGAAAATGCTTTAACGGTAATTAGCGGGAATATTTTTGCCTCGTCTTGTTACAATGACGGTTTATTTCATGTTCAGGATTTAGCATCTCAACTGTGTATCAATGCATTAGATCCAAAGCCGCAGGAAACTGTTCTTGACTTGTGCGCCGCCCCGGGCGGAAAATCATTTACTATTGCAGAGAAAATGCAGAATAAAGGTAAAATTTATTCTTTTGATCTCTACGAGCATAGGCTTTCTTTGATAAATTCAGGCGCTGAAAGACTTGGGATTGATATTATCAACACATCTGTTCGTGACGCTTCTGTTACATATAGTGATATTCCGAAAGCCGATAAAATCCTTTGCGATGTTCCCTGCAGCGGTCTGGGCGTTATCAGACGCAAACCCGAAATAAAGTACAAGGACTTGGCATTTATTGACAAATTGACCGATTTGCAATATAATATTATTTATTCTGCTTCGTCTTATTTAAAAAAAGGGGGCAGGTTGGTTTATTCAACCTGTTCTTTGAATAAAGATGAAAATGAAAAAGTTTGCGAACGCTTTTTGAGTTCGCATAATGATTTTAAATTGCTTAATGGATTTCCCGTAACTCTTATGCCACACAAAGATAAAACCGACGGTTTCTTTTTTGCAGCCTTTACTAAGGAGTAATTATGTCGAAGGATATTCGTGCTTTAACAATCGAAGAATTGACTTCCGAAATTACGCAAATGGGATTTCCGTCTTTCAGGGCAAAACAAATTTATTCATGGGTGCAGGAAAAATGTGTTTCTTCCTTTGATGAAATGACTAATATTCCTGCCGCGCTTCGTAACTCTCTTTCTGAAAAATTCAGTTTTTTCGGCTGTAAAATCAACACAAAGCTTGTATCAAAAATTGACGGTACAGTTAAATATCTTTTTGAGCTTCACGACGGCGAATATGTTGAAAGCGTCGTTATGAAATATAAATACGGCTACTCAATTTGCGTTTCATCGCAGGTTGGCTGTAAAATGGGCTGTACCTTTTGCGCATCTGCAATAGGCGGATTTGTACGTCAGCTTTCAGCAGGTGAAATGATTTCCGAAGTTTTTACGGCACAAAAAGATTTAGGTGTGAAAATAAATCATCTTGTTTTAATGGGAACAGGCGAACCGCTGGACAATTTTGACAATGTAATGCGGTTTATTGAACTTCTTACTGATGAGAAAGGTCAGAATATGAGTATTCGTCATATTTCTCTTTCTACCTGCGGAATTGTTCCTAAAATTTACGAATTGGCTGAACAAAAGCTTGGTTTAACTCTTTCGGTTTCACTTCATGCGCCGAATGATGAAATCCGTTCACAGTCTATGCCTGTTAATTTGCGGTATAATATTGACGAGCTGCTTTCGGCCTGTCAATATTATGAAAATAAAACAGGTCGCCGCATTTCTTTTGAATATGCCATGATAAAAGGGCTTAATGACAGCGACGGTGCGGCAACTGAGCTTGCCACAAGACTTAAAGGATCTCTTTGCCATGTAAACCTGATTCCCGTCAATAATGTCAGAGAACGGAATTACGAAAAAAGCACTTTAGACCGACAGAAACGGTTTGCAGATATTTTAGAGAAAAACGGAATTACTGCGACTGTCCGAAGAACTTTGGGCAGTGATATTAACGCTTCTTGCGGTCAGCTCAGAGCCTCAAAAAGAAAGACAGGTGATTAAATGAGAATTGTTGCTAAAACTGATATTGGTTCTGTTCGCCCAAACAATCAGGACTCTTATGCAGCAGGCGAGCTTCCCAATTCTGTTGCGTGGGCAGTTGTCTGTGACGGCATGGGCGGAGCTTCTGGCGGCAATATTGCAAGTTCAACTGCCGTAAAAATAATATCAGAAAGAATAACGTCCTCTTATAAGGCGGGCATGGGCGGCAGCTCAATTAAAAATATCCTTACATCTGCCATTGCGGCGGCAAACATTGAAGTTTTTGACGAAGCGCAGGCAGATAAAGCTCTTGCGGGAATGGGCACAACTGTTGTTGCCGCTGTAATTTCCGACGGAGTGCTTTACGTTGCGCATGCAGGCGATTCACGGGCATATATTTTATCAAAAGGCTCGTTAAAGCAAATCACAAAAGACCATTCATTTGTTCAGGAAATGGTGGATATAGGTCGTCTCACTCCCGATGAGGCTAAGGATGATCCCAGAAAAAATATTATCACAAGAGCGCTCGGCGTTGGAGATGAGCTTCGGGTTGACTTTTGTGAAGAATTTATAGATAAAGATGATGTTGTTTTGATTTGTACTGACGGTTTAACAAATTATGTTTCGATTGAAGAAATAATTTCGCTTACCTCAGACGGCAAATTTAACGATTTTTCTGAGCGGCTTGTTAACAAGGCCAATGAAAACGGCGGCGGCGATAACATTACCGTTGTTACATTATCTTATTGATAAGGAGATTTATTTATGGATAATTTCTGTGGAAAGCGTCTTGACGGGCGTTATGAAATAAGTGAAATAATCGGCGTGGGCGGAATGGCTGTTGTTTACAAAGCCTATGACAATATTGACGACCGCATTGTAGCTATAAAAATATTAAAGGATGAATATTTAACCAACGAGGAGTTTAAGCGCCGCTTTAAAAATGAATCTAAAGCTATCGCTGTTCTTTCTCATCCTAACATTGTCCGTGTATATAACGTCAGCTTCGGTGATAGGCTTCAATATATTGTTGAAGAGTTCGTTGACGGAATAACTTTGAAAGAATATATTCAGCAGCAGAGTGTAATCAATTGGAAAGAGGCTGTTCATTTTACGGGTCAAATCCTTGCCGCTCTTCAGCACGCTCATGACAAAGGAATTGTTCATCAGGACATTAAGCCCCAGAACATTATGCTTTTAAATGACGGTACAATCAAGGTTACGGATTTTGGAATTGCAAGATTCAGCAGAACGGACAATAACACAACATCTGAAAACGCAATTGGCTCTGTTCATTATATCAGCCCCGAACAGGCGCGTGGTGAAATGACGGACGATAAGGCGGATATTTACTCTGTAGGCGTAGTCCTTTATGAAATGATTACAGGTCAGCTTCCGTTCCAATCCGACAGCGCAGTTTCAGTGGCTCTTATGCAGCTTCAAAATGACCCTGTAAGACCGCGTGAGCTTGTTCCGACTCTTCCTTTAGGGCTTGAGCAGATAACAATGCGCGCTATGCAGAAAAACTCTGCCGACAGGTATCAGTCTGCTGCAGAAATGTTAATGGATATAAACGAGTTCAAAAGAAACCCTGCAGTTAAATTTAACTACACATATTTTATTGATAAAGAACCTACAAGATATGTCCCTGCATCCGGGGTTCAGTCGGCTGCTGCTAACGAAACAGATTCCGAAGAAGAGATGCAGAAAAAATCGGTTAATAAAACAACCGCAATAATGATCGGTGCTGTTTCTGGTGTTGTTGTACTTTCGATAATCATATTTGCAATTCTTTCTGCTGTCGGCGGTAAAAAGTTAGTAGTACCTGATTTTAAGACCTTGAATTATTATAATGACATTGAAAATAACAGCAAATATAAGGATTTTTCATTTGAAATAAAACAAGTTAAAAATGAAAATTTCAGCGACGGTACTGTTGTAGCTCAGGATCCGGAAGCAAACTCTAAAGTTAAAAAAGGTACAACAATTACTCTTGATGTAGTTACAAATAATGCCAGTGTTTTACTTGATGAGTCTATTCTGAATATGACCGAGGAGCAGGCTGTAAACTATTTGAGAAATACGCTAATGCTTTTGCCTAAGGTTGAATATGAAAGCCGTGACGACGTAGAAATCGGCAAAATTATTCGTACTGAACCTGCCATAGGCACGCAAGTTCCTTACGCTTCAAACGTAACAATTTACGTTGCTTCTGATAAAAAGACAGTTAAAGTACCAAGTCTTGTAAATATGACTCTTGAAGAGGCAGAAATTGCTTTGAACGCTTCCGGCCTTGGGGTAGGAAAAGTCACAGAAGTGCCAAGCGAGCTTGAGAAAGGTAGAGTTGTTTCTCAGGAAACGGATGCAGAGGATTTGGTTCCCGAAGGAACAAAAATCAATTTTGCAATAAGTAACGGCAACAAGCCGGATGTCACAGTAAATTTAACTGTAAAACTTTTAAATACTCAAAAAGAGGGTAAAGTGATAATTTACGTTAACAACGAACCTAAGCTTGAAAAAGACAGAGTTTTCCAGGATAATTCCGAAAAAACCTATTCAGTTGAAGGCTCAGGCTCCGATATTCCTTATTCTGTTGTAATTGACGGCGTAAAGGTGCAGGACGGTAAAATTGATTTTAATACGGGAGAGATTACAACAAATCTTTACGATGCATTGCCTGACGTAAAAGGAAAGACAGAGGAAGAAGCCAAAAAAATTCTTTCCGATGCAAAGTTTACCAATGTTAAGGTTGAGTATAAAGAAGACGAAACTGCAACTGCAGGCACAGTAATTAAACAAACACCTGAGTCCGACGGAACAACAAGATGTGCAACTAATACCGAAATTACAATTACTATTGCCGAAGCACCGACAGATCCGGTAGATTGACAGTATGAATAAACTTCAGGGAACTATAATTAAAGGCATTGGCGGCTTCTATTATGTTGAAGCCGCCGGTGCGGTTTATGAATGTAAAGCAAGGGGTGTTTTCCGTAAAAAACGAATAACACCCCTTGTAGGTGATTTTGTTACAATTTCAGTCAATGAAAATGCAGAAAATACAATTGACGAAATACATGAACGAAAAAATTATCTTAACCGTCCGCCGGTAAGTAATATTGATAATTTAATTATTGTTATTTCAACAACTGAGCCTAAACCGAATTTTCTTGTAGCGGACAGACTTATTGCCAATGCAGAGTACAAAAACATTGAACCAGTAATTGCAATCTCAAAAGGGGATATTTCGCCGTCTGATGATGTAAAAAGCGTTTATGCTAAAAGCGGAATAAAAGTTATATCTCTTGACGAAAGCGGCGCTATTGATGAATTGTCAGCGCTTATGAATGGCAAGACAACCGCTTTTACGGGAAATTCCGGCGTCGGTAAATCAACGCTTTTAAATCGGCTTGATCCGACCTTAAATTTATCTACTGCGCCGATAAGTCAAAAGCTCGGCAGAGGGCGCCACACAACGCGGCAGGCAGAGCTTTTCAGGGTGTGCGGAGGATTTGTGGTTGACACTCCCGGTTTTTCATCTTTTGACTTTGAAAAGGATGAACAAATTCCCAAGGACGAATTAGCATATTGCTTCCGTGAGTTTAGGGAATATTTAAATACATGCAAGTTTTCTACCTGCTCACATACAGGCGATAAAGGCTGCAAAATTTGCGAAGCAGCAGACAGCGGTAAAATAAGCAAAATAAGGCACGAAAATTACATTGCCCTTTATAAGGCCGCTTCGGCAATAAATGATTGGGAAATGAAATAGGCTGTAACAAAAATAATTACCCCTGTATATAATGTATTATCAATACATTAGCAGGGGGCTTTAATATGAGTAAAAGAAATTCATGCGCCGGAATAATTTTTGCATCACTCGGACTTGGCTTAGTGATTTCTTTCATTCTGCCTACAAAATTCATCATAGTTGCTCTTGCAATATCTTTGGTGTTTTGCGGCTTGGCTCTTTGCAAAAAATAGGGGGTAGAGGTTATGAAAGTTATTGTTATAAAGCCAAAAATGCTGGGTGCGGTATTAAGAACCATTTTCGGTATAAAAAAAGGGGACGATACATAATAAGTCCTTTTAATGAAAAAATATAAAAAGAGCGGAGTGAGTGTAACCTCATTCCGCTTTTCTTTATGAAAATCAGTATGTGAATTCATAATTATATTGTTGATTAAAGCTAAATTCACCTGTTGCAACAGGCGTTCCGTTTTCTGTAAACTTACAGTTTGCAACACCGTTTACAGCATAATCGTATTTTGACAGATAACCTGAGTTGTTAACAACCAGTGAAATAGTAG
>JAFLUO010000069.1 GCA_022508705.1 Oscillospiraceae bacterium
GTTCTGCTGCAGCCGATTATATTTTCACTTTTTCCGCTGACGGAATTAAATGCGGCTTTAACACGGGCTTCCACCGTGTCTCCGTTATTTTGAATCTGCCAGCCGTGAAAATGCGTTCCGTCATACCGCAAGGTTAAAAGTAAATTGCGCATTATACTCACCGAATTTAATATTTAAGAATATTACGCCTGCAACGAAAGCAACGGTCAAAAGTAACGCCGCCCAGTCGCCCTTTTTGAATTTAAGCGTATTCATCGTAGTCTTCCCCTTACCGCCGTTATAGCAGCGGCAGGTCATGGCGTATGCTAATTCATACGCTCTTCTTGTTGCATTGAAAAGCAGCGGAACAAAAAGCGGTATGAGCATTTTTGCACGCTTAAAAATATTTCCGCTTTCAAAATTTGCGCCTCTTGATTTTTGCGCTGAAATAATTTTATCCACCTCGTCAATAAGGGTTGGAATAAACCTTAACGCTATTGTCATTATCATCGTTACGATATTAAAATCTATCCCCAGCTTCGTAAGCGGCGCAAAGGTGCGGTCAAGCCCGTTTGTCATAGATGTGGGCGAGGTTGTGTAAGTGAGCATTGTGCTCATTACAATCAAAAATGAAATACGGAATGTAAGGAATACCGCCTCTAAAAGTCCGCCGCTTGTAATTTTAATTTTCCAAAATGATATTAACGGAACTCCCGTTTTCACGTAAATTATCTGCAAAAGTGATGTAATGATAATTACAAAAAGAATAGGTTTAAGACCTTTGATAACCGTTTTAAGCGGCACTTTTGAAATAAATGTTACAGCAAGCGCCACGGAGATGCAAAGAGCGAGGGAAACAAAATTATTTGTAAGCACTATCGTTATGATAAAAACGAAAGTATATAAAAGTTTTGTGCGCGGATCAAGACGGTGAATTACGGAATTTAAGGGGAAATACTGCCCTATTGTTATGTCTTTAAGCATATGTATCCCCTCCCGTCAAAACGCGTTTGATTTCAAGGTAAGCCTGCTCGACAGTATACACTTTTTCGCTGACAGGGTATCCCATAGCGTGCAGTTTTGCGAAAACCTCCGTAATTTGCGGAACAGAAAGACCGACTTCACAAAGTTTTTCGCTTTGTTCAAAGACCTCGTCAACAGTACCTGTCATTAAAACCTTTGAGTTATACATAACAATAACCTTTGAGGCGATTTTTGCCACATCATTCATACTGTGAGAAACGATCACAACGGTTTTGCCCGTGCGGTCACGGTAATTTTTAATAAGCGATAAAATCTGCTCTCTGCCCTTAGGGTCAAGCCCTGAGGTAGGCTCGTCAAGTATAAGAACTTCAGGCTCCATTGAAATAACACCCGCAATGGCAACACGCCTTTTTTCTCCTCCTGAAAGGTCAAAGGGGTGAGTTTTGAAGGCTACTTCGGGAATGCCTACATATTTTGCGGCATCACGGACACGCTTGTCAACCTCCGCTTCAGTTAGTCCCATATTTTTAGGTCCGAAAGCAATATCCTCATAAACCGTATTTTCAAAAAGCTGATATTCAGGGTACTGAAAGCAAAGGCCCACACGAAAACGAGTTTCAAGGGTTTTAGCCTTTGAGGAACGAATGTCCTCTCCGTCAATTAAAACTCTGCCCGAGGTTGGCTTTAAAAGGCCGTTGAGCTGTTGCATTAACGTGCTTTTTCCCGAGCCTGTGTGCCCGATTACTGCAACAATTTCGCCTTTTTCTATTTCTATATTAACTTTATCAAGGGCGGTCACGCAAAAGGGCGTTCCCTCACCGTAGATATAAGATAAATTTTCCGTTTGCAAAAGAGACATATTTAACCTCGATCAAGAATTTTTGCCAAAGAAGCAACAAGTTCGTCAACGCTTAAATGATCGCCTGAAATTTCGATTCCGTCATTTTTAAGCATTTGAGCCAAAGCGCAGGTTTGCGGTACGTCAAGCCCCAAACCTCGAATAAAATCAACATCGGAAAAAATTTCCCTCGGAGTGCCGTCAAGAACTAAATGAGCATCGTCCATTACAATAATTCTTTCGGCTTCGCAGGCTTCTTCCATGTAATGAGTAATAAACACAACCGTTATGCCAAGCTCTTTGTTTAAGCGCTTCATAGCGTTCATTACGTCTCGCCTGCCCTCAGGGTCAAGCATTGCGGTCGGCTCGTCAAAAACGATACATTGAGGCTGCATTGCAATTATTCCCGCAATGGCAACTCTCTGCTTTTGACCGCCTGAAAGCTTGTGCGGCTCATGCAGTCTGTATTTATACATACCCACAACATTCAGCGCCTCGTCAACACGTCTGCGTATTTCGGCAGGCTCTATTCCTAAGTTTTCAGGACCGAAAGCAACGTCCTCTTCAACTATTGTTGCGACTATTTGGTTGTCGGGATTTTGGAAAACGACACCTACCGTCTGTTTTATTTTCAGCTCGTCGTCTTCATTTTTTGTGTTCATTCCGAGAACGTAAACGTCTCCCGATTCAGGGATTACAAGCCCATTGGAGAGCTTGGCTACGGTAGATTTTCCCGAGCCGTTGTGACCGAGAACTGCTACAAACTCGCCTTTTTTTATTTCGAGAGAAAGATTTTCGACTGCGGGTGGGAGCGGTTGCCCGTCACCGTCGTACCGAAAAGTTACGTTTTCAAATTTTAAAATTGTATCTGCCATAATTTTTCCTTTGGGTTGAGAGAGTCAAACCCTAAATTGTATTTTTTGACCAAATTGCCGATGCTCCGCAGGGTAAGACAAGCCCTTTAGAAGAGGTTTTAAGCCCTATTTCACTGCCCGTTACCTCTCCTCCGAATTTATTTCTAACGACAGCACCTAAAATATATTCCATAACAGACGGCGAAAGCCCCGTTGTATAGGAATTTATAAGCATCATAAGAGGGTCGTCAGACAAAACCCCGGTACAAAGCTCCACAAATCCGTAAACCTCATTTTCAAGCTTCCAGACCTCCCCGCCCGGGCCTCTGCCGTAAGAGGGCGGGTCCATAATGATTATATCGTACTTATTTCCACGGCGAATTTCCCTCTGAACAAATTTTATACAGTCGTCAACTATCCAGCGCACAGGTTTTTCCTCCACGCCTGAGGACACGGCATTTTCTTTTGCCCAAAGAGTCATTCCCTTTGACGCATCAACGTGAACAACAGATGCTCCTGCTTTGAGAGCGGAAACCGTTGCGCCGCCTGTGTACGCAAACAAATTGAGAACACGAACAGGTCTGCCTGCATTTTTTATTATATCTGCAGTTAAATCCCAATTTACTGCCTGCTCAGGGAAAAGCCCCGTATGCTTAAAGCCCATTGTTTTAATATTAAAGGTTAAATCTCTGTAGTTTACAGTCCAAAAATCGGGAATTTTATGCTTTATTTCCCAATTTCCTCCGCCAGAGCTTGAGCGGTGATAAATTGCATCTGCCCGTCTCCAAAGGGGATTTTCCTTTTCGGTTTTCCAAATAACCTGCGGATCGGGGCGAATAAGCGTAATGTTTCCCCAACGCTCAAGCCTTTCGCCGAAAGAACTGTCTATAAGTTCATAATCCTGCCATTTATCTGCAATGCGCATTATACTAACCTTTCTTCAATAACCTTCGCTATACACTCTGCTAAATACTGAATTTTCTCGTAATCCTTGCCCTCAAGCATTACACGAACAAGTGGCTCCGTGCCTGATACACGCACAAGAACACGCCCGTCGTCGCCCAGTTCTTCACTCGCTTCTCTAATTGCAAGCTGAACCTCTTCATCCTTTTCAAGTCTTGTTTTACCGAAATTTGATACACGGACATTGATAAGAACCTGCGGAAATACCTGCATTTCATTTGCAAGCTCTGAAATCTTTTTGCCCGTTCTTTTAAGAACATTTAAAACCTGAATTGCGGACATCTGCCCGTCGCCCGTTGTGGCGTGGTCAAGGAAAATAATGTGACCTGACTGCTCGCCGCCGATTGAATACCCGTTTGCAACCATATTTTCAAGAACATATCTGTCCCCTACTTTTGTTTTTTCGCAATGAATACCGTTTTCCTCGCAGAATTTAAAGAAGCCCATATTACTCATTACGGTAACAACGGCAGTATTATTTTTAAGAGTTCCTTGCTGTTTCATATATTTTGCGCAAAGGGCAATTACCTTGTCACCGTCAATAATTTCGCCGTCTTCATCAACAATAAGCATTCTGTCTGCATCGCCGTCAAAGGCAAAGCCTATGTCGCACTTATTCTCTACAACGAACTTTTGAAGACCTTTCATATGAGTTGAGCCACAATTTTCGTTTATATTTGTGCCGTTTGGCTCTGCATTGATTATATAACACTCAGCGCCCAAACGGGTAAACAAAGCTTTTGCGGTAACGGAAGCCGAGCCGTTTGCACAGTCAAGGGCAATCTTCATACCTTTAAAATCACCGTCTGAGGTCATAGCCAAATGGAAAATGTAATCGTCAACGGCAGAATCGGAAAAATGAACATTGCCAACGTCTCCGCCCAGCATTACGGGTGGTAATTTAGTTTCATCAAGGATTATTTCTTCAATTTCATTTTCAAGCTCGTCGGGAAGCTTGTATCCGTTATTTTGGAAAATCTTAATTCCGTTATATTCACAAGGATTATGCGATGCGGAAATCATTACGCCTGCATCGTAATTATATTCCTTAACAAGAAATGCAACTGCCGGTGTTGGAACAACGTCTAAAATGAGCACATCTGCGCCCACTGAGCAAAGCCCTGCGCTGATGGCGGAAGCCAGCATATGTGACGATGCTCTTGTGTCCATACCGATTAAAACTTTAGGTTTATGTGAACAGCTCTCTGTTAAAACCATTGCGGCGGCTCTGCCTATTTTCATTGCAAGCTCACATGAAAGCTCACTATTTGCAACGCCGCGTGCGCCGTCTGTTCCGAATAATCTTCCCATAAATCTAATCCCCTTAAAAAGTTATAGTAAAGATGTCTGATGCTCTAATTTTAAATGCTTGTAAGCGAGCGGGGTAGCAACTCTGCCCCTCGGTGTTTTCGCAAGGAAGCCTATCTGCATAAGATAAGGCTCATAAACGTCCTCAATAGTAACGGCCTCTTCGCCAATTGTTGCGGCAATAGTTTCAAGCCCCACGGGGCCGCCGTTAAAGTTTCTAATCATAGTTGTGAGCATTAAACGGTCAATATTGTCAAGACCTTTTTCGTCAATTTCCATTCTGCCGAGGGCAATTTTTGCATTGTCACGGTCGATTACGCCGTTACTCATAACCTGTGCAAAGTCCCTTGCACGCTTTAAAAGTCTGTTTGCAATTCTGGGCGTACCCCTTGAACGGGATGCTATTTCAAGCGCACCGTCGTCCTCTGCAAAAATATCAAGAATCCCAGCACTACGCTTTACAATCTCGGCAAGCTCTTCTGGTGTGTAAAGCTCCAGACGGAGAATTACGCCGAAGCGGTCACGAAGCGGAGCTGTTAGCTGACCTGCTCTTGTTGTTGCGCCCACAAGTGTAAAATGCGGCAAATCAAGTCTTATTGAACGGGCGGAAGGACCTTTGCCTATAATAATATCAAGAGCATTATCCTCCATGGCAGGGTAAAGAACCTCTTCAACAGCACGGGACAGACGGTGAATTTCATCTATAAACAAAACATCTCCGTCGTTAAGATTTGTAAGAAGAGCAGCTAAATCACCCGGCTTTTCAATTGCAGGACCGCTCGTTACTCTTATTTGTACTCCCATTTCATTGGCAATTATGCCTGCAAGAGTGGTTTTGCCAAGTCCCGGGGGTCCGTAAAGCAAAACATGGTCAAGAGTTTCCCCACGATTTTTAGCGGCATCAATATAGATTTTCAAATTCTCCTTAACCTTTTCCTGACCGATGTATTCATTAAGGGTCTTTGGACGAAGAGAATTTTCAATATCTTTATCGGTTTCGGTAAAATCGGGAGTTATTATACGGTTTTCATTATTTTCAAAATCCATAATCTACTCCTATTTAGAAAGCAGTTTTAGCGCCTGCTTAATAAGTTCTTCAACAGAAAGTGCGGGGTCAAGATTGCTGACCGCAAGGGATGCTTCGGATTGGTTATATCCAAGCATTACAAGGGCGGCAACAGCCTCTGCCGTAACGCTGTTCTTTGAAACGGACGAAACTGCCGCAACTTCTTCCTGCGTACTCACTGACAATGCGCCGATTTTATCTTTAAGCTCCAAAGTAATTCTTTGGGCTAATTTTGCGCCTATGCCTACGGCTTTTGTGAGAGCTTTATAATCCCCTGCCGCAATGCTTAAAATAATTTTATCTGGCGTGTATTCGGAAAGCAACGACAGCGCCATTTTAGCGCCAACTCCCGAAACGTTTATCAGCATTTTGAAGCAGTCAAGCTCTTCCTTGTCATAAAAACCGTAAAGCTCAATAGCGTCCTCACGAACATTAAGATAAGTAAAAAGAGTTACCTTTTCGCCTATAATAGAGCATTTACTTGCAGTTTGCATACTTGTAAAGCAGAGAAAAGCGACTCCGCCTGACTCAACAGCTACAAAATTCGTACTGTAATCAACAACATTTCCTGAAACTGAATAGAACATAAACTACCTCATTCCTAATCTGCCGAGCATTGAACCGCTGGCGTGTGCGTGGCAAATCGCCATTGCAAGAGCGTCTGCCGTGTCATCGGGCTTCGGAATTTTTTCCAGCTTTAAAATAACTCTCGTCATTTCCTGAACCTGCTTTTTTTCAGCTCTGCCGTAGCCTACAACACTTTGTTTTACCTGCAAGGGAGTATATTCAAAAATCGGAATATTATTCTGAACTGCCGCAAGGTTGATAACTCCCCTCGCCTGAGCTACATCAATAACCGTTTTAGCGTTAGTGTTATAGAAAAGCTTTTCAATTGCCAAAGCCTGCGGCGAATAGCGTTTCATTATGGTGTCGATACCGTCATAAACCATTTTAAGACGGTCGTTAAAGGGCGTTTTCGCCTCAGTCGTAACTGCACCGTAATCTATAACACTGAATTTATTAGCGTTGTATTCAATTACTCCCCAGCCGACTATTGCATAGCCCGGGTCTATGCCTAATATAATCACGATACACTACCTCACATTAAATTCATAGTATTATACCATAGTATGTATTAAATATCAAGAAAAACATTGTCTGTTCACAGTTAAAATGTTTATATTCATTACTTAGTGTAAACGCCTCACAAATCGACAAAATTTTAGCCGTATACTCAAAAAGCATACGGCTTAGAAAAACTGATAATCTTATTTTTTATTATTTTTATCTCTTTCACGGATTACAAATTTTGTGGGTGTGCCCTCAAGACCGAATACCTCACGGATTTGGTTATCAAGATAACGCTGATAACTGTAATGGAAAAGGTCTTTGTTATTTACAAAGCATACGAACGTTGGCGGTCTTGTTGACGCCTGAGTCATATAATAAATTTTGAGCCTCTTGCCCTTGTCCGTAGGTGGCTGAACACGGGCAGTAGCAGATGCTAAAACATCGTTTAGTTTGCCCGTTGAAATACGCATTGCATTTTGCGTATCGACATATTTAATAAGCTCAAAAAGGCGGTCTATCCTCTGCCCCGTTTTTGCGGAAATAAAGATAATCGGGGCATAGCTCATAAACGAAAAGTCGTTCATAAGCTTTTTGCGGAAAGAATCCATTGTTTTTCCGTCTTTTTCAACTAAATCCCATTTGTTTACGGCAATGATTGACGCTTTTCCGAGCTCATGGGCAATGCCAGCAACCTTGGAATCCTGCTCAGTAAAGCCTTCGGTTGCATCTATCATAATTACGCACACATTCGCTCTTTCAACTGCCATGCGGGCACGGATAACTGAATACTTTTCTATTGCATCGTCTACCCTGCTTTTTCTGCGAAGCCCTGCCGTATCAATAAACACAAAAGAGCCGTATTCATTTTCAACGAAGGTGTCCGTTGCATCACGGGTGGTGCCTGCAATGTCGGAGACAATCATTCTCTCTTCGCCAGTAATTTTATTGACAAGGGAAGATTTGCCTGCGTTCGGCTTGCCTATAACCGCTACCTTTACGGTATCGCCTTCCTCTTCGGAGTCAGAATTTTCGGGAAGATACTCTAAAACCGCATCAAGCAAATCACCCGTTCCGTGACCGTGAACTGCTGAAATCTGAATCGGGTCGCCAAGCCCCAAATTATAAAACTCATAAAATTCGGCAGGCGGTTCACCGAGAGAGTCGGACTTATTTACACAAAGGACTATGGGCTTGCCGCTTTTTTGAAGCATTGCGGCAATCTCTTCATCAGTTGCAACTACGCCTGTGCGAATATCCGTAACAAAAATAATTACGTCGGCGCTGTCAATGGCAAGCTGAGCCTGACGGCGCATCTGCGAAAGAATTATATCGTCAGAATAAGGCTCAATACCGCCTGTATCAATAAGAAGCATCTCACGCCCCAGCCACTCACAGTCGCCGTAAATTCGGTCACGGGTAACGCCCGGGGTATCGTCAACAATGGCAAGTCTTTGACCGCATAGCTTATTAAAAAGTGTTGATTTGCCCACATTTGGTCTGCCCACAACGGCTACAACAGGTTTTGCCATTTTCACACCTCCAATATTTTTTGCATTGTTTCGGACACGCTCTCCGAAACGGGAATTATATTTACATTAAGCTCTTTACTCGCTTGCGTTATCGTTATATCATCAAGGAAAATGCTTTCGCACTCCTCCTGATAAGAGCCGATTACCATATTTGACGAAATAAAAAGAGCCTGTCCTAAGTTTTTTCCTTTTAACTGATTGATTAAATCCTGACCCGTAATAAGACCTGCAACGGTTATGCTCTCCCCAAAGAAATTATTATTTATTTCATAAACATTTACACGGAGTTTAGGAATATTTTTTTCTATTTTCTTTGCGAAGTCGCACATTAACGGATAAGCCGCCGTTCCCGTTGCAAAGGAAACGGTTTTTTCCTTTTCACAGACAAAATTCTCACCGGGATTTTCAAAATAATCGAGATATTCGGTTTTAAATGACGTCCACATACCGACGCCGTTTTCGATTTGAGGATAATCCTCATAAAAATCTTCCTGGGGCAAAGGTCGCCCAGCTTTTAAGTAAAATTCATCGGCAGGGTAGCAAAGACGGGTTCCGTTTTTCTCTTTAAACTCGTCGCCGAATTTTTCCATTATATCAATAACATTGCCTGCCGTTTCTTTAGTAAAGGGACTAAGTTTTTCAAGCCCTTCACGGTATTTTGTAAGCCCCACGGGCACCGCCGCAATGCTTGACACCGCCGGATAAAGCTTTGAAAGCTCTGAAAGTGAATATTTTAACTCTTCACCGTCATTAAACCCCGGGCAGAGAACGAGCTGAGTGTTCATTTTTATGCCGGCCTCGGCAAAGCGTTTTATTATTTCAAGGGACTCCCCTGCTTCCGGATTTTTCATCATACGCACACGAAGCTCGGGATTCATTGTATGAACGGAGATATTGACGGGGCTTATGTGCATTTTTATAATTCGTTCAATTTCATGTTCAGAAAGGTTTGTAAGAGTTATGTAATTTCCAAAAAGGAAAGAAAGACGGGAGTCGTCATCTTTAAAATAAAGAGTTTTTCGCATACCCTTTGGTAACTGGTCTATAAAGCAGAAAATGCACTTGTTTTTGCACCCCTGCTGTTTGTCCATAAGATATGTTTCAAACTCAAGACCGCATTTTTCTTTTGTTGTTTTGACTGTTTTTCTCTTGTTATCGCATAAAAATTCAAGGGTTACCTTGCCATCAGTCATATAAAAGTCGTAATCTAATACGTCTTCTATTTCATTGCCGTCAACAGACAAAAGAATATCGCCCGAACGAACGCCCGACAAACCGCATTTTGAAAACTTTTTTACATTTTTAATTTTAACAGGCAAAGTAACACCCCCTTCAAGACACGACTAAAAGGCGGGGAAGAAAATACCTCTCCGCCTTTCTAATCAGAAAGAAAAATTAAGCCTCTTCTTTAATTGCAACGATCTGTCTGCCTTTGTATTTGCCGCATTCGCCGCATACTCTGTGAGGCCTTTTATAAGCGCCGCACTCAGGGCACTTAACAAGCTCGGGAGCATTCATCTTCCAAACGTTTGAACGTCTCTTGTCTCTTCTTGCTTTTGAAACTCTTCTCTTCGGTACTGCCATTTTCAGCACCTCCTTAT